>CAMZBA010000005.1 GCA_947304395.1 uncultured Candidatus Saccharibacteria bacterium
TACTTCGGCGGAACGATACAGGTTACATAAATTCTTGCCATTCTTACTCCTTTCTGTAGGATCTTGTTCTGCGCTTTGAAATACAAAGCGTTGTGACACATAGTTATTATGGCATACTTCATGTAAAAAGTCAATATTGTTAGTATATTCGCTAAGTATAGAAGGCGATAAGATAGAAAGTCTAGAGGAAATCAATGCGTATTAACTTTAGAGCCAATCTTTGGCTATTAAAGATGATTTATTGGAGTTTGACCTCGAAAGTCAACAAAATGCAAATGCTAGTATAGCGATTAGCGTAAAAGATTTCACGGATAAGAAGTAAGTATTAGCGAACTACGGCGAATTTATTCTTGCCTCTTTTGATAAGGCTTGTTTTCTCGATAACTTGGTCTTCTGTCGCTTTGATTCCATTAATGGAGATGGCATTGCTGGCGATGAGTTTGCGCGCCTCTCCTTTACTGGAAGCGAGACTGGTTTGAACAAGAATGTCGACAAGTTTAGCGCCGATTTTGGTAGTAGGGAAACTTTTAGCTAAGAGGTTTAGGTCGGAATCGTTGAGGTCAGTAATTTTACCATCGCCGAAGAGCAGGGCGGTGATTTTGGCGGCTTGTTTGGCGGCCTCTTCGCCGTGAACAACTTTGGTAACTTCCTCGGCGAGGCGTTTTTGGCCGGAACGTGCGCTGGGATTTTTGGCATGTTCGGCGAGGATTTGCTTGAGCTCTTCTGGCATGATGAAAGTGAAGTATTTGAAATAATCCTCAAGAGCCTCATCGGATTGATTGAGCCAGAATTGATAGAAATCAAAAATGGATGTCTTTTCGGCGTCTAGCCAGACGGCGTTTCCTTCGGATTTGCCAAACTTGCGACCGGTGACTTTGTCGATAATAAGTGGGCAAGAGTAGCAATTAGCTTCGGCGTTTTCGAGGCGCTTAATTAGATGGATGCCGCTAGTACAGTTGCCGAATTGGTCGGCACCGCAAAGCTGAAGGTCGATATTGTACGTACGGAAGAGATGGAGGAAGTCGTAGCCCTGAATAAGGGTGTAACTGAATTCGGCATAACTGATGCCGGAACCGCCTTCGCCGATGCGTTTTTGGACGAATTGGCGATCGAGGAGCTGGGTCATACTGAAGGCTTTGCCGATTTCGCGCAAGAATGGCAAGAATTTGATGTCTTTGAACCAATCGTAATTGTCTACGAGCTGAGTGCCTTCTGGCGAGTGGGTAACTTTGATGATTTGTTTGGCGAGAGCGACTTTATTCTTCTCGATTTCGTCGAGACCCTTAAGGTCGCGCTCGACGGTATCCTTAGGGTCGCCGATTTGACCAGTAGCGCCGCCGACAAGATAGTAAGGAGTATAACCGTGACGAACGAAGCAGGCGCACATCATTAGAGCAGCGAGGTGGCCGATATGTAGAGAATCGGCGCTTGGGTCGGTGCCCCAATAGAAGTTATGCGGAGCTTTGTCTAAGTCTGATATCTGGTCCAGTGTGTGTTCGGCAACAAAACCGCGCCACTGGAGTTCTTCGGATAGTTTCATGAATACTCCTTTTAGTTAGTGATTTTTATATTATACCATCTTTTGCGAGGAGTGGCGAACTGGGCGATGCGGATGGCGATGGTTGCGTTTTTGGGCAACTGCGATATAATATTGGGCATAAAGGTCAAAAATAAAAAGGTCAAAAAATGAAAAGGTGTTTTTATGTTCTTGTGGCATTGCTAGCGCTCTTAGCTAATGTACCATTGAAGGCGAGTGCTATATTGCTTCCAGAGTTAGCAATAACGTCGAATAACTATTCCAAAGGCGATAAAATTTCCCTAGAGGAAACTAGGGATTTAACTGTTGGAGACAAATTGCAGCTGTATGCAATAAGTCAGAGCGGGAGGGATTTTGAGGAAAACCCAAACGATTTTGGTATGTATGTGGAGGAGAATGTCTCGGATGCTGCGACCTGGACAAGTAGCAACAATAATATCGCCACGGTAGATAATGGGCTCGTGACGGGGGTGTCTGAAGGCAGTGTTACTATAACGGCGAAGGTTAATGATAAGTCTGCCAGTTATTTAATGAATGTTGGGGTGATGGATTTTGGGCGAATTGTTTTTATTGGGGACTCTTATTGTAGGGGGTGGAATATTAAAGAGAATCAAGCGAGCCCAGAATTGTCATGGACGACGAAAACGATCGATGGCCTAGGGCTGAAAGATTCAGTCGTGAGCTGTCAAGGTGGTTCTGGCATAAGCGTAGAGAAAGAGTTGCAGGACGGAACGAAGATAAAATATATGAATCTTCTAAACCAGGCAAATGAAAATATTACTGATAAAAATGATGTTAGATGGGTTGTAGTGATGGGCGGCTACAATGATAAGGAAAACGTTAATAATAAAGACTTGTTGATGAATGAGGGGAACAGTTTAATAACGACAGCTAAAGAGTATTTTCCGAATGCGCAGGTTGTTATTGGAATGTATGGATGGCACAATACGAACGCGACTATCCAGAGCCAAATGGATGTCATGACTGGATACTATAAGGAGCTAGCTCAAAATAATGGTGTTTTGTATATGGACGATGTCGAGGATGCATTGAGGGGCGGTAATGATCTGTTTACGAGCGATAATTATCATCCAAATGAGAACGGGCAAAAACTTATAGCCGATAGAGTTATGGATTATTTGACGAATAATACGACTAACGTTGTTTTTCATAATTATTTCGAAGGCAAAGACGATGGCGTGGAGAAGGCAATATATATAGCTGGACTAAACGACCAGCGAATGGCGTCAAGAGTGACTTTTTATCGTGATTGGCAAGACATTGTAGGCTGGAATAATAACTATAACAGTGACGAAATTCAGTATAGCCCAGACGATAAAATAGATGACAGCTTTATAAAGAAATATAAAATATTGAATCTCTATGCAGTTTGGAAACCAGAAGTTCCCCTAGAAGATGGGGTTAGGGTTACCAAAGATGGAGAAACGAAGAATCCAAATACGAGTGCCGAGGATATTTGTGGAAAGGGTGCTTCGTGTCTAGTGGTCTGCGTAGCTTTATTGACATTAATGTATTGTAATAAGAGTAGAAGAGCGTAAAAGGCGTTTTAAAAAAACAAGGCTGCAATAATCGTAGCCTTGTTTTTTTTGTTATGAATAAGCCAAGAGCTAATCGTCGTTGTAGCAGTAGTACATATTGTATGTAGAGACGAAAATAGTAATGGCTTGCTTGCCAGAGGAAGTTTTAGTGATGCCCATTTCCATATCAGATAGGTTTACCTTGGAGGCGTCAGTATCGACCCCGCCTAAGATATATTCGTCTGTGTCGAACGAGAGCATGTAGTACTTATAACTCCCGTCGGCGGTTTGCTTGTATTCGTCTTTGTAGGTGTAGGTGCCGCCGTAGTGATTATTAGATAGGTCGCCGTATTGGCCGTATCGGAAAGTCATATCGGGTTTTAGCTCAATGGTGGTCTTAAAGTTATTGCGATCGTCAGTGCTGCCAGTGCCAGAGGCGCAATTCCATGTGCCAGAAACGGGATTACTAGACAAGGTTCGATTTTTGGCAGGATCGTCGCGGTTGACGGATGGGATGTCTCGGTCGGTCGCTGGATCAGCTAGGATGTCTGAGGCGATAGAAATAAAGATAAGAGCGAAAATCCCAAAGGCGAAGATTGTAACAATAGATATGACGATA
Organism: uncultured Candidatus Saccharibacteria bacterium; assembly: GCA_947304395.1. Taxonomy (GTDB): domain Bacteria; phylum Patescibacteriota; class Saccharimonadia; order Saccharimonadales; family Saccharimonadaceae; genus UBA2834. Next base: position 3,695 of record CAMZBA010000005.1, read on the forward strand.
ATTATTATTAAAAGAGCGCCGTTTTTCTTTTTGGGTTGCTGCGAGGTTAGTGCTTCTTGACTAGTCGCTAGAGGAGGCGGTGTTGGCTGTTGTACTGGTGGGATAGGGGTTGAAAAATTGTTGTTGTTTTCTTGTTCGTTCATAATAATACCATTAGCTTTATGTATATATGATAATAGATTTTAAATAAATAGTCGAAGGTAGGGAATTGTATGGGCGTATGATAAAATAATGCCTAGGCGGGCCCATCGTTCAACGGATAGGACATACCCCCTCTAAGGGTACAATGCTGGTTCGATTCCAGCTGGGCCTACCAAGTTATGACCTAATGACAGTATGATGAAAGTATTGACGCTGAGAGAACCTTATGCGACCTTGGTAAAGAATAAGGTTAAGTATATTGAAACAAGAAGTTGGAAGACTAATTATCGTGGCGAATTGTATATTCATTCCGGATTAGCAAGGTTGACTAGGAAAGTAAAAGAAAGAAAAGAATTGTCGGCGCTGTACAGCGAAGATGATTTGCGGTATGGGTACATTATTTGCAAATGTGATTTAGTAGATTGTATTTACATGACGGAAGAGTTCATAGAGCAAGAAGCTCGAAAGGATCCGAATAACTTCATTGCGGGATATTATAAAGCTGGCAGATATGCCTGGCTGTTAGATAATATTGAGCCAATTGAACAAATTGAGGCTAAGGGGAAGTTGGGTATCTGGAATTACTGAATAGAACAAAAAGAAGCTACGATAATGTCGTAGCCTCTTTCTACGGGGCGACGCTGCGCATTAAAGACTAATATATTGATGCTTAATATCGGGTTTGCGAGCGAGGAGCTCGTTTTTAGTAAGTTCGAGTGTGGCAATATTAATTGGAAATAGGCCATTCATGAAGGTGATGGGTTTTGCGCTGTCTTGAATTGTGGAAACGGCACCAAGCGTGATAATTTTGTCGCTAGGGTTGGTGATTTTGGCACGGGCGTTGCGAGGAAAAAGCTTTTTGCCTGGAGCGATAAAGCCACGGTCGGAGTGCCAGAAATCGTTTATGATTGGTGGTATGACGCCGTTATGCATGTGGCCAGAGATGAAATAATCGAATTCATAAAGCTTGGCGGCAACCTGAGAATCGGTTAAGAAAACTGGCGAGTGGATGATAGCAATTCTGGCTTTATGTTTGGGTAGATTGTTAATGAGTTTTTGGTCGAGTGAATCAAGATCGGAGAGCATAATATCGAGGTCTTCATTGCCGGGGTGAAGGATGGATGAACTATGTTTTTCGTCGCGATTGAACTGAAAGTATTCAGGAGCTTGCGTAAAGCCGAAAATGTAGACTTTGTCATCTTCGTAGGCCTCATTGTTGAGTAACTGAACGTTGTCTATGGCATTAACGGCGTTGATATACTCGGCGCCAGTGTCGGAGAACCAGTGGCGTTTGCGGGAGAAGATGCTTTTGTGCTCGGGGTTCTTGCGGTAAAAATCATGATTGCCAAGCCCGATTAGCACGGGAGCAACTTTACCGAGCTGCTCAAGCCAACTGGTGAGCCGTTTGAGGTTTGATGGATTCTGGATACAATCGAGAGAATCGATAACGTCACCAGCGATAATGATGTAATCTGGCTGTTTTTGGCTAGCCTGCTCGGTAATGGCGCGAAGCGTGGCGGATTTGACTTTGTCGCTGAAATGGATATCGCTGATCAAAAAGAAATTTAAGGCGTGTTTGATGGAATGATTATAGAAACGGTAGCGAGAATAATAAAAACATTTCATATTCATCTATATTCTAGCATGAAGAAAAAACCGCCGGCGATAACGCTGGCGGTGGCGTTAGAGCATTTTGCTCAGTAAGGTGCGAATAAGATTAATATCTTCGTCCGTGATAGGCTCGTTTCCCCTATAGAAATCTTCGTGCTCGCGCGGAGAGGGGAAATAAAGCGACCGGCCGAGGGGTTGTTTTATGGAGTTGTAGGCGCGCCCATAAAAATAGATACAGAACGACGGTTTGGTCTGATATAGGTCGGACCAGTTGTTGTTGTACTGGATGTTAATCCGACGAACCCTTATGCCGTTTGCTGTAAGTGCCATCTTCATAGCTTTGGCAAGGCGCTGGATGGCGCCGCCAAGAGCATTAAGCTCTGCTTCATTGAGATCTTCGATGCTCGCGACGCCTGGACGGGTGGCACGAAGGCGAATGTGGCCGCCGTCGAGCCTGGAAATATGACAGGAGCCGACATATGCCTCGAAGAGATGCTCGGGATCCAAGAATCCGATAACTTTCATTAGGAACAATCACCTCCTGTCTTGGGGAATATGGTATATATTATACCAGCATAATGGCATTTGTCAATTAGTGGAGGTAATAGCGTTGCGCAATTATTCAAGTACGCTATATATAGCGGTTTTTGCAAGTGTTAAGGCATAAAAAACGCAAAAGTCAGTTCTTGTCAAGCGGTCGTTTTTGGCTTATGCTAAGGGTGTAATTTAAGGTGGGCTAAAAAAGGAGGTGCCCAATGAAAACAAACACGAAATATATTTTTGTTACGGGGGGCGTTATTTCTGGCGTCGGTAAGGGAATTATGGCGGCCAGTATCGGTGCAATATTAAAAGCAAAGGGTCTAAAAGTTTCGATGCAGAAATGTGACCCTTATTTTAATGTTGATGCAGGGCTTTTAAACCCGCGTGAGCATGGAGAATGCTTTGTGACGCGGGATGGCGCGGAGACGGATCTTGATTTGGGGCATTATGAGAGATTCCTCGATGAAGAGATGACGGGCGATTCGATTTGGACGTCGGGAAAATTATATAAGAAATTAATCGATGATGAACGGGCGGGGAAGTTTGGCGGCAAGTCGGTGCAGTTGGTTCCGCATGTGACTGGGTTGGTTCAGCAGACTTTTTTGGACAATGCGAAACATTTCGGCTCGGATGTGCATATTGTAGAGATTGGTGGTACGATTGGCGATCTAGAAGGGCCGCATTTTGTGGAAGCGATTCGCGAATTTGGTACTAAAGTTGGGCGCGAAAACTGCCTCTATGTGCATGTATGCTATGTGCCATGGCTGTCGACTTCGCAGGAATTCAAAACGAAGCCGGCACAGAACTCGTTAAGAGATTTACGTGAACTAGGGATTATTCCGGATATGGTGGTGGCAAGAATGGATGTTGACCGGGTGATTAAGGCTCCGCAAATTGCAAAGAAGTTGGCAACATTTTGCGCGGTGAGTGAAGATGCAGTAGTCCTGATGCCAGATGCGAAGTCTGTTTACGAAGTGCCGTTGAACGCCGTAAAGGGCGGTGTTTTGGCGCCACTAGAGCGCTTCATTGACCATGGCGATCCAGACATGAGCCAGTGGGAAGAGTTAATGAGGAATATTGAATCTAACTCTGGCAAAGAAGTCAAAATTGGGCTAGTGGCGAAATATATCGACAATACTGACACGTATTTGTCGGTAACGGAGGCTCTGAAGGCGGCGGCATGGAAAGTTGGCGCAAAACTGAATACGATTTGGATTGATGCCGAGAAAGCGACGGAAGAAGATTTCGCGAACGTTGACGGTATTGTGGTGCCGGGCGGTTTTGGTGTACGCGGCGTAGAAGGGAAGATTGCGGCGGGTAAGTATTGTCTGGAGCATAACAAGCCATATCTTGGCTTGTGCTTAGGTTTGCAAACGGCAGTGATTGCGGCGGCGCGACGCGGTGGGGTTGAGAATGCGAACTCGGAGGAATTTGATGCTCCGACAGGCGCGAACGTCGTGTATATTATGGAAGGTCAAAAGGGAAAAGAGAGTACTGGTGGAACGATGCGCCTTGGTGATTGTCCGGCCGTATTGATAAAGGGGAGCAAAACGGCCAAATTATATGGTACAGAGAAAGTAGTCGAGCGACACCGCCATCGCTATGAGGTGAATCAGAAGTTCTTGAAAGAAATTGAGAAGGGCGGACTGGTCGTTTCAGGAGTTTCGCCGGACGGAAAGTTGGTGGAATTCGTTGAGGCGCCGAACTGTGACTTCTTTATTGCTACGCAGGCGCATCCGGAATTTAAGAGTAGGCCATATCGAGCGCATCCGCTATTTGAGGGGCTGTTGAGCGCGGCTAGTAAAAAGTAAAAAACCATTAGACATGAAAAAAGGCGGTCAGCTAGGCTGACCGCCGTGTTGTTGGAGGTTAAGTTATACGAAGAGTCCGGGATCTACGCATACGTGCTCGAGCCACGTTTCGAAGGTGGAGAGCTTATCGTTGATGAAGTCGCGCATCTCCTGTGTGTTGCTTTCCGTGGCATAAGAGCTGGTCGTCGCGTCGCAGGCTTTGAGCAATGTGCCGAGCTTTTTGCAGCCGTCCCTCATGTTGAGGATGAGGTCTTCGATCTGCTCCTGGGTCTGTTTCATCTGCTCTTCCAGGGTCGACATTGCGACCTGAGCTTTCTTCGTAGCTGCAGCCGTAGCAGCGTCGTCTGCGGCGACTTCTTCGGCGATTGCGGCTTCGCGTCTGTCTGCGAACACTTTGCTTGCCTTAGTCTTGCCGTGGCCGCCACGTTTCAGCTTGTCCGCTTCTTTCTTGGCGAGTTTAAGCTCGCTGATGATCTCGGAGAGCCTTCTGAAGTTGGCGTCAATTCCGAGCTCCTTCAGCTTATTTTTGAGAGAGCGGTTCTTGCCGTCGCTGCTCAGGAATGCCTCGACTACTGTTCTGTGGTCAAGGACGAGAGCGCGTTCCGGCAGACCCTCGAGCTGATCGGGGTTCAGTCCACGAGCGCGGAGCTCGCGACGAAGACGGAAGATCTCTTCCGCTTCTGCACGAGAGAGATTGGAGCTCTCCTTTTTATCGGAAAGGTTAAGAAAATACGATGCCTTATCGAAGTAACTCATTGCCATATATCTTTTCCTCCTAATATGCTTGTTTTGCGCGTTGTTGCGCAGTAACACGGTATGTTTATATATTACCATACTTCTATCAAAAAGTCAATAGTGTTTGTGCTTTTTTTGTGAATTTTAAGATATAGAAAAAGGCGCCCTGTATAGTAGGGCGCCACCCTTGCTCCTTTAATTAGGAGAAGGGGTTTGTCAGCCTAAGTGGCGTAGGCTGGCAGGAGGATATAATTAGGACGTCGGTGCCATGTTGGCAATGATGGTGTCCTCGTAATCGGGATATGCCCGGATCAGCTGCTCTGTGTCGGTAAGTGTAACGGGAACGGACGCTTCAGGATATCTCTCCGCGAAGGTCAGATTATCCGGATCGACCGCCGCCGGCATTGTGGCTGCAGTAGTGCGTTCTGTTGCGTGGCGACCGCGGATGCTTGCGGGCCTTCTTCTGCCGTGGACACGACGATGGTTGCGTGTGTCGCGTGCGGTATTCTTGGTGCGCGCGATTTCGGCCACCTGCCTCTGCAACTTTCTGTAGTTGGGATCGATGCCGATATCTCGGAGCTGCGCCTCCACGTGTGGCTGAACTTCCCAACCGGGATGACTGGCTGCTTTATCGCAGGCCTCGATGTACTTTCGTACGGTCCCGATGTTGTCGGCAATAAGTGCCGTCTGCATGGGCGAGGAGCCCTTGCAATTTACTCCGAGACTTTTCAGTTTCCGCCGAAGGTTGGTAATCTCCTGCCGCTCCGCTCTGTTCAGGGGCCTTTTCTTCTCGGCCTTTTCCAGATCGTTAAGCCTTTCCATTCTACTTGTAGCTGACATAATACCTCCTTAAGGTGCGGGAGCTTTCGCTCCATTTCTTGTGCGTAATCACGTCACCAACGGGCCCTCGCAGGCGCCGCCAGTGACGGACAAAACGCTGCACTGTGCGGTTATTTGCATAACCAAAAACACAGTATATGCAGGTATTCTTTATAATATCAAAGTTTTGTTAATTTGTCAATAGCACTTTAGTGTTCTGTGCTAGTAAAAAGGCGGCCAGATTGGCCGCCTTTGCAGAAAGGAAGGTATCGACACGAGCCTCTTTACTCCTTGTTGGGAGGGTGGCTTCTTGCGCGAAGAGCTGCTTCGATGCGCCTGCGCCAGTTGGACTTGCAAGTCTCTCTTACGGACATTCCTGCCATCTGGTCGGTGAACATCCGCAGGAGTTTGTCTTCGGGCGCTTCCGTTGCCGAAATCATACCCTGGACATAGTCGCCTGTTCCGGGCATTGTCGTGGATCTTGCCATTTTTGAGACCTCCTTTTGGTAGGTGCGACTCCGCTTTTGGCGGAGTAATTAATGCGGCGTGATGGCCGCCAGTTACATTTAGTCAGGGTTGACTAAACATGTTTTTATTGTATCATATTCTTTTAATTAGTCAACCTCTTTGCGGAGCATTCTCGCTGGTTTTATTAATAAGAATTAGGTCAGGCAACCGCCGAATTCGCAGTTCTCGTAGGATTTGTTCCATAAGAAAGGGGGCGTCAATTATTCTCAAAACTGTCGATTCGACTACGATTACGGGAAGATTACTAGTCTCTTTGACGAGATGTTGGTAATCTTTGAGGTGAGGGCTATTTTTTGAGTGAATTTTTCTCTCGAAGCGCCTGAGACTGGCCTTAAAATCCTCAATGCTACAAGTGGCTTGTTTCATGAAGGAGCCGAGTTCGTCTTCTGTTAAAAAAGGGCAAACATACAGGGCTCGCCTATAGAAGTTATCGGCTTTTTTCTGACTAAAATGTCCTAAAAGCGCAGTATGGGCTTGTTGAACATTATCTTTGCGTTCGAGGCTTCGCTGAAATGCCCTCCTGAATCTTTCTAGATCTTGACGTTTCGTGCGACCGCCGTGTCCGATGGCGCCAATGTGTATTTGCATCGCTTCCTCCTTTTGAATGTGCTAGCTTGTCCGAACTATTTTATTATAATAACATGATTATGCCATTAGTCAAATAGCTTTTGACGATAAAAAAACGACCGGTCGTGCCGGTCGCCCCCCCGTAAGGGGGTTGAAAGAGGATTAGTAGTCGTCATCATCGTCCCAGCTGACTTCTTCCCAGACGACTCCTTCCAAGCCGTCGCCGTCATCGTCCCGGTTGTTGTCGTCCCAGTCGTCGTCATCATTCCTGGCGCGGTTCTCCCAGTAGTTGATGATTTCGTCGGCCCAATCCGGTATCGTATGAAGCTCTCTCTCCATCGTATATCTTTCCTTTTCGGGAAGGCGATTTATGAACTGCTGGATGCGTCGATCTCTGATGAGCTTCTCGTAGCCGTCGAGGATTTCGCCGGCATAATCCGGCTCCTCGTACAGAAGGTGCCACATCTCTTTCGCTTCGACGTCGCCCAGATTGGGCTCGAGGTGGAGAGCTCGCTGATACAGCTTGATCTTCCGGACTTCTTCTTCGGTTAAGAAGTAAGCAACGATGTTATTCATGATATTCATGCTTTTTCCTCCGTTAATGTGCGAGAAAGGGGCGGACCCCAGTTATATCTATATAAAATGAGTATCTATCGCGAGATAGGCTCATGTATGTCTATATTATATCAAATATTCATGTTTTTGTCAATAGTAAGAGTTTGAAACAGGGGTGAAAAGATGGTAAAATATGAATATGATGGATAATCTTAAAGAAACAATCAAAGGAGCTATCAAAGACTTATATGGGGTCGACGATATTGCTGTCGATTTTGCCGATGTGCCGGCGGAAATTGAAGGTGATTACTCGACTAATATTGCGATGCGTTTGGCGCGTCAGGCAGGCAAAGCTCCACGTATGATTGCGGAAGAGATTATTGAGAAGATAGGGGATTGCGGCTTTAAGCTTTCGATTGCGGGACCGGGTTTTATAAATGTGGCGGTGTCTGGCAAAGTTTTACAAAAGCAATTAGCAGATGAGTGGTCGGATCATTATGGCGATAACGATTCTGGAAATGGCAAAGTCGCCTTAGTGGAATATCCAAGTACAAATATGGCGAAGCCGTATTCAGTAGGACATTTGCGCCCTGGTACGCAAGGATGGGCGGCAAAGAAGCTGCTAGAAGCAAACGGTTGGAAAGTAATTACAGATAATCACCTTGGTGATGTGGGCACGCCGTTTGGGATATGGGCGACGGGCTTTAAGCGTTCTGGTTTAGATTTCGATAAGGTTACAGTATATGATCTCGGGAATATCTATATTGAAATGAAGGCCGACATGAAGGCAGAGGAAAAAGCTGGTAAGCATGACTTAGCTGATGAGGCGCAGGAATGGTTAAAGAAGCTAGAAAACAAAGATCCAGAAGCCGTAAAGATGTCGAAGCATTTTAACGAGATTTCGATTAATCACATGCACGAGGTGATGAAACGCCTTGGCATTTCTACCGACTATGAGATGGGGGAGAGCCAATTTGTCGAAAGTGGAAAAAAGGCGGTAGAGAAATATGTTGCAGAAGGGGTGTTTGAAAAAAATGAAGACGGTTCGGTGATATGTCGTCTTGATGAATACAAGATTGATGTACCGATGCTGATGCTAAAAAGTAATGGTACTGCGCTGTATGCGACGACGGATTTAGGATGTATGTTGTATCGAGTGGAACATTTTAATCCAGACCTAATTATTATTAATACTGGGATGGAACAGAAGTTCTATTTTGAGCAGCTTTTTGCGATGGCGAAAAAGATTGGCTTGGCGGTAAATAACTACCATTTGAACTTTGGTATGATTGACCAAATAGGTCCCGACGGGAAACGTGAGAAGATGTCTTCGCGTAAGGGCGTAGTTTTGATGGAGGCATTGTTGGATGATGCTGAAAAACGCGTGCGAGAAAATTTTGGGGATGGTGTGTCGGATGAGGATATTCGTAAAATAGCTGTCGGCGCGATTAAGTTTTCAGATTTTGTGGCGGATCGTAAAACAGGGATTTTGTATGATCCGGACAAGATATTTGCTTTGACTGGACAATCGGGGCCATTTTGCCAATATGCATGCGTGAGGATGCGTAGAATTCTGGAAAAAAATGCCGATTTTGAGCGAGTTGATTTTGCTGGCTATGACTTTGATGCTGAAAAAAATGTTTTACGATTATTGTTGGCATTCCCGGAAATAGTTGCGGGGGTGGTTGATGGTTTTGCGATGCACAAGATAGCTGGTTTTGCATTTGAATTGGCGCAAGAATTGAATAGGTATTATGAGAAAACGCCAATATCGTCTGCGGAAGATATTGAGCGTTCGGCGCGTTTGTGGATGATTGAGCGTGCGGACTATGTGTTGGCGCGGGCGTTGGATTTGCTTGGCGTTGAAATCCCGTCAAAGATGTAAACGTATTACAGATGTGGTATATTTTAATTAAGTTAAAAGAGGAATAGTATGGCTGAAGTTAAAGAAAAATCAAAAGAGCTTGCGAAGGCTGGTCTTGGCAAAGTAAAAGGTGCCGGTAGTGGCTTTATGACTTTTATTAAAGAGCAAAATGTCGTTGGTCTTGCGGTAGGCTTAATTCTTGGTACAGCCGCAAGTGGACTAGTGAATTCTTTAATTAATAATGTGATTATGCCGCCACTTGGATTTTTGCTTGGTAGCGCAGAGGGTATTCGCGGATTAGTCTTGACGATGGGTACTACTCCTACTGGTGAAGTTGCCGTCTTGCGGTATGGTGAGTTTATTAATGATTTAATTAATTTCTTAGTCCTAGCGCTAGTTATTTATTGCGTAGTAAAAGCTTTGAAGTTAGATATTAAGAAATAGTATGGCAAAAACATCTGAGAGAGCTACGTTACTTTGGGTGGATCTTGAGATGACTGGATTGTCGCCAGAAGAAGATAGAATTCTGGAAGTGGCGGCAATTGCAACGGACTGGGATTTTAAGGAGTATGATACTTATACTGCCGTAGTGAAATGTGATGAAAAATTAATGCGCGAGCGCATGGTGGGGGAGTTTTGGGAGAAGAACAAAGAATCGTTCGATGCATTGATGGCGCAAAATTCTGACGGTAAGGCGCCGACGGTGGTCGAGAAAGAATTATTAAAGTTCATCAAAAAGAATTTTGGCGATACGGTATATTTAGCGGGAAACTCTATCCACCAGGATCGGAAGTTTATTGAGCGCGAATGGCCAAAGTTAAATGCTAAATTGCATTATCGGATGTTGGATGTGAGCGCATGGAAGATATATTTCGAAAACGCGTTGCATCGTAGTTTTGCGAAACCAGAGAACCATCGTGCACTTGATGATATTCGCGGTAGTATAGAGGAGTTGAAGTGGTATCGGAAGATGATATCTTAGCGTATATTGCTAGATTAGAAGACGTGTCGGAGCGTCGAGAAAATGATATGCGAATTTTTTCTCGTGGCGAAAGGATTTTTCTAATAATCGAGACGGAGACTTCGCCGTTGAGGATTGAGACGCGTTGTGATCGCAAGTTGAGTAAAACTTTGCAAGAGCGATATGAAAGCGTAATGACGAGCCGTTTGCTGGGAAATAACGGCATAGAAATAATATGCAGTGGCCAATTAACTAAGGACGAAGTATTGGATTTGGTTCGACATAGTTTTGAAATATCTAAAGCTATAGAATAAAAAACTCTCCCCGCGAAGGGGAGAGTTTTTGGTCTCGGAAAGAATTATAAAGAATCGTTAAAGCCTTGGAATAGTTCGTAGAGTTCGTCGAGGTCGCGAACGGATTGCTCGAGGACGGGTGTGAGTGATTTGTTGGTGGTTTTCTTGATGATTTGCCGTTCGAGTGTTTTTAGCTTCATGATTTGATTGGCGGTTTGGCTGGAATAGTAGGCGTCCATTTGGCCGCTGATGGAAGCTTCTTGTAGTCGGGACATATAGCTATTGAAAGCGGTGTTTTCCTCGGTTTTCACATCTTTTGTAAGCTTATCCTTAGAGACATTGAGGCTGCTCCAGATACCACTGAGACCATTGTTTGTGTTAGTGATGGAAGTTTCTAGTTGGCTGGCATAGGATCGTAGCTGAGAGGAGCTGATGTACTTAGAATAGGTTTCGTAAGGACCTTTTTTGCCACAAAATTGAGTAACGCGAAGGTAGAGTCTTTCGTAGGATTGAGTCAATTTTGCGTTTGTATTGTTAATCATTACAGCAACAATGACGATAGTAATGAGAGTAATAAGGCCAGCAATTAATATCTTAATCATGACAGGAGTAAGTAGCGGTTCGTGGTTGACGGTTTTCTTGCCTTTGACGGCGATTTGATCAAGATAAGCTTTATTGTCCATGATGATATTATAGCATAAACAGAATTGGCATTAGTATACTTTTGGGGGTGCGCCGAGAGCTCTTTTCGTATGGGGTCGTATATCTGTTGTAGAGATGATATAATTTTTGTATGGAGGATGCTAAGGAAGAGATCCGGGCGAGGTTGGCAGTAGAAGATGTAGTCGGGCAATACATCGAGCTGAAGCGTGCTGGAAGAAATTTCAAAGGGCATTCACCTTGGGGGACTGATCGTACACCTAGCTTTATGGTTTCGCCAGATAAGGGAATTTGGCATGATTTTTCTAGTAATAAAGGTGGTGATATTTTTACTTTCGTGATGGAGATGGAGGGGTGCACCTTCAGAGAGGCGCTTGAAAAACTGGCGCAGCAGGCGGGTGTGGAGCTTAAACGGTACAATAGCGATGATCGGAAGCAGGCTGCACATAAGCAGAGGATTCGGGATTGCTTGGAGCTAGCGACGAAGTATTTTCAGTTTTGTTTGACAAAAAACAAAGCTGTGATGGAATATGTTTTTTATAAAAGGAATCTAAATAAGAAAACGGTAGAGAATTTTCGAATTGGCTATGCGCCAAAATCCGGACGAGCGTTGGTGGATTTTCTGAAAAAACGGGGTTTTACGGCTAAAGAAATGGAAGATGCCGGATTAGTGAATCGTTTTGGGGGTGATTTATTTAAAGGTCGAATGACGGTTCCGTTAATGGATATATCTGGCAACGTAATTGGCTTTACGGGTAGAATTATTGAGAAAGATGATAATTCGCCAAAATATTTGAATACTCCAGAAACGATTCTATACAATAAAGGTCGGCATATTTTTGGGCTTTCGCAGGCAAAAGACGCAATTAGGCGGACGGACTTTGTGGTGGTGGTGGAAGGAAATATGGACGTGATATCTTCACATCAGGCAGGAGTGAATCAGGCGGTAGCAACAGCTGGGACGGCAATGACGGAGATGCACCTAAAGAGTTTCTCGCGATTAACTAAAGATATTCGTCTGGCCTACGATGGAGATGAGGCGGGCGTGCGGGCGGCCGAACGGGCAATTTCGATGGCTTCAAAATTCGGTATCTATTTGTCGGTTATTGATGATTATCATGGATGCAAAGATGCGGACGAGTTGATACAGAAAGATCCAAAGTTGTGGCAAGAAGCGGTTGAGAATTATCAGCCCGCTTTGGAGTGGCTACTAGAAAAATACGTCGGAAAGTATAATTTGAAGACAGAAAAGGGCTTCCAAGAATACGCTACGGAGGCGAAGCGCCTGATAGATCAAATCGATTCAGAAGATGTAGTGTTGCGTGAGAAATATGAAAGAATTGTAGCGGATAGGCTAGGTATATCGCTGGAGGCCTTTAGGGCAAAGAAAGTCGTGCAGCCAGAGAAGAAAAAATTAAAAAAGGCTAATATCTCTGGCGATGCCGTAATGGAAAGCAAAGTAGAGAAGAATTTAGCGGCATTAAAGATTCATGGCGGAGTGGATTTGGGGGGCTTTGAGATACGGGATTATAATGTAGATGAACTTGGGCTGATTTTTGAGGAACGATATGAAAAATGGGCGCCAGCCGATTTACAAAAAGAAGCAATGGAATTAATAAAGAAAGCAGAGTCGGAACGTTTGGATTTAGAAAGAAAAGAGTTGGAAGATCAAATTCGTCAGGCTGAAGAAAAAGGTGACGAGAAGCTAGAAAACGAACTAATGCTAAAATTAAGCAAAATCTTGCGTCGAAAATAAACTTGTGGTATAAAAATACTGAAATCAGCTGGAAAAGCGGACTTATTTTGATAGTAGTCCTTCCAGGAGAAAGTATAGATTGATCAAGAATATACAAAAAACTATCAGAAATAAAAAACTTGCAAAAGCACGGGGCTTTTGTGTGCTAATAAAATAAGGAAGGACATGGACGAAGACGAAAAAGATTTACGCATCGATGACGAGCTAGATGAGCCTACGCTAGATGAGATGGGCGAAGAAAGCGAAGAGGATTATAATATCGATTTTGAGTCTGCCACCTATGATGAAGTGGCGGACGATTCAGTAAAACTATATTTGCGCGAAATTGGCAAAATTCCATTGTTGTCAGCTGAAGAAGAGTTTGAGTTGGCGCAGAAGATTATCAGCGGCACAGAAAAAGAGAAGAAGAAGGCTAAGGATAAAATGGCCGAGTCGAATATGCGTTTGGTGGTTTCAATTGCGAAGCGATATTCTGGACGCGGACTAGACTTCTTGGATTTAATTCAGGAGGGTAACACTGGTCTTTTGCGCGCAGTTGAAAAGTTTGACCCGGATAAGGGCTTCAAGTTTTCAACTTATGCGACATGGTGGATTCGTCAGGCAATTACGCGTGCGATTGCAGATCAGGCGCGTACGATTCGTATTCCAGTGCATATGGTTGAAACGATTAACAAAGTTTTGCGTACGCAGCGTCGTTTGACGCAAGAGTTGAACCGTGAGCCTTCGACGGAAGAAATTGCGAAAGCAATGGGAATGGAGCCAGAAAAAGTTGAGTATGTAATGAAAATCAAGCAGGATATCGCCTCCTTGGATGCTTCGGTTGGGCGTGACGGCGAAGATGACGATTCATCGCTGGGCGATTTTATCGAAGATGAAGATCGTGTTTCGCCAGAAGATTCTGCGGCTACGCAACTTTTGAAAGAGCAAATAGCTTCGATTTTGCAGACTCTGACTGATCGTGAACAAAAGATTATTAAAATGCGTTTTGGTATAGGTGGCGGTAAGAGTCATACGCTCGAAGAGGTGGGCGCAGAGTTTTCGGTCACACGTGAGCGTATTCGCCAAATTGAGGCGAAAGCTTTAACGAAATTACGTAAAAATAAAGATACAAAGAAGTTACACGAGTATTTGAAGTAAAAGTTGGCACACAGTTGTTAATTAAGAAATATTTCAGGCAAGTGTCCTGAAATATTTTTTTAAAATATTGCATTTAATAATAAAAAGTTTGATTTTTGCACTAAACATAAGTACAATAGTGTTATGGAACAAAGTGGGCAGGTGAATAATTCTGTTTCGGCAGCGGGAGCTCCGGCGATGTCGATGGCTACGCCGACAATTTCGAATGCGGACGTTCGTATCGAAAGTCTCTTGGAGGAATGCGTTAGGACGAAGGCAAGCGATTTGCATTTGCAAGTAGGGTTGCCGCCGATTCTACGTATTGATGGCGCATTGCAACCGGTTTCTGGTTACGGAAACTTGGATGAGCCAACGGTTGAGCGATTAATTTTTTCGACGCTCGAAGAAGACCAGAAACAGATTCTGATTAAAGATAAAGAGTTTGACTATTCGTTTTCGTTTGGCGATTTAGGTCGTTTTCGCGTAAACGCCTTCCATGAGAAGGGCAATTTGGCTGGTGCATTTCGCTTAATCCCGAACGAGATTCAGTCGATTAATGAGCTAGGTATGCCGTCGGTAGTGACGAGCTTCGCAGATTTTCCGCGTGGATTAGTGTTAGTAACTGGCCCAACTGGTTCAGGTAAGTCTACGACGCTAGCGGCTTTAGTTGACAAGATAAACCGCGAAAAATCCGTTCATATCATTACAATCGAGGACCCGATTGAGTTTACGCACAAATCTTTGCGTTCAGTGGTTGTGCAACGTGAGGTACACTACGATACTTATTCATTCTCGGCAGCTTTACGCTCGGCACTTCGCGAAGATCCGGATGTAGTACTAATTGGTGAGATGCGCGATCTCGAGACAATTTCGGCCGCTATTACGATTGCGGAAACTGGGCACTTAGTTTTTGCGACGCTGCACACTAACTCAGCTTCGCAGAGTATTGACCGTATGATTGACGTATTTCCGCCACATCAGCAACCGCAGGTCCGCTCTCAGCTGTCAAACATTTTGCAGGCAATTTGCGCTCAGCGCTTGGTGCCGGCGATTGGTGGTGGACGCGTAGTTGCAGCAGAAATCTTGATTGCAAATCCAGCAGTGCGCTCGGTGATTCGTGAAGGGAAAACGCATCAGCTTGATACGATTATTCAGACTGGTGCTGATCAAGGTATGCAGACGATGGATCGTACTTTGGTTAAACTAATTCAGACCGGTGCGATTACTTATGATAGTGCACGCGAATTTGCGGTAGATTTGCAAGAATTCGAGAGGTTAGCTAGAGGATGAAACGTTTTACCTACAAGGCCAAAGAGCAGAGTTCTGGCAAGGTTATTAAGGGCACGATTCAGGCAGAGACTGAACGTGTTGCTGGAAAGCTCTTGGTTGATCGCGGATATGTTCCGGAATATATCAAAGAGGAAGGTGGCGGTCTTGCTGATAAGATGAATAAAGTTACGTCGAAAGACCGTATTAACTTTACTCGTCAGTTCGCGACTCTTGTAGGTGCAGGTTTACCAATTGCGCAGTCTTTACGCTCAGTTTCAGAACAGACCCAGAATAAATCCATGAAGGCAATTATTGAAGAGATTTTGGCCGACGTGGAAGCGGGGCGTCCGCTTAGTACGGCTTTCGCTAAACACCCAGATACATTTAATAAAGTATATCTATCTTTGATTAAGGCAGGTGAAACTTCTGGTACGCTAGATCAAAGTTTGCGTCGTATTGCGGAGCAGGAAGAGAAGGACCAGAAGATGCTCGGCAAAATTAAGAGTGCCATGACGATGCCGTTAATTACTTTATTTGTAATTATTGTAGTGTTTATTTATATGATGCTTGAAGTCGTTCCGCATGTTGAGTCTCTGTACAGTGACCTCGGTGAAGAGTTGCCAACATTAACTTTGATAATGGTAGGCATTAAAGATTTCTTAATAAACTTCTGGTGGTTGGTAATTGTTATTCTAGGTGTGATGGTTGCCTTCTTTATGCAGTGGCGTAAGACGGATAATGGTATACATGTGATGGCGACAATTAAATTAAATGTGCCGATGTTTAACGGGTTGTTTAGAATTCTTTACATGTCCCGTTTTGCACGTATTTCACAAATTTTGCTTTCCACTGGTGTTGCGGTGCTGGATACGATGAATATCGCTGGAGAGGCGACGGCAAACGTGGTTATCCAGGAGAAGATAGATGCGGCAGGGGAAAAAGTTCAATCAGGTCGTCCGCTTTCAGAAGCGTTGAAAGAGCAAGAATATATTGATCCATTAGTATATCAAATGGCGGCGATTGGTGAGCAGTCTGGTAAAATGGACGAAATGCTAGGTAAAGCCGCGCAGGTGTTTGAAGATGAGCTTGACGAGAAGATTGCGACAATTTCGGCAATGATTGAGCCAGTAATGATGATTATGCTTGCAGTCGTAGCGGGCTTGTTGGTAGGTGGCGTTTTGTTCCCGATCTACTCCTTGGTCAACTCGATTGGCTAGAAGACGTATAAATAAATTTATAAATTGTTAAAAAATAAGCTTGATTTTAGCATAAACATTTTGTATAGTTAGTGCAGATGCAGTTTTGCAGTTGGCAATCACAGAGTGGGTATCTCTGTAGCCAAAGGGCAATTGCTGATTGCAAAAATAAAAAAGGAGTATCAAAATGACAAACAAAAATAAAAAAGGCTTCACGATCATTGAGGTAGTCTTGGTTCTTGCCATCGCAGGTCTTATCTTCTTGATGGTATTCATTGCGCTTCCTGCTTTGCAGCGTTCACAACGCAATACACAGCGTGAAGATGATTTGGCACGTATTATTACTGCCGTTAACAACTATCAGTCTAACAACCAAGGTAAGGTTCCATTCAAGAACGGTACGACCCAAGCTCAATTGGCTCAGTTCGTGAGCCGCTATATTGATAGCACCTGTGAATTGGATGGTACAGATATCAAGTGTAGCGACAACTCCAACGAGTTCCGCGATCCACAGGGTGACACCTATAAGATTGAAAGCATGGGCTTAGCTACTGACGGTGAAGACGTAAGCGGCTCTATGCAAGAAAAGACTTTCTACGGTTACTACAACGCTACTTGTGGCGATGAAGGTATCGTAAAGTCTGGTACTGGTGACCGCGATGTTGCTGTCTTCATGAAGCTAGAAGGTGGTGCTATCGCTTGTAACGATAACCACTAATATCTGTCTAGATATTCAAAGGAGCTCCGTATGGGGCTCCTTTTTGTGGTAATATAAGAGGTATGGAAAGCGTAGGCGTAATATTATTATTGTTTATCTTAGGCGCAACGCTGGGGTCTTTTGGTTGCTGTCAGGCTTGGCGGATTCATAAGAACGATAAGTCAAAATGGTCACATTGCATGAAATGTAAATACCAGTTGCAATGGTATGATAATATTCCGATAATTAGCTGGGTGACATTAGGGGGCAAATGCCGCAAGTGCCGAAAACCAATTGGCTACTCCGAAATACTATCAGAGGTTGGCCTAGGGCTAGCCTTTGCGGCTGCTTTTTGGTGGTGGCCATCAAAAAACGATTTAGTAATGGGTGATTTTGCCGAAGTGCTAAAGTTTGGGCTATTTTTGGTTAATTTAGTATTGCTGCTTATTTCATTTGTGTATGATGCGAAATGGAAAGAGTTGCCTGTAGGGATATTAATAGCTTCATCGGCGTTGGCGCTGGCCTTTTTGGGGATAGATATTTTTACGGCGTATGGAGTGGTTGGTTCTTTCGATTGGCTCAGTTTGGGGGGTGCGATTGTGATTCTGCCGGTATTTTATTATTTGATGTATAAAGTTAGTAAGGAGCGCTGGGTAGGTGGGGGAGATTGGATACTGTGTGTGCCGTTAGCGTTGATGTTGGAAAATTTTTGGTTAGCTCTTTTTGCATTATTTATTTCGAATATTATAGGAAGCGTGATATCTTTGCCGATATTGATTAGGGCGAAAAATAGAAAGATGACAATTCCGTTTGGCCCGTTTTTGATTTTGGGTTTTTTGGTTGTGTTCTTTTTGCAGGCGCAAATATTGCAGCTAATAACGGTATGAGAATAAATGTACGTAGCAGATTTGATTAACGAATTCTTGGAATCATTGGAAGTAGAAAATGGTCGTTCGCGTTACACAACGAGAAACTACGAGTTATATTTGGCGCGAATAGTCGAGTTTAGCCAGGAGTCGAATCCGGAAGACGATTTAAAGCCAATCGATATAACTCCAGAGTGGTTGAGAGAGTATCGATTGTGGTTGAATCGTTATATTACGGAACGTGGCAAAGGTTTGTCGGTAATGACGCAGAACTATCACTTGATCGCATTGCGCGGTTTTTTGAAATATTTGGCGAAGAGAAATATCAAGTCGTTGGATCCTGTACTAGTAGAGCTTCCGCGTACACATCGCGCACAAGTGACGTTTTTACATGTAGATGAGATTGACCGAATTTTAGCAGAAATACCGCTGGATACAGAAGATGGCTTGCGCGATCGGGCAATTTTTGAATTGTTGTTTTCGACGGGACTACGCGTGTCGGAGCTAACGAATTTGAATCGTGACCATGTAAATCTGGAGCGACGAGAATTTATGGTGCGTGGAAAAGGGCAGAAAGACCGACCGGTATTCGTATCGCAGTCGGCGGCGGATGCGGTACGAGATTATTTAGATGAAAGAAAGGACTCGTTGCCGGCATTGTTCTTGAATAACTCGCGAAATCAACCAATGGCGGGGACGTCGGGGGACTATAGAAGATTGTCGCCGCGAAGTATTGAGAGAATTATTAACAAGTATGTACGGGCGGCCGGAATAACAAAACACGTAACGCCGCATACTTTGAGACATTCGTTTGCGACAGACTTATTGATGAATGGAGCGGATTTGCGTTCGGTACAATCACTACTTGGTCACTCGAATATTTCGACGACGCAAATATATACGCACGTAACGGATCCGCATTTGCGCGAAATACATGAAAAATTCCACAGCGAAGTAGATAAGTAGAGTCTGCATTGACAATATGATGTTTTTGTGGTAGTGTAATAAGTAATCGAGCGAGCTCGGGATTGTTTTCTCGCGTTCCTCAAGAGAGAAGCTCCTTGATGGGGGCTTCTTTTGGTATATAATGGTGAAAAGGGAGAAAAGTATGGCAGAGAAAAAAGAAGCCGAAAAGAAAATTGGAAAAGCAACCGCAAAGGTAGCAGCCGAGAAAAACGCGACAGCAGCGAACGTTGGTTTTACGAAAGAGAATAATCCGAATGGCCTAGTGCAGCGTACGCTAATTGTGTTCAAGCCAGATGCAGTACAGCGAGGTATTGTCGGCGAGATTCTGAGCCGATTTGAGCGTGTTGGTTTGAAGATTGTAGGCGCCAAGATGGTCAACCCTGACAAAGATCATTATTACCAGCATTATGAAGGCATTTCGAAGATGATTTCACGCCGTGGTCAGAAGACGTTTGACATTACCTTGAAGTTTATGACTTCTGGTCCTGTAATCGCAATGGTCCTAGAAGGCGTAGAGGCGGTGCCGCTTGTGCGTAAGATGGTTGGTTCGACTGAGCCGATGGCGGCGGACATGGGTACAATTCGTGGTGATTATGCGCATATTTCCTTCGGTTATGCGGATGCGCACGATGAAGCGGTGCCAAACTTGATTCATGCTTCTGGTAATCCAGAAGAAGCGGAAGCTGAGGTTTCCTACTGGTTCAAGCCGGAAGAGATCCAGATGTATCATACTTTGAGCGAAAAGTTCACGCGCTAGTTATTGCGCACTTTAGACACCTCGCTTGCTGGGGTGTCTTTTTGTTGGAGTGAACATGGTATATTTATAAATATGAGGAATGGCGAGCTAGCCGGTAGGAAGTCGGATGGTAGAGTGGAAAGATTTGAAAGCTATTCATTTAGAACTCCGATGCCAGGTAGGTAAAGGTAGCGCGTAAGTGTGCTAAAATATAGACGTTGGCCCAGTAGCTCAATGGATAGAGCAGCTCCGTCCTAAGGAGAAGGTTGTGCGTTCGACTCGCTCCTGGGCTACCAAAAGATAACGATTGATCACGCGTATGCGGCGATTTTTTATTTGGATTTAAGTTGAAGCGTGAGGGGGGGCGATAGATATGGACGCTTATGGTAAAATATAGGTATGGCGACTACTTTTGAGGGGCAACGAGCAAACGAGGAAGTTGTCTATATATTTCGGCGACATATTTTGACATCAATTAAGGGTTTCTTCTTTCTGGTCTTTATGACGGTGATTGGCTTCTTGCCAAAAATAATGTGGCCGAATAATGATAGGATGATATTTGTTTGGATGGGGGCGGTGATAATTGGCTTGTTGGGGATGGGGTATAGCTATCTGCTATGGTATTTTAGCTTTTATATAGTGACGAATCAGCGTTTACGTCAGACGCGCCAGAAGGGGTTGTTTAAAAAGACAGTCGTAGATCTGAGCTTAGAAAATGTGCAGAGTGCGTCATTCGGTGTGCCGGGTATGTTTGGTGCGATGTTTGATTATGGCACAATTTTGATTCAGACGGGTGCGGGCGACCTGGTGCTGAGCATGGTGAGCCATCCCGAAACAGTGTATAATGAGATAGAGAACGCGCGCCATGAAGTGCAGCCTCAGCAAGAATAGTTATGAAGAAGATAGTTGAAAAAATTAAATCACAACGTGCGAAGAAAAAAGATATAAGCATTACACAACAGAACCTCGAGGAGAGCCGCGAGGAGATTTTGGCAAGGGGGAAGAGCTTTAAGTATCCATTCCAGTATGCAAAACATCGAATTGTGATTTTGACGATCATTATTTCAATAGTAGCTATTGGGACCTTTGTAGGAATTGGTTGGTTTCAGCTGTATAGGGTACAGAATACCGGTGAGGTGATGTATCGTTTTACTAAGGTACTGGGATTGCCAGTTGCAGAAATTGACGGACACAAAGTACTCTATAGTGACTATCTTATGCTATATCGCAGCAGTATAACTTCGATAGAACGACAAAAAGGCACGTTAGATGACAGCGACAAAGAAGTTGCAAATCAGAAGTTGTTTTACAAACGGCAAGCTTTGAATGACGCGGAAATGTATAGCTATGTTTTGGCGGAATTAGAGGCGCGAAAATTGACGGTTTCTACTAGTGAAATTGACGAGGTAATCGACGAGCACAAGAGCATCAATGGCGAAAAGCGTAGCGATGAAGCTTTTGAGGGTATAGTTAGGGACAACTTCGGTTTGACTATGCCAGAATATCGCCGCCTGGTGATGCTGTCTTTGGCGAAGCGTAAACTGTCTATAGAAATTGATAATGAGGCTAAAGAGACGGCTGAGAAGGTTGAGGCTTTGTTGCAGGCGAACGGCAACGATTTTGCTAAGGTAGCGGATGCATTGAAAGATAATGAGATTTTGGGATATGAATCGGCGGGAAATGCTGTTGAGGTATCAAATCTAGATAGTGGTCGCGCTGAAGTGGCGATAAAGCTAGAAAAGAAAGGCGATGTTTCGGGGCGCTTTGTATCTAAGAATGGTGACGGATATTATTACGTGCGGTTAGTATCAAAAGAAAATAATAAGGTCAGTTATGAGACGCTTTCGATTCGTTTTTCTAAGATTGATAATGAGGTTAGAAAGTTACGCGAAGATGGCAAAATTAAAGAAAAGATTGAAGTTGCGATTGAACAAAGCGACGAAGAGATGTCGTCGCAAAGCCCAGATATAGACGAAAACACCAATAAATGATGATGTGCTAGGTTATTGTAATTTCTGGCGGAAATTATACATAGCTACGCCGGCTGCGATAGATAAGTTTAGGCTGTCAACCAATGGAGTTTGAGAGATAAAAGACGGCTTGAGTTTTGTCGGCAAATTCTTGAGGTAGGCCAGAAGCTTCATTTCCGAAAATCAGAGAAAATGAACCATCGTTTAATGTTACATCTGCGAGATTGACGGCTTCTGGATTAATCATGAAAGAATAGAGAAGGCGTTTTCGTGATGAGTTTATGGTTTCATATTTTGCCAGATAGTCGTCAAACGAGGCAAACAGCTCAATATTAATGTGAAATATTGCGCCCATCGAAGCACGAACGACTTTGGGGTCGAAATGATCTGTCGCTGGAGTAATGATGGCTAAGTTATTATAGCCGAAGGCGACGGCTGAGCGGATGATCGTGCCAAGGTTGCCAGCGTCAGAGGGATTAACGAGTACGATATGAGGTGTTTCGGCGGTTGCTTCTAGTTGCATGACGGGTTTGTCAAATTCGGCGATTATTAAACAGTTATCTTTTGCGCCGAGAATGTTGAACGCTTTAGTGTTTTCGATGATGGGAATATTGAATGCTGTTAATTGAGCAATGATGGAGTCTATACCATGACTATGTTTTTGATTTGGGCGTAGAAAAACACGTTTAATAAGACTAGGGTTTACTTTGAGTAATTCGTAAGTGAGCGTAGCTCCGAAAGCATAAGAAACAGGGGAGCTGCGCTTGTAGCGGGGAAGCTTCATATATTTCTATTATATCATGAAATACTGATTTTTGCAATAGCTAGAAACGTTGTGGGGTCTCGGTCGAACCTTGAATAGTGCGAAATGTCCCTGTGACGCGATAGCTGATATTATCTGTTCGAACAATCACGAATGCCCAACTTGAGACGGTGTTATCCATATTGCAGAAGCCGTTATCTAGCAAAAAGAGATTATAAGGACTATTTTTTAAAGCGCAGTAGCTTGGGAAGTTTGCTATTTTGGCCGCTTGCATTTGGGTGGCTAGTTTTGCTTCGTCAAATAGTAGGCTGTAGTTAGTGTCGCAAATATAGCTGTCTGCATTTGTCATATTATTATTTGAGTAATCGGCATGGCAGTATAAATGATCGATGCGTATTTTTTCAAAATTGGGTACTTCTGGTTTTTTGACGGTGTTGAGATAATTGCTTAGAGCAACAGTAATATTCGGCATGGCTTTGCTGAATTGGAGTGAGTCGAAGTAGACGGCAGTCTTGTTCTTGCTGACGCGGTCGGTGCTTTTTACTAGGTAGTCACCTGTGATTTGGAAGGATTCATCATTACTGAGCGTGATAGTCGACCCTTTCACGGTGTAGTCGCCAGCCTCAGTACTTGGTTGGAGCTTTTTGCGGTCAGCATTAGGTTCGCGATAGTATGAAAATTCATATTTAGAATCAGTAGTAAAAGTGATGAATTCATCGTGGCTAGGGTTAATGGCGAAAGTGCGGCCAGCGAGAGCGCTTTTTAGAATATCCTCTGGGGAGCCGTCAGGGATTTTAATCTGAGAGAGCGGAGTGGAGGGCTGTGCATTTAGAGCGTGCGTCTCGTTTTCGCCGGTTGGTTTCTTGTTGATGACTTTGTCGACAACGATATAGGCGACCAATCCAAGTGTGGCCAAGCCAAAAATAACTGCTAATAATAGGCTAAGATGACCTTTTTCTTTTTTAGCCTGTGGGATGGGCGTGGTTTGGTAGTTTGCGGGTAATGTGTTCTGCGGTGGAAGGGTGTTTGGTTGAGGTGCGGGTTGGACTGGTTGAGGTTGCATTGGTGCCATATTTGGCTGAAATTGCGTGTTGTTTGGTTGCATGATTAACTATATTTTAACATAAACGAAATGAATTATGATGATTCGGTGTGCTTGTTTCGATTTGCAGTTTATTTTAAAATAAGTGTAAGTGAATTGCGCGTTTTATTGTCGCAGTGAAGGAGAACAGAATTATAATGCGGAAAAAGATTATCATAAGCGCAGCTGTTATAGGGTTGGTTTTGTTCTTTGGGGCTTTCCTTGCTCATAATTTGTATGCTGAGGATGCTTGTTCTATCAATAAGGTGAACGATCCGTTGCTGTGCGGCACTCCTAGAAGCGACGAAGAGGTTGCGATTATGCAATCCGTAGAGAGCACTTTGAACGTAACATATCTTTGGATTGGTATCATTTCGGTAATCGTGGTCATTATTGGCGGCATTAATTACATGACGTCGGTTGGCGATGCGAATAAGATTAGGCAGTCTAAAAATATAATTTTCTATGCGATTTGCGGTTTGATTGTAACTTTGGCGGCTTTTGCGATTACTAATTTGGTTCTTGATGCGATAGAGGGTGCGACAAGTGTTCAGGATAGATCGGACGGTAGTGGCAGTAACATTCCGCTGGGCGAGGGACGCTATAAAGTCCGTGCGATAGATGCAATTAGTCATACGAGCTTAATTGTTGGCCAAACAATAACCATTAAAGCAAGAGTGATCCCGGATTATGCTAAGGATCATAGTTTAACATATAAGTCGAGCGATGATTCGATTGCGGTAGTGGATCGGTCTGGACTAGTGAAGGCCAAGAGGGAGGGGAAGGCAACGATTACGATTAGCTCAAATGATGGGCCTTCGAAAGAGGTTGCGGTGACGGTACTGAAGCCGATTCCGGTTACTTCGATTAAGATAGATAAAAGTTCCGTGACGCTAAAAAAGAACAAAGAAGTAATAGTTCAAGCGACGCCATATCCGACAAACGCGACAGACAAAACCTTGATTTGGGCAAGCGAAAATACGAAAGTTGCTACGGTTGACCAGACGGGGAAGATAAAAGGAATTAGTTATGGGGATACCATTGTGACGATAACGGCGCGTAACAAGACGGAAGTTGCCGTAAATGATAGCGGCATTACCTTGTCGGCTGCAACCTTGGCGGCTAACGAGAACGCGGTTGTTGCTAAAGTCAAAGTTACGGTTGAAAGCGAGTACTATGCGTGTCAACCTGCGACTTCCGCGAAAAAATTCTCTGGCGATTTAAATATTCGATCAATAACGATGAAATATCTTGAACCTCATGCAAAGGATTTTTATTATTCAAATTTCTCGGGTAGGATTAACGAATTTGGTGGCTATACTAGCTATGTGAAGAAGCTTGGCGGAATTCATACGATGTACGCTGGAAAAGATAAAAAGATAAAGACGAAGTCGGCTTGCGATTTCCAGGCGGCGGCAGAATATGCGTATGGTTTATGGATGGCGTACGGTGTGGATTACGACAATGGAAACACGTATCATAGGTGGGGCGATGAGACTGCTGACCAGTCGGATGCGTATTGGAAGGGGTCGGGTTCACGTTATGCGGGTGCCGGGTATGGCTATAAGGACATTGATACGAATTTGTCTGAGGACCCGGGTAGGTTTAGGACGAACTGTAATTATTCTTGCGATGCAATGGCACAAAAGACAGATTTGTACTTCGTGAGCAATCTCTGTACTTCTTGGAAATCTGGACCATCAAAGTCGCCGGTAGGGAAGATAACAGACACTGCCCAGTTGCAAGTTGGGGATATGCTTCACTACTTTAGGGATGGCGACTGGAAGCACGTGGCGGTGGTTGGTGAGGTATATAGTGACTATATTGTTACCTATGATGGTGGCGGCCGCTTTATTAGCTCAAAACAATATAAAAAGAAAATAAAACGTGGCGGGTCAATGCTTAATGGCACTACGTATAGTAGTTATGATTACTGGTTTGGCGTTCGTCTTTGGAAAATTGACCAAAGTAGAACACTTGAAGGATTAAAATAATTAGTTTCTGTAAGATTCTCTAATAACTATGTCGGAGCAGAGTAGTAGAAATAGATTTATGCCAATGAGGCAATATAAGCATGAGGATTTTGTTGATTTGGTGAGCGGTTTGGACGAGAGAGGCTTGCTGGAGTTGAGCGCAAATTATGGTGGGTACCCAGTGCTATTCAGAATGTCGCTCGATCAAAGGTTAAGTCATATTCCTTTTATTCAAACTGGAGCGGCTGTTGCGGTTAGAAACGAGAAAGGTGAAATATTATTACAGCAGAGGTCGGATAATGGCTTGTGGGGGTTGCCGGGTGGGTGTCAAAATTTAGGAGAAAAACTTGAAACTACCGCCGTGAGGGAGCTATACGAGGAAACGGGGATAAAAATATCAGAAGACGATTTGTTTTTGATTAACACGCTATCCGGGGAATCAAGAAGGAGAGTTTACGCTAATGGCGATATTGTCTACAATAATACGTCACTTTACTTAGCTAACATCAAGTCTGAGGACGTAGTCCTAAAGAAAGATTCAGAGTCGCTGCGATTGGCCTATTTTAATGTTGATAACTTGCCGAGTGAAATGAATGATGAAGATTTGGTTGCGGAGTATATAAAGTATAACGCTTCGCCCAGCTCCTTCTAGCACGAACAATGTCCATTTATTTGGGAAGTATAAAAAGTGACCCACTAGGTCATGCTTTATGCTTTGGTGCGGGTGGAGAGAGTCGAACTCTCGTCTTATCCTTGGGAAGGATACATAATAGCCGTTATACGACACCCGCGTTATCACTATTTTAGCATAGTTTTTTCTTTTTGATATTATAGAGATATGATGGAAGCAAAAAAGACAACAAAGAAAAATACATTTGGAATAGTAGCGATGGTTACAGCTGGAGTAGCCATATTAATAGGCATAGTGGCGGCAATTGTATTCTTAGTTGGAGGACAAGCGAAGACGCGCGATGGTTCGATTGTGGAGTTTTCGTTTGGACACGGGGGTGGCATGAGCGGAGACGTTCAGTATACGCTGAAGAGGCAAGATAATTTAGCATTGCTTTCGATAAATAGAACGGGAGCTCTTTACGATAAAGGCGGGAACGTTGAGAAAACTGTAGACGGTAAGTATCTTGATAGATTGGCGGATATTATTAATGAGAATGAAGTAGCAAAGTGGGATGGGTTCGATAAGAGCGCCCACGGTATTCTTGATGGTGGCGGTTTTGTCCTGAAAGTGACCTATGATGACGAAAAAACGATTGAAGCGCATGGATATATGATGTTCCCAGATAATTATGCTGTGGTTTCGGATAAGTTTGAAGAGTTATTTTCGGAAATTGAAAATCTATAAATAATTGGTTATTCGCCATAAAACAAAAACATCTCCAGAAAATGGAGATTTTTTGTGGCGGGCCCGACGCGACTCGAACGCGCGACCTCCTCCGTGACAGGGAGGCGCTCTAACCAACTGAGCTACGAGCCCTTGTGTAAGCCATTATATACGAATGCGGCCGAAATTACAAGGGCTTTATGTGGTCGTTTCGGGGTTGGTAAAGCTAGCATTAGATACTTTTAGATAGTTGTGTTATAATTGCAGAGGAGATGCCGTTGTAGCTCAGTTGGCAGAGCAGCTCATTCGTAACGAGCAGGTCGCTGGTTCGACCCCAGTCAACGGCTCCAGGGATAGTTTGATCAATAAAAAAGACGTCAATTGCGCTGAAGCGACTGGCGTCTTTTTCGTGTAAATAATTAGTCTATTGTAGCTAGGCGGCGAATTGCTTTTCTTAAAGATTCAAAGCGATAAGTGTGTTTTAGTGCGTCGCCGCGTAATTGGCCAAATGCGACGTCAAACCCATCTGGGACGAAAATTGAATAAAAGAATGGCTTTTCGATTATTTTTGGTATTTCGCTCATAATAGTGCCGTTACTTTCGCCTAGTTCTTGAAAGTATTTTCCATCTGGAGTCATGAGTGTTATACAAGATTTGTATTTTGCGTGTCTATTTGTAGTATTACGCATTTTCTCGATTAGTTTTATGATACATTGATAGCTCGGTAGACTGGGATTGGCTGCGATTTCTGCATCGGCGTATCTAGCAGTATGGACGCCGGGCTCGTCCCCTAGTATGTCGACGAATAGACCAGAGTCGTCGGAAATAATAGGGAAGTGGATCTGCTTTTCTTTGCAAAATGAAAAGACTGCTCGCGCCTTCGTGAGAGAATTATCCTGAATCGTAGTTCCTTTTTCCTCAATTTCACCTCTATCCCAATCGATGTCATTTAAGTTTAGGATTCCCATATCTAGGCCCAACTCGTCAATTATGCGCTGGAGGTCTTCAATTTTTCTTTGGTTTGTAGTTGCGAAGATGATTTTTGATTTATCTGACATATAGTTTCTCGTTTTTTATTATGCTGACTGAATTATTCGTAATGTCAGCGTCCATTTATATCCTTTAAATTGTACTCCAATCTGATAAGTTTAGGTTTGCTATTTGATTGCGCGGTATGATTGCGACGAAGTACCAAAAAACCATATCATCAGTGCCGATTTCGGGTCTATCGGTACTAATTGTAAAATTGACAGTGTTGTTATTGAGATTGACACTTTCGAGCTTGTGATTAATACTGCCAGACGATTCGCTTTGAACTTGAATAAAAATATCATTATGTTTGAAATATTCAACATTTATAGCTAATACATCGGAGTATTTCTTATAAAAGCGATTAAGTTCCTCGGGGGAAGTGATGCGATATTTCGAATTATCGGGATAATCACTAAAGACTTCGTGTGTTTGTAGTTCATATTTGACGATTTGATTGTCTGGCGCTGAGCTTTCGACTTTTTTGTAGTCGTAATACAGCCAGGCGCTGCAACCGCAAATAATTAGAATGAGTAACAACGCAGTTGCTGCAATAATTTTATGTTTGAATTGAAACATTTTTGGGGTGTTATTTTATTTCAGATCCGCCCCATTCGACGACAGTAAAGCCGTTTCGTGTCGGAGTTGAGAGAGTTTGCTCTTTAACGTCGATTGGCGTGTCGAGTGGCTTGTAGTCCATATATACACGAATCATAGTGTCAGCTTTTGGAGTGGTAGTTAGAGGCATGTATGAAGCGATTTCGGATTGTGTCTCGAAGCGGATGTAGTTGTAATTGTTGTGCTCGAGTTTTGGCAACCAGTAGATGATAAACTCTTCGGCCTCGCGGTAATTTAGGCCAAGCGTGGATAGCTTATCTTCTAGGAATTTTGCTGTCTCTTTGCCTTTTACAATGAAGCCGTCTTGTTGAACTGACGCGTAATGGTTTTTGCCTTCCCAATAGAGGGAGTAGAGCTTGTTTCCGGTCTTTTTGTCTGTAAGCTCGCCAGTTGGTTCCGCTGTGACATCCCAGCCTTTTTGATATTGTGGATAGCTAGTGGTTATTAGTTCGGGATGGCCAAGAGCTACATTGATGTCTGTAGTTTTGGTTGGGTAAAGATAGATAATAGGCTTGTATACTACCGAAGAGTCACATTCAATAGTATTGCGAGAGTGGTAATTGACGACAATGTCACCGCTCGTAACGCTTTTATCTAGCTTGAAAGCATAGAAACGATAGGTTGGGGCGCAGAAGCCGCATTTTGAGTCGTAGTCGAAAACAACACTAACTTGGCCATTGGACATATCAAACTTGCTTGGCTCGATATTTTCTTCGGAGCAGGAGTCATAGCGAACGGCTACAAGCGCATAATTATTGCCTTCAAAGTCTGTCGGCGAAAGTGTCTTGTCGCCATTTTCTAGGTTAATATCTCGCATGGCAGAGGTATATTCGTCGTAGCTGGATACAATTTGGTCTGGTATGGCTGATTCTGTGTCGTAAATATTTTTGCCATTACCGATATAGATATATCGGCCTTTAGTTTCGTCGATTTCTTTTTTGTGCTTAGCGTTATGGATTGTGTTAATTGCTAGGATCGAAAGGAGGATTATTATTGCGAATATAGCAATAGACATATAGAATAAAGGATTCTTGAGTACGTTCTCGCTTTTTTTGTTTGATTTTGCTTTGGTTGACTTCTTGGCGTTCATAACTATATCTTAGCATAAACGTGTTAGTAATAGGAGAAAAAGAAACATTGAGGCGTTTAATATATAATAGATACATCGTGAGTAGAAAAACGAATACTAGCTATGATTATTATGATGTGCCAAAGTTGGCAAATTTGTGGGATTTGATAACTTATCGCAAAAATTTGGAAAAGACTGCGTTTGCGTGGCGCGAAGACGGCAAGCTGCGTCGGAAGAGCTTTGCAAATGTTTTTGATGACGTGAAGGCGTTGAGCGGCTATTTTTACGCAAATTATCAAGGAAAGAATATAGCTGTAATTGGAGAGGATAGCTATACTTGGTTGATAATTGCGTTGGCAATTATCGTGAGTGGTAATGTGTGTGTGGCACTAGATAAAGATTCGGATCTGGAATTGTTAAGAAAACAACTAAAACAGGTGGACGTAAAGGCAGTATATTATTCTTTGGATTATTGCGGTGAAATCGGTGAAGCGTTCCGCGAGAGTTATCCTCTTGAAGAAGTGGAAGATTACATTAATCTTGGGAAAAAACTACACAATAAAAATGCGCAGGACATTCAAAAGGATGCGATGATATTCTTTACTTCTGGCACTACGGGCTATGGCAAGGCTGTGGTTTTGTCGCAAAAAAATATCATGGCAGACCTGTATGGGGCATCATCTATTTATCGCCCAAGAGGTCGAGCGGCTAGTTTTTTGCCGTACCATCATGCATTTGGGTTTGTAACGTCGCTATTAATGCCGTATTATTACGGATGCTATACTTTTATTTCCGGTAGCTTAAAACGTTTACTGGACGACTTTAAAGATGGGAAGCCAGATACTATATTTGCTGTACCGATGGTTGTTGAGACGATGTATCGCCAAATATGGCGTACGGCAAGACGTGAAAAGCGAGAAAGAAAGCTGAGTCGTGGAATTAAAGTTAGTAATGCTCTAATGAAGATTGGAATAGACTGGCGGAAAAAGTTTTTTAAGCAAATCTTGGACGAGTTTGGCGGAAATGTTGATTATATAATTTGTGGTGGCGCGGCGCTCGATGTGAAGTATATAGAGTGGTTTAGGAGTATAGGGATAGAGATTTTGGTCGGGTACGGCATTACTGAATGCTCGCCGGTAGTCGCAGTAAATCGCAACCATCATAAACGCGATGGCAGCGTTGGGCAAATATGTCGAGATGTGAATGTAAGAATAATTGACGATGAAATTGTTGTTAGCGGCGACATTGTAATGAAGGGGTACTATAAGGACCGTAAGTCGACGGAAGAAGTATTGAAAGATGGACGTTTTTATACGGGAGATTTGGGAAGGTTTGATGAGGATGGTTTTCTGTTCGTGACAGGACGAAAAAAGAATTTGATTATTTTGAGTAATGGAGAAAATGTAAGTCCGGAAGAAATAGAAGCAAAGTTGGCTAACGATAATGGCGTGGCCGAGGTAATGGCATACGAAGATAACAATAGGATAATCGTATCGATTTATCCAGAAAAGAGTTATATGGGCGACCAGGATTATTTTGATGAACTAATAGGGGAGTATAATAGGGAAAAGCCTAAAAATCGACAAATTGCATACGTGCGGTTAAG
Source organism: uncultured Candidatus Saccharibacteria bacterium (assembly GCA_947304395.1). Classification (GTDB taxonomy): domain Bacteria; phylum Patescibacteriota; class Saccharimonadia; order Saccharimonadales; family Saccharimonadaceae; genus UBA2834. The sequence continues at coordinate 34,827 of CAMZBA010000005.1, forward strand.
GACGGCGGAGTTTCCGCGTAACAATAATGGAAAAATAATAAGATCAAAAGTAATAGAGGAAGAGACAAATGGAGAAAGAAGTAATTGAACTAATATCGAGTACTTTAGAGGTGGACAAAAAGTCCATCAGTAAGGATACGGATTTACTCAATGATTTAGATGTGGAATCGTTAGACTTGGTAGATTTGGTCACGGCATTTGAGGATAAGTATAATGTTGAAATTGCCGATAAAGACATTAAGGATTTGCATACGGTTGGCGATATTGTTAATTATATCAAGAAGCGCCAGGATGAAGCTTGAATTGGCCGAATAGCATCTTTTTCAGCTTTTTGCTATAATTTATAAAGTTGTTATGAATATTTTGTATTGTGGCGACCGGAATATCTTAGATGGATTGATCATCTCGATACTATCATTAGTAAAAAATACTTCTAGGCCATTGAAGATTTTTATTTTGACGATGCGTTTGAAGGGTTTTAAAGAAGTGCCAGAGAGCGCTATAGAGAATTTGGAGAAAATAATAAAAGCAAAGGACGGGCGGCACTCAATTAAGCTAATTGATGCTACGGATGCTTTTAATTCGGATATGCCACGAGCTAATTTGAAGACTTTTTTTACACCATATTGTCTATTGAGGTTATATGCTGATTTGATAAAAGAGCTACCCAAAAAAATTCTATATTTAGATACTGATGTTGTAGCGCTAAAAGATCCGTATGAGTTATATAAGATGGATAATACTGAATATGAACTGATAGGCGCGGTAGATTATTATGGGCAGCATTGGCTAAGGACGAGCTTATTTGAGAAAACATATTTAAATTCTGGCGTATTGCTAATGAATCTAGAGCTAATTAGGGAATCGGGATTGTTGCGACGGACGCGTCGGCGCGTGGCGAAGACAAAAATGCTATTACCGGATCAGACGTCATTAAATGTTTATTCGCGTCGCAAGAAGATTATTGACCGGCGCTTTAATGAACAGAAACGAGAGACGACGGACACCGTGTTTCGACATTTTTCGACTACTTTTCGTTTTTGGCCGGTTTTTCATACGCAGAAGATTAAACCATGGAATATAGATAAAGTTCATAATGTGTTAAAATGCCATGCGTTCGATGACGTATTAGAGGAGTATCTAAAGGTAAGAAAGAAGGTAAAGTGATGAAAAAGATGACTGTGCCGGTATTCTTTTCTGCTGACGAGAAGTACGCGCCGTACTTAGCTGTTGCAATAGCCTCTTTGATCGACCATACGAATCCGGCATATAAGTATGAATTGCATGTGGTTTACCACGATATGAAAAAACGGACAGTGCGCAGGATAGCAAGCTTGGGCGATGGGCATGAAAATATTGAAGTTTTAATGACTGAAATGAAGGATACTTTAAGTGGTATTTCAGATCGCAAAGAGACGCGCCTGAAGGGTGATTATTTCACTCCTACAATTTATTATCGGATTTTTTTGCCAGAGATGTTCGAGGATTGCGAAAAAGGTATTTATCTCGATAGCGATATTGTCGTGCTAGGCGACGTGGCGGAGCTGTATAAGGTGGATTTGAGCGGTAATTTAATTGGGGCTTGTTCTGATATTTCGGCAAACAATAACGAATTGTTTTGTGATTATTTTGAACAGGTAGTGGGGGTGGACAGCAAGAAATATATAAATTCTGGCGTACTGCTGATGGACTTCAAAAAGATGCGCGAAGAAGAATTTGTGGAAAGATTTTTGTATTTATTAAATACGTACGACTTTGATACTGTGGCGCCAGACCAGGATTATTTAAACTCAATGTGTTATGGTAGAATTTTGCATCTAGATCAAATTTGGAATGCGATGCCGACGCCGACGAAAAAGTTTGTACGTAACCCGATGATTGTGCATTATAATATGTTCTTTAAGCCGTGGCATTATGATGGGACAATGTATGAAGAATTCTTTTGGAAATATGCTAACGAGTCAAGCTTCTTGAAAGATATACAGCATGAAAAAAGGAATTTTACGCGTTGGGATAAGAAAGGCGACGAAAAACGTTTGCAATGGATGGCTGATCGTGTAACGGAAATATTGGGCAATGAAGTTACATTCCGTACAGTCATGCGTGGACTGGATAAGAAATGATTATAGGTGGCGATAAAACTGCGGTAGTAAAAAATATACGCAAAAACATAAAGGCGGGGAACTTAAACGCGAAAGTTGAGGTTGGCGATCCGGTTTTTTCTGATGAAGAAGCTGAGCGCGCTATAAAGAATCTGAAAGATTTTCGGAATAATCATAAGATTAAATATTGGTTCCGTAGTCGTGGCGCAGTTATTACGCAACAAACTTTCGGCATTGCTATGAGCCCTTCAATCAAAATCGAAGGAATTGAGAAATTGGATCGCATAAAGAATGGCGCAATTGTCACTAGTAATCATTTTAATCATCTTGATAGCATGTGTGCGCGCAAGGTGATTAAAAAACAGTTCCGTAAGACTCCGTATATCGTAATTCAAGATACGAATATTGCGATTCCTGGTCCGATTGGCTATCTGATGAATAATTTAAAAACCTTACCGTTAAGAAAAGGACCTAATTATATTATTAAAGAATTTGTCCCAGAGCTAAAACGTTTAGTTGACTGTGGTGAATTCGTTTTAATATATCCCGAAGAGGAAATGTGGTACAACTACCGTAAGCCACGCCCATGTAAACGTGGGACATATATGTTTGCGGCGATGGTAAAAGCGCCGGTAATTCCAATATTTGTTGAGCTAATAGATACAGGTAAAGATGATAATGGCCAATTTAATAAGCTAAAATTTGTTGCGCATGTATTAAACCCTATCTTTCCGAACACAAAAAAGAGTGTACGCGAGAATAGTATAGAAATGGCAAGAACAGACTACGAGCAGCGCGTAGCGGCCTATGAAAAAATATATGGTAAAAAACTTGATTATAAATTCTCAATCGACGATATTGTTGGCCTGAAGACGAAAGAGCGAAATCAATAATTATTCTTTGGGAAGATATTTTATATATTCGTAGGTGCTGAGTTTAGCGCGTTTTTTCATGATTGATTCTACGCTATTCTGCAGAAAGCGAATTTTTTCTTTACGCGAGAGGTTGTTGGGGATTTTGACGGGCCCGTCTATATAGATGGTTATTTTTGGTTTTTTGCGGAATTTAGTCTTTTGATATGTGGTGGTAGCTACAAATACTGGAGCTTCGATAGTGATTGGAAAATGAAAAGCGGCTAACTTCATTGGTCTGATGCTGGTATACCATGGCCAAACATGAGCTTCTGGGTAAGTGATGACGGCTTTCTTTTGCGAGATACGAGTGCGGACTGCGTCGTTGAATCTTTGTAGTTGGCGAATATTATCGGGGATTGGCAGGGCACCGGCAAGCGGGAGATATTTTCCGACGGCGACAATTCCGAGATTTGCTGGACTACATATAAGGTAGGGGTGTTTTGGGAAAGTAGTAATGAAGTGGTTAATGACGTCGCCAAAGACTTGTGTGTGGCTAGAGTATAAATAGTAACCTTGATGTCTGGCTGCTTTAAGGGCGTTGCGATTTATGATTTTGATGCGGGCGTAAAATTTTTGATAGCAAAAGACATATATAACGATAATTGGGTAGAGTATAATTTCCAAGAGACGTAGAAAAGGGTGACGGCTAATCCATTCGTAGTTTTTTGGTAACTTATAGTTTTGCTGCTTGCTTTCGGAAAAATCTTGCTCGAAAAAACTATAGTATCTTATTTCACTCATTGTATTTTATTATATAACCAGGATAAGGTTAGCGCGATTAAATTAGCGAGAACGATAGTCGCGCCAGTTGGCGTACTTAGAATATATGAAAACGTCAGACCGACAATGAAACAAATTGCGGCTAAGATGACAGAAGCGATAATGTTGCCGCGGAATGTTTTGCTGAGATAGAGTGCGGACAAGCAAGGAAAAATGATTAGGCTTGAGATAAGTAGCGCGCCAAGCATACGCATGCCGATTACTATAATTAGTGAACAGAGCGTAGCTAAAATAGTGTTGTATAACTGAACTTTAATGCCAATTGCTTTTGCGAAGTCTTCATCGAATGTAATAGCAAATATTTGACGCCTAAATAATAGAAAAACAAAAATGATAATGATTCCCACGATGATGCAGAGTTTTAAGTCATGTTCGCTGATAGCGAGAATACTTCCAAAAAGGTAAGAGTTTAAATCGATATTTACGCCTTTATTTATAGAAATAAGGAATGTACCTAAAGCGAGGGCGGACGCCGACAGTACGGCGATTGCGGCGTCGCCGTTAATTTTAGCGTTTTGACTAAGGCGGAGGATTAAGATAGCCGATATTGCAACGATTGGGATAGAGAATTCTAACGGCGCAATGTTAAGAATAGTAGCGATTGATGCGGCTCCAAAAGCAACGTGGGACAGTCCGTCGCCAATCATTGATTGTTTTCGAAGAACAAGACTAGATCCGATAAGCGCAGAACATATCGTAATAATGATTCCCGCCATTAATGCGCGGAGGATAAAATCGTAATTTAGCATTTCGATTAAACTAGTGAGCATGGATTCTCCTAACATATTCTTTGGTGGTTCCAAAGAATGGCAGGTTTGGATCGAGGGAGAGGATTTTGTTTCCGATTAGGTTGTTGTGGTCGAGGTCGTGCGTGACCATAAGTATGGTGGTGGATTTATTCAGTTTTTCTAGGGTACGATAAAATTCCTGTTTCGAGTTATAATCGAGGTTATTTGACGGCTCGTCGAGTATTAACAGATTAGAGCTTGCAACGAGGGCTCGAGCGAGTAAAACACGTTGACGTTGTCCGCCTGACAATGTGCTAAATTGTTGGCGAGCGATGTCCGTTATGCGTAATGTGCCAAGAGCTTTTTCTATTTTTTGTTTCGGATACTTGGAAAATAAACCGATTTGGTTTAGGCTGCCGGATGCTACAACTTCGTATACGGAGGCGGGAAAGGAAGGATTATAATGCGGGTTTTGTGGCAAATAGCCTATTACTTTACGTTGGGAATGATTTTCAAATTGAATTTCTCCTTGGTTTGGCTTGATTTCTCCAAGTAAACATTTGAGAAGAGTCGATTTGCCGCTCCCGTTAGGACCAACAATACAGAGAAAATCATTCTTTTCGACGGCGAAAGACAAGTTGCGGAAAATATAATGATTCCCATATTTAAGACTAAGGTTTTTAATTTGTAGTACGGTCATGAAGAGCCTTGTCGAGGTTGCTTAAATTATCAGTCATAATGTCAACATATGAATATCCAGCGTTGAAGTCTTCTAGGGAGACATTGTGGAGAGAATGCCAAGTTAGTTGGTGGGCGCCGGTGGATTCTGCGAGCGTTTGAGCAATTTTAGTGTTCGTTAGCTCCAGATGAAAAATGATTTTTTCGTGGTTTTGTGCAATTATTTTGCTCAGTTCTGCAATCGTCTTTGCGGAGGCCTCGGTCTGCTCGGAGCAACCTGGGAAAGCAGCGATATAGTCGAATCCGTATTCTTCGACAAAATACTTAAAAGGGAATCGATCTGCGACTATTAGTGTGCCGGTCTTTTTATCGGCTAACCGTTGGAATTTTTTGTCTAGCTCGTTAATTTCTTCAGTAAGTTGCTCTAGGTTCCGTTGATATGTGGCAGTACTGTCGGGATTGCTGTTCTTAAAGGCTTGAGCAATTGTTTTTGCTATTTTAATAGTATTTTTGGGGCTAGTCCAAATATGCTCGTCGTATTCTTCTTGTTCGCCTTCTTCTTTCTCTAAGACACCGTCTATGTTTTCTGTTTTTAGCTCAACCGAATCCATCATGCGAATTATGATGGTGTTTGCCGTGTTGATTTCTGATATTATTTTTTCGACCCATTCCTCTGATTCTCCGCCATTGTATATGAAAATGTTTGAGTTTTTTATATCCACAATGTCTTGAGGTGAGGGTTCGTAACTGTGAAGATCGGATCCTGGCTGTATGAGCATTTTATTTTGAACGTCGGTGTCTTTGCTAATGCTACGCGCTAAGTCGTAGGCAGGGAAGATGGTTGCAACTACTTTGATTTCGTGTTTTTCTGGTTCCTGTTCATTGATTGGTAGGAAAAACAGAGTAGAGAAGATGCCGATTAGCGAGAGGATAAATAATACCTTTATAAATGTTTTCATATTATTCGGCTTCCTCCTGGCATTTCTCGCATATGCCATTAATTATAAGGTCGTAATTGGTAATTTTGAATAGGTGCTTTTTTGCGATATGTTTTGAAAAGCTGCGCAAGTGCCGGCAGTCCAAGTGATAGATGTAATGGCATTTGCTGCATTCTAAATAAAAATGATTTTCATTTTTGCATGGCTTCATGTAAAAGTAGCATGCCGTATTGTCTGAGGCAAGACTCTTATAGAGAACGCCCTTAGCCGAAAAATCGTCAAGAAGACGATATATCGTACTGGTTCCCATGGGGTTTTCATTCTCAACTAATCTAGCAGCGATTTCTTTAGCAGTGAAGGGCTTGTGAAATGATTGGGCGGTTTGCAGAAAGTAATCTCGGTTGATGGTGTGGTATTTTGTACGGCTTGACATAGGCTCCTTAAATTTGGGAATGATTATCATTTTAGTATATGGCGAATTATCATATCTGTAAAGCGTTTTTAAGTAGTTAATGCCTTATCAATATTTGCCGTTTATGATAAAATGGTGGGGAAGCTATGAAAGAATTAGCGGAAGATTATAAGGCAATTTGGAAAAAGGATCGTGGCCTATTGTGGTGGATGGGGGCGAATTTTTTGCTTAATTTGTGGCTTTTTCTTGTTCCGTTTTTTAGCTTAGATTCGTCGCATCCGAAGATTTGGGCGCGCTATTCTGATATTAGTAATGGTTACCAGCAAAGCGAATGGTGGTATTTGTTGTCTTTCTCGATAATTGCGATAGCCATAGGTGTAGGGCACACGATTATTGGGGCGCGGATCTTTTCGAAACGCGGCAAAGATATTGCTAGATTATTCTTGGGTGTCAGTTGCGCAATTACGATTGTAGCATTGCGCTTCTTGATGAGTATTCTTGGAGAGGGATAAATGTCAAAAGTTGTAGAAATACCGGTGGGAAAACGTAAGCCACTGTATCGTTTTTTTGAACTATTGCCTGGATTACTAAGCTATGGAATGATTATTCTGTTATTCGTTCTCTCGGCGATAAATCCAATTTTGGGTTCATGTTATATTTTGCTGATTGTAATTATGAACTTAGTTAAGGCGATAGGGATTGCTTTTCGAACTGTGCAAGGCTATAAGGCAATAAAGCGATGCATTCGTGTAAATTGGCGCAAGAGGCTAGACGATCTAGAGAATCCTGCTGATAGTTACGATAGACTAGCGGGGACGAAGAGTAGCTCCTATGAATATGGGCAACATTTAAATAATCTTTGCATGATGGCTGCGGCCGAGGATGGTTTTTATCCAAAGCCAAGTGAAATATATCATGCCGTAATTGTTGCAATGTATAACGAATCGCTTGATGTATTAGTTCCGACTATGGAGTCTTTGTTAAGAACAACTTATGAAAAAAAGCGTATGATTGTGGTGATTGCATATGAAGAGCGAGGTGGTCCAGAAGCAGGAAAAGTTGCGAAAACATTAGAAAAAAATTACCGAAAGAGATTCGGTGCTTTTATTATAGCGAAGCATTCAGACGGCATTAAAAATGAAGTAGTTGGTAAAGGAGCGAATATAACAAATGCTGGTCGCGTAGTGCAAGAATACGCCAAAGAACATAATATTCGTTATAGTAATGTGATAGTAACAACCTTAGACTGCGATAATAAGCCGCATCGGGTTTATTTTGACAATGTGGCGTACGAATACATTGTTCATGAAGATCGAAAGAGGATGAGCTATCAGCCTGTTTCGTTGTTTACGAATAACATTTGGGATGCTCCGGCAATTTCACGCGTTGTGGCGTCAACGAATTCATTTTGGAACGTAATTTGTACGATGCGACCTCATATGTTGCGTAATTTTGCATCGCATTCACAACCACTCGATGCGCTTGTAGAAATGGATTTTTGGAGCGTGCGCACGATTGTTGAGGATGGACACCAATATTGGCGAAGTCTGTTTTATTTTGATGGAGACTATGAGGCATTACCGATTAGAACGCCGATTTATCAAGATGCAGTATTGTCGAATACGTTATGGCGTACGCTGAAAGCACAGTGGGTACAGTTACGGCGTTGGGACTATGGTGCAAGTGATGTGGCCTTTGTGGGTACTTATATGCTTTCAAAGAAACGAACTATAAAACTGAGTTCGTTAGTGCCGAAGTTTATACGTTTGTTGGATGGTCACGTGACTCTGGCGGCGATTGCGCCAATAATTGCATTTGGTGGCTGGGTGCCATTAATATTCCATTACGATACGCGCGATTTGCTATCACATAATTTGCCAATGGTAGTAAGTTATATTCAGACGGTCGCGACGGCTGGCTTGTTTGTTTCGTTGGTATTGTCTCTAAAAATGTTACCAGAACGTCCAGCGCGCTATCCAAAAAGTAAAAAGATATGGATGGTGCTGCAGTGGATTTTGGCACCACTGACGGCTATCGTATATTCTTCGTTCTGTGCTTTCTATTCGCAAACGCGTTTGCTTCTAGCGTTATATATGGAAAAGTTTGATGTTACTGAGAAAGCCGTTAAAAAATAACGCACTCATGCTTTATTGCCCCATCTTTTTAGATTAAATTTAGAGTATTAATTAATTTGGAGGTAAAAAATGAAGTCTGGGCCGTGATTTTTTGATGCTATTTGTAAATAATATTGGAGGTAATTGTGAGACATATAGAGAAATATGGATTAATATTTAGTTTTTTAATGGCAGTTTTTGTGGCTCCGTCGGTTGGTGCGACTAGCGCGAGGGTAGCGGATAATCCAAATAGTGCGCAATGAATTGGCGTTTCGCACAGTATGACCGGCTTAACGAATTCTGCAAATAATAGTTATACATTCAATATAATTCAGGACGAACAGAATCCGGCCATAGTAGAAAATATGCCGACCGAGCTAGAAATGAGTTTTCGCGGTTCGCCAGATGAGAACGGTATAGTTAACGTAACGAGCCAACTCGATATTGGACAATTGGATTTTACGGCTTTGGGCGATTATAAGTTTTCAATACGCGAGGTAGCATCTTCCGATGCATCGAATTACCCAGTCGATAATGATGATGAGTTTTTCTTTTATGTTAGCGTACGAAATAAATTAGATGAGAATAATCATCCAACTGGCGAATATATAGCAAGCTTGAGTAGCCAAGTAAAGAATCATGATACTGGCGAAAAAGAAGATGCGATATTTCAGTCGAGCGCGACTAGAAGCTATGTGCGAGTAACAAATAAAGTGACTGGTAATTTGGCAAATGAAAACGATTATTTCAAGTATCGAATTGAGTTCGAAAATGCACCAGAAGGTGATGAATATGTAGTTTCTGGACAGGATGCGGTAGTAAATTATAAAGGCGAATCAATTTCGACTGTTAGTAAAATAGTTGTTGGCCAGGATAACTATATATACCTAAAGCACGGCCAGACAGCAACGATTGGCTTGAACGGCAATTACGATGAATTGCCGATTGGGCTTAGCTATAGGCTAGTTGAGGTTGAGGGGAACGGCTATGCGCAGTATGTTGATGGTGTGGCCGGCGATACTTCAGCTACGAAGACTGTCGCGGTAGATGCGGATAGTAGCGGAAATATTGTAAGCTTTATTAATCATAAAGAAGGCGATATCTTGACTGGCATAGTAATGAATGTTCTGCCATATCTGCTAGCTATTAGCGCGATCGGCGGTCTGGCGTTGGCATGGAGGGTGATTAAGAAAAAACATAAAGAAACAAAATGCTCAAGATAAGAAACAAGGCGTGGCGAGGGTGGGCGCGCCTGGTGATGAAAGTATTATTTGTTAGCGGATCAATTTATTTGTTGTTTGGAGTATTATTTGGGGTTGCTCGCGGGGTAGGGGCGTCTGACGGGGAAATGTTACTGTATTGTAGAATATGCAGACAATATGTGGCCGGAGATGTCTTATTAATGAGTGATGGGCGTTGCGTTGAATATGGCAATGGTGGCGGTGGGATGGTGGCGGGAAAGATTATAGCTCAACTAGGCGTGCGGAATTTTACGTATGAAACTAGTGAATAACTTACTAAACTTTATTATATACGTAGCATTAGCGCCGCTTGTCTTGGTTAGTTTATATGTGATATATGATAGCTGCAAGGTTTCTAAATCGGCCGTTATAGACGCTTCATTAGTATCATTAGTAAATCAAGATGGAGATGAAGTTTTTGACGCTTTGGAAGAAGAAAGTGAGTATACGATTGCTTGGTTACGAATTGAAGGGACTAATATAAATTATCCAGTAGTGAAAGGAAAAGATAATGCTTGGTTCTTGAATAGAAACTATAGGGGAGAATTTGCGACTGCAGGGAGTCTATTTTTAGATTATAGAAATGAGGGTGATTTTAGTGACGCCTTCTCGATTATTTATGGTCACAGGATGGGGAATGGCGAGATGTTTTCTGACATACAAAAATTCAAAAATGACGATTTCTTCAGTGCACACAAAGGGGGGGTATTGAAGCGGCGAGGTGGCAGTTATGGGTTGGAAATATCTGCTTATGCAGAGGTAAATTCGAAAGACTGAAATATATATAATACCGAAGTGAGTCGCAACAATAATAGCTTTGCCGTAACGAAGATGATATTTGATAATGCGATTCATAAGCGCGGTCGCGGGGATAGTGGTCGCTTTATATTGTTATCGACATGCGACGGCGAGAGTAAGGATAGGCGAGACGTGTTGCTTGTTCGTATAATGGATGACGATAGTTAGAGGTCCCACCAGGTTGGTCTTGTAATTTCGGAAGGAATATTGAGGAACATGTTGCCTTTTTCGAGTACGCTTGACGTATCCCAGCCGTTAAGAACGGTGAGCGATGTTATGCCGCTATCGTAGGCAAACATATAGCTCATATTAGTCACGTTTGATACGTCCCAGCCGCTTATTCCGGAGATATCTGTCAGCCCGCCGAGATTCATGTAGGACATCTCATTCATGTCTGTGACGCTGCCGGTGTCCCAGTTGGAAAGATCATTGAAGTCGGTGAGATTTGCATATTGGAACATGCCGCTCATGTCTGTAACGTTACTAACGTCCCATCCCTTTATTCCATCGCCATCTTGGAATCCTGTTGCATAGAACGTCCCGTGCATGTTTTCTACGTTGCTGGTATTCCAGTTTGTTAGGCCAGAAATATCCGAAAGCTCATTTACCGCAGAGAACATATCGCTCATATCGGTAACGTTGCTAGTGTTCCATTTTCTTAATGCATCAACGTCTGCAAAAGCGCATTCAGAGAACATGTAATACATACTTGTAACGCTACTAGTATCCCAGTTTTCTAGCCCATCAATATCTGCTAAATTGCGAGCTAGGCCAAACATACTTCTCATATCTTCTACCTTGCTTGTGTCCCATTCGCTTAGGCCATCAACGTTCGTAATACCGGATTCTCTAAACATACTAGACATAGATATTACCTTGCTCACATCCCAGTTCGCTAAGCCGTCGACGTTCGTGATGGATCTAGCCCCTTGGAACATGTTACCCATGGATTCGACGTTGCTTACGTCCCAATTTGCTAGAGGATCGAGACTCGTTGCACTCATGATGCCGTAAAATGTATAATCCATTTCGACCACGTTGCTCACATCCCAGTTGGCTAGCGGGCTTAAATCTTCTACTCTTTCTACACCGCTAAACGTCCCAAACATTGTTACTAGACTGCTAGTATTCCAGTTTGCTAGGCCAGAAATATCCTCTAAGCGCCAGTTGACGTATAATAGCCCATTCATGTCTTCAACGTTGCTTACGTCCCAATCTGACAAGAAGTCGACATTTTGGAAGTAGCAGTTGGCAAAAGAGAATTCTAGAGATGTAGTTTCGCTCATGTCCCAGTCCGCTATTCCCGATGCGTCGGATAACTCAGTGAAAGCATAGAATAATTGCGACATGTCTGGATTTCCTTTGATAGTGCTAGCTTCGGAGTAGATATAGATAGTGCCGTCATTGTCGTCAAACCAGGCATAAATTGGAATCTCCGAGTCGGGAGAAGAGATGTCTATAGCGTTCGCCATTTGCGCGGCAGATATGGAGTTGGCGGACTTGATGGCAGTTATTGTTTCGTTAGGCTCTGTGTAATCGGTAGTATTTTGGCCAGACAGACCCTTTAGCGCTAGATTGATGTTTATTCCCTCGTCTAGCTGCGCCGCTGTTCCTCCTTGGACGGCGCCATCCATGGATTTCTTGATATTAACCTTGGACCAAATTCCTTTAAGGGTGATGTCGTTATTTTGTATTCTTATGTAGTCGCCATTTAGTATACCGAGCGAGCCGTTAGCATCCTGCCAGCCTATAAAGTTGTATCCGTCGCAAGAGATAGAGTCAGCAGGGACTAATACGGTGGATAATGGTGTATAGTTGCCGCCTTGAGGCAAAGTTCCGTCATACGAGTCACAGCTGGCGGGCATATTGGCGTCATAAGTTACCTTATACTTGGCTTTTAGTACTGGGGTGGCGGTACTCACTACATTTTCATTAGGAATGTCTACCATCGTGGATGTTACGGATTCGTGCGTGTTGGTTGGGAGATAAGTGTTTTCGTCGTATGTAGTATTGTCTTTTAGTTGGACGTCTATGGTGAGTTCTGCGGATGCACCAGAACCGAACTCGTCAGAGAGGTTCCAAGTTATATATTGTCCTTCGTCGTCTTCTGCTAGCTCAAATTCGCCAGCAGAGGCGCTAATATCGGACGAGTTGGCAACCTCCCAATAGTCGTTATTAATATAATCCGTGAGGATGAAGTCACCAAATACGACTGGCTCATATAGTGATGTAACGAGGATGTTGTCTAGGGTGCCCATGTCTGCTGCGAATTGCTGGTCAGAGATGTTTTTGACAGGTTCCAATATGTCACTGTCCATTTCGTATTGGATGCCGCTAATGAGCATATTTGGGTGGTTAGCTTTTAGAATCCTATAGGTCGCCTCTTCGTTGGGCGTATCGAGATTTGGATAGCCGTCGGTTAGAAAAAGTAATGTAAGCTTACGTCCAGGCTGAGACTGGTATTCGGCGAGAACCTCACTAGCTTTCGTAAGACCAGCATTATAGTTGGTTTCGCCTATGGCGGTGAGGTTATCAATGGCGTCGTCAAGCTCATTTAGGTTATTGGTGAATTCGCTTTGAATAGTTGCTGATGTACTGAAGTTTATTATTGCAACTCGACCATTATGGTTTGTTACTACTTCTTCGACTAGGCCCATGGTGTCGTTTTTCATTTGCTCAATCTTCTGCCCAACCATAGAGCCGGACGTATCTATAACTAATACGACATCGATTCCAGAGTTGTCTCTAACTTTGGCGATAGTGTCGACATTGAACGTTATCTGAGCCGTATCGCCGCTAGTCCACTTAGCGCTCTTGGTTACATTCCAGGCGCCACCTTCATTGTTCTCAAAGCTAGTATGGGCGGAAGTTAAGGCAATGGATCTAATAATCTCCGTATAGTCTTCGGCGGAAGCATTATGAATAATGAAGCTGCCGGCAACTAGGAGTATAGCCAAAGTGGCGTAGGCGATGCGAGCAGGGATTCTTTTTGCACTCTTTGATGCCGATTCGATCTTTTGGAGTAGTTCTGCGGCGTAATTGCGTTTTTTATTCAGTAAAATGAGGGCTAAAATTGGTCCGCCGAGGGCGAAAGTGATCATGCCGACATATGGAAGAGCATCAAAGATCACGCCTGTAAGCGGGGCGGGTTCGGCGACGGTAGTGAAGGTTACGCTGGCGGTATATTCTTGGCTTTGATCAAGAACCTGGTTGTTGTCGGCAAGGGCACCAGTGAGTTTTACGGTGTTAGTGAGAGTTTGGCTCACGTTCTGACGGACGCGGTAGCTGGCGAAGATTTCCACGCTGGCGCCTGGAGCAATGCTAGCAATAGATGCAGTATCACTACCAACGATACCGTAGCTACCATTTGGCGATTCTTCAATAACGGCGCCAGCGAGAAGCTCACTGACGTAGACATCATGGATGGCGTACTCGGCAGTGTTAGTAATGGTAACTTTGAACTGGACAGTGTCACCGTAATCGTATTGATCCTTAGGATTTAGAATAACCTTCGTGAGAGTGGGGGCGAATTTGCCGGCGGGCGCAAGGCCCCATTCGCCATAGATAACAACGTTCTTTTCTGGCATGGTAAAGGTGGCATTCTTGTACCAGCCGACAAATTCGTAACCTTCAGCGGTAGGATTAGCGGCAGTAGTGACCGTATCGCCAGGATAATGGTCAGTACAGGCCGGAAGAAGTGATTCAGCATTGGGTGGCAGAGTAGAGCCTTCAAATTCGTAACAGACCGTGTAGGAGATGCGAGTAAAGCTACCGTGAATAGTGACGTCATTTTCAGGCATAGTGAAGCCGGAGCCTGAGATGGTAGCGTCGGTAGTAGTCCAGCCGGAGAAACGATAGCCATCAATAACATCACCAGCTTGAAGCTCATTGAGAGATACTTCGCTACTAGCAGCATAGCTCTTTGGCCCTGGGGCAAGATAATCTGCTGGAGCGGCACCATCAATGGCGTAAGTGACGGTATAGGTTGGTACTACGGCATCTTTAACCCAAATACCAACAAAGTTAACGGCTTGGGTTGGCATAGCAAAAGAACCGTTTGTGACAGTCGTATCGGTGGTAGTCCAACCAGAGAAGGTATAGCCAGCCAAGGTTGGTGAGGTGGCGACAGTAACGGCCGTACTGGCAGGATAGCTTTGCGCGGTTGGTGCAGCAGGGGCGCCAGCTGGTACATCGCCAGTATAGCTATAGGTGACGGGGTAAGTAAGGGTTTCCACGCTTTCAATATATGCATGGACAGTATTGGAGATAGACGTAAGATCTTTCTCGGATGCTAGGGCGTTATTGTAAAAGTCGCGACGAGTTTCAGTAGCAGGAGTAGATGGATTATCGACGGAGCTAGGGGTCTTAGTAATAATGCCAACAGTAAGTTCGCAACCAGCCTTAAGTCTTTCGACCTTGAAGCTAACGGTACGAGTAGCGACGTCATAATGGAGGCCATGGTAGTAATAGGCGGTATCGTCGTTATTCCAGGTGCCAGCGTCGACTGCGGCCTCGTTAGTGTCATCAACGACTACACCAGAACAAGCAATGGAACTATCCGAACGTGATGAGGCGCCAATTTTACCATTTGGCGTAGTGACAAAACCTTGAAAGATGAGTCCATCTGGGATACGGTCAGTAACGCTAATGCGACCGCTAGTGAGGTTAGCCATTTGAGTGTCGCTAGACTCAACACCATCAACATCAACGCCATCTTCTTGGACGGTGAGGTAATAGGTTAGGCGAGAGTTAAGTCTAACCTCGACGTCATTGTCCGTAATGATGTCTGCAAAAATATTTACGGCGACTACCGTCAATATGGCTAAAAGCAAAAAAAGAGACAAAAAGGCTACGTGCTAAATGTCTTCTTTGATTCCCAATTCTGCGTGGCACTCCCCATCTCCTGGTGGGGAGAAAGCGGTTTGACAAAACACCTCCTAGTCTCGCCGTTTCCTTTTAAATATTTGCCACACACTCACACGAGCTAATACTGGATTAGCATTAACGGTATTGTAACATGATATATAAACAATGTTAATAGTATTAAATTAACAAAAAAAGGACCTTGCGGCCATTCACTGAAGGTTTGGTGGAGTGTAGGAGATTCGAACTCCTGACCTACTGATTGCGAACCAGTCGCTCTACCAACTGAGCTAACACCCCAACGGATGAAGATATTATAGCACTAAATGTTTAAAAAATGCTATGATGAGTGGATAGCTATGATAGCTAGTTCTTCTGTAAAAAACTGTATGAAATGGGGGGGTGATATGTTGGCTTCGGTTACAGGCTTAAGCTATCGTGATTCGGTGTTATTGTTTGCACATGAACTGGGATTCATACGAGTAGTTAGAGATAATGTGCGCTATTTTTTGTTGGACGATATTGTATCTTATTATGGAGAAAATATGCGTGAGCAGAATATTGAGCACAAAAACTTAGATTCGATTATTGCTACGTATGATATTTGGGGTTGCATATTGCAGCTAAAAGTCGAAATAAAAAAGGAAAAATCTTTTGTTTGGACTATCTTAAGGATGTTGCATTTAGTATTTCCTAAAGCAGATCTCAGTTTAAAGATAACGGAAAAAGGAATCGATAGCGAAAAGCAGTATGGGTATTTTCGAGAGGAAGTACTTCCGTTTTCTGGCGGTATAGAATATCGTTGTGTGGCGCTCGGAAGGGTTGCGTTAAGTAAGGATCAGGTAATTCGGATAATTTATCGTCTTAACGAACTTCAGGAAAACCATGAGCGATGGGCATATACTGACTAGACTATAGTTACAAGAAGTGCAGTATGATATTGCGGCCGTTTGGTCGCAATTTTTAATTGATATAATTTTAAATGTATGGAAGAAAAAGTTGAAGCGATTATTAAAGACGTTGAACTATATACAGGAAATTATTTAGGTAATGCCGAGAAGCGATATTATACGGATGGCGCAACCGACGCGAAGGTCTTTAGCTTGGCGAAAAAGTATTTAATAAAAATTACAGATTTAAATACGATAAAAACTCAGGTCGAGTTTTTTAGGCAAAATCACGACGCTGTATTCCAAAACCTAGTTTGCTACAGTGAAAATCTTGGATATTTGTGTTTTGATTTTATTGATGGGGAACGTTTTTTGGATAGTGAAATAAGCCCCGAAGAGACGATTAGGCAACTATTTAGAATTGTCGGTAGTTATTGCAGGTATCCGCATGATGGGTACGGATTCTTAAATGAAGAACACGTTTCTTGGCGGGCGTTTTTATTGGACGAAATAGAATATGCGCGTAGGAATATCGGTGAGATATCTACTGAAAAAGTAATGGCCGCATTGGATATTGCGGGAAGGCATAACCCAGAACAGTTTTTGATGCATGGTGATTTTGGGTCACATAATTTTTTGGTTGAAAAAGGGAAGATTAGAGTGATAGACCCCATGCCGTTGGTAGGAGATTATTTGTATGACTTTTATTTTGCGTTATTGTCTAATAATAAAATATTTGGCGAATTAGGGACGGAAGCAATATATCGGTATTTTGGCGAGCGTGATTTTGGCTATCGGCGAGCGCTTATGGTGGTTGCTTTATATGTACGTATGAGTAGGGCGGCCATTTATGACGAAGAACATCTTCAAGCCTACATTGACTTATACAGGAACATTGCAGTTTAGTGTTCGCTTGCGGTAGTTGGGGCTTCAGTGGATAGTTGTTGGTGCTGAACGAATATTGCCGTAAAGGTAAAGATTGTAACAGCTATAATTATTCCAACCATGCCCACCAACCAAAGTTTTGACTCTTTTTCTTGACTATTGTGAGTTTGGCTCATGGTTTGATTTTACTATAAATACGTTATAATTAGTGCAATTTTAAATGAAATAATGAAGATTCTAATATTCGATACTGGAGATGATAACGCCGCGAGGGTATCGGCTACCTTATTTGAAGAGAACTTTTTGCGCGAAACGGGAATAGCAGTGCAGTATAAGGAAATACGGAGAAGTGAATATGGCAAGCCATTGCCAATAGCGCAATGGCATTACAACTTGAGCCATAGCGGACATTTTTGGACGATGGTGTTAAATAAAAATACTGAAGTGGGGGTGGACATAGAAATGCGTCGTGTTTTGCGGGATAGGATGAAACGGAGAGTGTTAGCATGCAATGAAGAAGCGCTGAATGGAGAGTTATTACGGAGTTGGGTACTAAAAGAGGCGTACGCGAAAAAACTGGGCTTGGGGCTGTCGTTAGATTTTCGGACTTTTACAGCAAATGATGTTTTTAAGCACTGTGCGGTGGTTGATTATTCGACTGATCAATATTTTTGCTATACGGTGTATTGATAGTAGCATTTAGTTCTTCGCCGCTATCTGATGGGAGGAAGAATGATATGATAGTTGCTGCTAGGGCCCATAAGATGAAGCCAATAACGATTTCTATGATGCGTTGTTTTGCTTTGGTAACTTGAGCTTGATTCTCACGTGCTGTCATAAAGAGGAATCCACTATAGATAATACCAATTGTACCAAGTACGGTAATTCCTACGGTAATTGTGCCAATAACGAATCGAATTATGGAGTTGATAGTAGCCTCTCCGTCGTCTTCGGCTTTTTCGCACCATGGCAATAGAATAGTTGCACACTGGGCTTTTCTTGGCGGAGCTATAATAACTTCAGGGTCTTCGTCTTGTCCGCCAGAACTGCCACCGCCGCCAAGGTCGCTAGCAATAACGCTACCTTTGACCCTATACCAGGACAAAGTGTAGGGGTGATGGCCGTTATAATAAATATATAAATCGCCATTAGAATCAAAAGAGACGTCTTCAATTTCGCCATCCACGAGGGATTTTGGTATATGAAGAGTCTTATGGAGTTGCTTGTCTTTGGTCTTATAGATAAAGACGGCATTTTCGTTTTCTTGATAAGATATTTTTTGACCAAAGGCGGTGCAGTGACAATCCCAAACCGCCAATGCGACATACTCTTTAAATTCGGCTCTTCCTTGCCAGGTTAGGCCACGTCCCATCCCGCCCCAGGCGGCGGCGCCTTCTTTCTTGCAGGGCACCAAGTTGCCGTTGACTCCGCTATAACACTTAGTTGTCTCATCTACTAAAAAGGCGTCAGTATCCCAACTGTAGTAGAGAGAATTTTGGTGTTTCCAGTTGCCACTAATGACTTTTTGGACTTTATAAGGAGATTTTCGATCGGCGAAATAGATAAAGTTATTGCCGTTATCGCCATTGAATACGGAAAAAGCTAAGTAGTTTTTAGTAATTGTGCCACCTTGTCCATAATAGGTCGTGGGGTAACATATGGTGCCTACGCCGTTTTTTCGGCCAGGACACTTCGAGCTATTGCCGCTAGAGCTAGGATAGTATTTGATAACCGTTTCTAACTCTTTTGCAGTGAGGGTTTGCATTTTCCATTCACTCTTATAATCTGCTGGCCAGTTTTTGTACGAAAAGGCATTAACTGGTTGACTGAGCCCGACGGCGAAAAATAATGCGCCAATTCCGGCTAGTAGTGATAATTTGGCTAGTTTTCTGTCTGACATGTTTATAATATATTATAATTCAAAAAATCCTTACTCGAAACATTATCTTTTTAAAATAATGGCTTGAGCAAGGATTTTTTGGTGGGTCGCGAGGGGCTCGAACCCCCGACCTCCTCGGTGTAAACGAGGCGCTCTAGCCAACTGAGCTAGCGACCCATTAAATTGTTAATCTCTAACCAAGTTGGCTAGAGCGCTGGGCGCTCGTTCTTTTATTAACTCGGCGCAAATGCGCCTCGGACAGCAACTGAGCTGGCGACCCATACGATTTAATTATTTTAGCATATTATTTCCAAAAAGAAAACTTTGCGAACGATAAGTAAATATGGCCATCTTTTAATGTGAGTGATGGAATTGAAAAAATATGGTAAAATAACAGATATAAAATTAATTAATAGAAAGGGCAGCGATGTCAGATATACAACATATTGAGAAAATGCGTCATTCGCTTAGCCATATTATGGCGGCGGCGATTAGGAACTTGTATACTGACACAACAACAATTAAGTTCGGTGTTGGCCCAGCTATTGATAATGGTTTTTATTATGATATTGATTTTGGCGGCGTGAAGGTTTCTGAAGATGATTTCAAGAAAATTGAAAAAGAAATGCGCAAAATCATCAACAAGAAAATGCCAATTGTGCGAAGCGAAAAGACTCGCCAAGAAGCATTGAAATGGGCTAAGGATAATAAGCAGAAGTATAAAGAAGAATTAATAAAAGATCTTCCGGAAGATGAGACTATCTCTTTCTACACGTTGGGGAATTTTGAGGACTTATGCAAAGGGCCTCACGTAGAGAATACTGGAGAGGTTGGTGTATTTAAGCTTGATAAGGTCGCGGGTGCATATTGGCGCGGTGACGAAAAACGTGAGATGCTGACGCGTATTTATGGTCTAGCATTCGAAACGCAAGAAGAGCTAGATGAGTATTTGAAGCAACAAGAGGAAGCAAAGAAGCGTGATCATCGCAAGATTGGTAAAGAGTTAGGGTTATTCTGTTATTCGGAATTGGTCGGAGCGGGCTTACCGTTATTTACTCCTAAGGGCACGATTTTGCGCGACATGGTTGCGGCTTTGGCAAATAGCTATCGCGAGCGTTGTGGTTATCAAAAGGTTTGCATTCCGCATATCGCAAATATCGATCTCTATAAGACATCTGGTCACTTTGAAAAATTCCCAGAGATGTTGCGCTTCACTAGCACTGAAAGTGGCGACGAACTAGCCTTGAAGCCGGTTAACTGTCCACACCATAGTCAGATTTTTGCGAGCGTGCCGCGTTCTTATAAAGAGCTGCCAGTTAAATTCCTCGAAACTACGATGGTCTATCGTGATGAGCGTAAAGGCGAGCTTGGCGGATTGAGCCGCGTTCGTGCTATCACGCAGGACGATTCGCACGTATTTTGTACGGAAGAGCAAATTGGCGATATCTTTGGCGAATTAATCGAATCGGCAAAAGATTTATATAAGCGCATCGATATGCAACTAAAGTTGCGTTTATCATTCCGCGACGACGGCGATGGCTATATCGGTACGCCAGAGATGTGGGAAAAGGCGCAGAACGCCATTAAGGATATGGCTGAGAAATTTGAGATGGATTATTCTATCGGCGAGGGCGAGGCGGCTATGTATGGCCCAAAGATGGATTTCATGGCAGTAGATGCGCTTGGCCGCGAATGGCAATTAGCGACCGTTCAGCTAGATTATGCAATGCCGACGCGTTTTGGCTTGGAATATACGGCTGAGGATGGTAGCAAGAAAACGCCAATCATGATTCATTGTGCTTTGTTGGGTTCAATCGAACGTTTCTTGAGCGTATTCATTGAGCATACGGCGGGGTGGTTTCCAGCATGGTGCGCTCCGGAACAAATACGCATCTTGACCTTGAATGATAGTGTTGCGGATTATGCTCGGAAAGTTGAGGATGCAGTCAAACATGTACGGACATCCTTCTTTGATAGAGATTATAAAGTGCGCTATACGATTGATGATCGGAATGAAAGTCTCGGTAAGAAAATCCGTGAAGCGGTAAAGATGAAGATTCCTTTTGTTTTAATTGTGGGACCGAAAGATGCTGAAGCGGGAGAGGTATCGATACGTTGGTCAGAAAATGGCGAAGAAAGTAAGATAGACTTAGGCAGTGTTAGAGAGTATGTGTTGGAAAATATCGAAAGAAGTTTTTATACGGATAAAGAATTTTTCGACCTTGCCGATTAAAGCGATTCCCAAAGAGTAAGTGCCGAGTAGCTAGCGAAAATGCGAGGTATTATAAAAATCGCATCGAAGGCCCGCCGTTATATGGCGGGCTTATTTTTATTGCGATTATGTTAAAATTAGAGTAAGTAATTTTGATAGTTGGGAGAAAAATAATGGCAAAAAGGATGGGCGAGTTTGAGAAGCGGCCACCGGTGAAAGAGGCAACTCCTATTCCGTTGCAGAGAAGAAGGCCGATTGGTTGGATGGTTGCAACGGCTGTTTTTGCAGTTATTGCGATGGCCGCGATAAGCTATATCATTGTTAATGAAATGGAGTCGAGTAAATCGAGACGTATTATTTCGTCAGCAAAGGGAGTGGATAGATGTGCGTCTGCGAACAGGTCTGAAAAAGAAAAGCGCAATAAAGAAGACGTGTTGGATGACGAAGATGATGAGTCGGAGCAGGAGCTTGAACTAGAAATACCAGTCGAAGTGCCCGTAAATGGCTTTAGGAAGAAGGAAGATTACGATGGATTGCTAAAAAACGTTTCAATAGCATTAAGAAATAAGATTAGTAAAGATGATGCTATAGAGCTGGATGAATATAATAGAGGGCCGGAAGTTAAAGTTGATGAGGGTGTATATACGTCTTTGGACTATAGCAGAAATCTTAACGTTTCATACTATGACGGCCTTTACGAAGAGATTGGCGATGATTGGGATAATAATCTTGAAACAATTTTGACAAAATACGGTTTCAAGCGAGATAACTCAGTGGATGGTCTTCGCGAATATTATAAAGATGGTAATGGTTCGATTTGCGCGGTCGATACAAGTGGCAATATATTCATTGATTGCGGCCACGAATCGTGGTTAAGCGAAGAGAATAGGGCTTTAGTTAAGGCAATTTGGCCAGATTATAAAGCAAAGACGAAGAATACGATGGTTATATTAAACGCAAAAGTTGCTGATATAAAAAACAGTTCCATATCTGGATATCAAAGATTGGGGGTCGATGAGCATTATATGTCTATTGGCGTGGGGGCTGTAGCCTTATTCTATAAGAAGGATGGCGGTTCATGGCAGTACTTTACTAGCGCGCAGGCAGTTATGTCTTGTAAATATTATAAGGGCGATATAGCAAAAGCCTTTGCGGATGATTATTGCCTCGATGAGACGGCGGGGAAAAACCGAAAAGTTGGACAATAGCTGACTGGAGCGACTTTTAAGGTAGTTTGCGGTAAAATAGAAGCATGTCAAAGATTTTGGAGGGATTGAACTCTGCGCAAAAAGAGGCTGTTGAGACTTTGTCTGGGCCGGTTTTAATTTTGGCGGGTGCAGGATCGGGAAAAACGAAGACCTTAACCCATCGAATTGCGAATTTGATAGCGAACGGAGTGGCGCCATACGAGATTTTAGCGCTAACTTTCACGAATAAAGCAGCGCGCGAGATGCGTGAGCGTTTGGCGCGGTTGCTCGACATGGACAATAACTTCAGTTTTATGCCATGGATGGGGACTTTTCATTCGATTTGTGTGAAGATTCTGCGAATTGAGGCGGAGAACGTTGGCTTATCCAAAAGTTTTGTAATTTACGATACGGACGATCGGTTAGCGTTAATTAAGCGCGCAATGAAAGAATTGCACGTAAGTGACAAAAATATCAAACCGCGAGCGTGTGAGGCGGCAATTTCAAAGGCGAAGAATGAGGGAGAAGATCCTGATGAAATGCTAGCGAAGGCATTTTATCCAAATCAGAAGCAGATTGCGGAAGTCTATGAACGCTACGAAGACATGCGTATGAAAGCGGATGCGGTAGATTTTGATGACCTACTTTTATATGTAGCGAAGTTGTTGCGTCAGCGTACGGATATTCGCGCGAAGTGGCGTCGAAAATTTCAACATATTTTAATTGACGAGTATCAGGACACAAACCACATTCAGTATGAAATTGTGAAGCTGCTGGTGAATGACGAACGTAATATTTGTTGCGTGGGAGACGATTGGCAATCGATTTATTCTTGGCGTGGGGCGGATTTTACGAATATCTTGAATTTTGAGCGAGATTTTCCTGGTGCAAAAGTGATAAAACTGGAGCAAAATTATCGGTCGACGCAGAATATTCTTGATGCGGCGCAGAAAGTGATTACGAAGAATACGCAGAGGAGCGACAAAGAGTTATTTACGGAGATTGGGAAAGGTGCGCCAGTAGAGATATATGGTGCGCGTGACGAACAGGATGAGGCGCGCTATGTGGCGGGAATGATAAAAAAGAGCGGGCGGCCCCTGAATGATTTTGCAGTGTTATATAGAACAAATGCACAATCACAAGCGTTTGAGAAGGCTTTTATGGAATATCGGATTCCATATAAGCTAGTCGGCGGGGTGCGCTTTTATGATCGTAAAGAAATTCGTGACATTGTGGCTTATTTGCACTTGATTGTAAACCCGCGTGACATTATTTCTTTTACGAGAGTAGTAAATGTGCCGGCGCGGGGGATTGGCGAGAAGTCGGTGCAGAAGATTTTAGCGGGAGACATAGATGGTTTGACGGTGAAGGCGGCGAAGGCATATTTGCAATTTGCGGATACGTTAGAGGTGCTTCGGAAGAAGAGTGCTAATGGCGCAAACCCAGCGGATATTATTGAAGAGTTACTGCGGAGAATTGATTATAGGGGGTATTTGAACGATGGGGATAAGCTGAAAGCCGAGGAGCGAAATGAGAACTTGACAGTGCTTATTGGTGAAGCCGGCGCATATGCGACTTTAGATGAGTTTTTGGCTGATGCGGCCTTGATGTCTTCGGCGGATGAGGAATCGGGAAAGGACGCGGTGACATTAATGACTTTACATGCGGCGAAAGGTTTGGAATTTCCGATTGTATTCTTGGTTGGTATGGAAGAGGGACTATTGCCACACGTGCGATCGATGGATGAATCGGCCGAAGATGTAGAAGAGGAGCGACGTTTGGCTTATGTTGGCATGACAAGGGCAATGCGAGAGCTGTTCTTGACCTATGCGCAGTCGCGCTTTGCTTATGGCGGGCGGAGCTATAATTTTCCGTCACGTTTTTTGCAAGATTTAGGCTTTAACCCGTACGGGAACCATGATTTAGATGGCGATGGTTTTACGGATGACGATTTTGGCGAAGATGATTTTGGTGGCGGTTCAGATGGCTTATGGACAAGGAAGCCTAGTAGGCGAAGTTTTGCGCCGGAAGGGCATAGAGAAGAGGGCTACGATCCTTTTCCGCCGGATTTGCCAGTTTATGATTGATTGGTGCTTTTTGGGTTTAGGTATTTTATTTTAAAATGATTATGCTATCATAGTATTAGTACCAATGGGAGGTACTTGGTAGTGTAGAGTTCTTCAAATTTCAATTACTGCGAGAGAAATGGAGAATGATCGATGTTATTCAGGAGGAGTCCTGTAGCATCTCGCGCCAAGGAGCGCAAAACAAAAAGAGAGAAAAACGACAAGCTAGTCCGTATTTTGGTGGCTACGTTCTTGGGTGTTTTTGTCTCGGTCCTTTTTGTGAACCTGATTATTATAGGATATAGGACTTCCGTGGCTGAGTCTCTCGAGAATGGAACGCGCATCGAAGAAGAATCGGAGTTAGTATATTATCTAACGGTAAAATATGATGGCGTTGATAAGTATGGCATAGAATCCAGTGATGCAGTTACTTCAAATATTAAGAGCGGAATAGTAGAGGTCGTTGATCGTATTCCAGATGGTCTTGAGTTTGTTGGCTTTCAAACAACGCAAACTGGACTTATTGGTGCGGTCAATCGTAGCGATGATACCATCTCTTGCCCTGGTCGCGTAATTGATGATACTAACGAACAGTCCGCTGAGGCGGGGGTATGGAACGCGGCTCGCACGGAATTCACTTACCATGGATTGCATTATTATTCTGACACCAGAACGATAAAGTTTAAGGCAATAGATATTCAAGCCGGTTGTGATTTAGTGGTAGGTATTATTACAAAGACTCCATCTCTTGGAGACAGGGAGCGTATGGATTTTTATAATACTGGCAGGGTTGGCGAGAAACTCATCAATAAGGACTCGAACACTGTTCATGTCTGGATGGGTAAAGATACCACACCGTCAACTTATAATGTAACCTACAGCTATACTGGCGATATACCGGAGGGCGCCCCTACGCCGCCTAGCAATCAATCATATACGCAGGGTTCGACTGTTGGTGTAGCCATGGAGCCGTCCATTGATGGATATGAATTTTCAGGGTGGACGACGTCTGATGCTACTGTTAGCGATGGGGTGTTTACTATGCCAAGTAATAGTGTAAATTTTGTGGGTATCTTCACTGAAAAGCAGGACACTACGAAATACGCGGTCACTTACGCGATAAATGGCGATGCTCCAGCAGGTTACATTGCCCCTAAGGAAAAGTTTTACGAGGCTGGTGAAATTGTTAATTTAGATTCAACCCAAGCTAATGATGTTATTGATGATTATATTTTCTCCGGATGGGCATCCGACGGGTTGAATATAATTAATGGAAGCTTTGTGATGCCTGAAAGCAACGTTACTTTTACGGGCAGCTTTGCTCGTCAGACCTACAGTGTTACTTACGCTTTTGAGGGTGATATCTTACCGCCAAATGCGTCAACATTGTTGCCCGAAACAGTAAGCTACCATGCTGGAGATGTCGTAACTCTCGCCGCTAATCCAAGCGCGGACGGCTATTACTTCATGGGGTGGTATAGCAAGTCGTCCTTTACTATGCCAGCAAATAATCTTGTAATATATGGCGAATGGATGGTTCAGGCGGGCGTTTTTTCGCCAACTATTTCGGTCAGTATTCCCAATCAAGAAGATAGTTATCATATTGATCAGACCGTAGAATTCGACGTTATTATTACGAATACAGCAGATTTTCCAATTACTAACGTTCAAGTGGTTGAGCAACTCGACGGCGCAGTATTTATAACTGGAGCTGGCTATACTCTCTCGGAAGATTACCTTGCGACCATTCCTATTCTTGCTGCCGGCGAGAGTATTACACTAAAGGCGCAGTATGAGATTACGAAGGATGAGACTGGCGAGATTGCGAACGTCGTAGCTATATCTGGAGCTACGGCAGGTGAAGCGAATTATAATATCGACACGACCAAAGACTATACGGCTTCCGTTACTTTTAATACGAAAAGCTGGCAGGATATCCCAGTCCTAACTGGCGTGCGTATGGGCGATATATTATCATATGTGTCAATCATAGTAATAGGAATAATTTGTATCAATGTACGAAAGATAACTACTCGCGAATCTAGTCTTTGGAAGTGGAGGACGAGCCTCTTCATTATTTCGAAATCGCGCCTTTATGCTTTCGTCGGTATATTTGTAATTATTTTAGTGTCTTCCTTCTCGATTTTTTTGGTTAGTAAAGTTTTCGCTACACCAACCGAGCCAATTCCGTCTATTGAGTTAGTATCGCAGCATGTCAGTTATATAAACGGCGAGTCGGGCGCATGGAAGGTGAATAAGCGGGCTGGCTGGACTGGTCGTAATACAGCCAGGATTATTATTGACGTAGATTCTCGGATGAAACTCCAAAACGAGGCTAATGATGTTCTTCTTGTTGTGGATAATGGCAATTCGATGGGAGGGGATAGGCTACAAGCGGCGAAAGGTGCTTTAATTAGTTTTACGAACGACTTCCTGGACGAAGGAGACAATAATAATATCGCTATTGTCACATTTAACCACGATTATAATATTGAAACCGGTTTCACTAACGACCGCGATTTATTGCTGTCGGAAATTTCGAACATTACTACCGAAGACGCCATCGACGGCGGTGAAAAAACAAATTACTATCAAGGGCTAAATGGTGCCGAGCGCTTACTGCGTGATTACATCCAACGCGATAATCGAAATGTAACGATTGTTTTCTTGACCGATGGCATTCCAAATGAAGAGCTCTTGTATCAAAATGCAGAATATCAGCTTATTAAGCACAAATATTCTTTTGTTACTATTAATGCTATTCAATATGAAATGGGTGACGCTGTTATTAGAGATTTAGCCGCAATATCGGATAGTCAATTCGTTGCGAGCAGGAATAACCTTGTTGATGTAATACCCGAGGCATCTATCGCCCCATATAAATATGACGAATTTGTCCTTACGGATCATATAGATGATGAATTCTTTACAATTTCGGGTCTCGATGCCATTCGCGCAAATAGGGGCACGGTAACATTAGAATACGAAGGCTCTACTCCTGGAATAATGTGGGATATAAGCGGCGCACTTCGCTCTGGGTTTTCAGCTCACATGGAGATAGATATAAGACTCAAAGACGAATATATCGCCGAGCCAGGGCTGTATTCGACTAACAAAAATGCATCAGTAATATCATCCTTGTATGATACTGCTAGCGAAAACGTAACTACTGAGTCTACGCCAGTACTTAAGACTGACTATAATGTCACCTATATACCTAATGCTCCAAGCGATTGTAGTGTGTCTGGCATACCAAACCAAGAAACCCATTTCGTATATACGGCCGTAGAAATAGCAGATACTGTCCCAACATGTAGTGGGTATAATTTCGCCGGCTATGAGATTGTGGAAAACCAAGTTACTAGACTTAATGACGATTATTTTCGCATGCCAGACAAGAACATTACGCTCGGTGCGACTTGGACAAAAGTTGATTTAGGAAAGCGCATGGAGGGCACGGTTCACGTTGCTAAGACTCTTTATAACGAAATCGCTAAAAGGTCTATTGCGCAGGGTTCCAATGGTGGATTCAATTTAGATAGTGGGCTCAACTTCGGCAACGCTTCGTCTGCTACTAATGGTGATGGCGCTAATACCGTCGCGTCAACGGCGAGCGACGAGTATCCGATTCATTATTTCCGTGGTGCCGTCGCGGACAATAATGTACTATTCGCAGGTATTTGTTGGAAGGCCCTACGCACCACTAGCACGGGTGGCGTAAAACTGGTATATAACGGGAAAGTGGGTGGCGATAATCAATGCGACAATTCCCGCGGCACGCATGATGGTTTTGGCAATAGAACATCGCTGAGTCTTCCTGATAATTATTACTACGGTACTGACTATATATATAATGAGAACACCAAGACTTTCGTTCTATCGGGCGTAAAATATCTTGCTAGATGGGATGCTACCACGGGCGACTCGCTCGTAGGGAAATATACCTGCAGGAGCGCAAACGAGAATGGCTCTTGTGCGACTATGTATTATGTGGAATCTAGACGAGATGATAGCTCTGCTTTTGTTTTGCCGTTAAGCTCTTCTATGTCATATTACGCGATTGGTAAAATGCAGTTTAATCCTAGCACCGATTCTATGGCCTATGTTGGATATATGTATGGGGATGTCTACTCTCGTGACAATATGACTATTTCCTCATCGCAAAGTTATGTATCGGATGCAGCAATTCTTTTCGAAACTTCACTTAGCGCCGATTTCTACTATGCCGATAATATGACTTACGGCACTGAGGTGGCGGGCAAATATAGTCTCGTTAATCCATATCAAGTCGGATCCGCTTCGGACTATGCTAGCCTAGTCGGGAAATATACTTTCCGCGCTAGCCAGAGCGACTACAGCAATAATGTCATCTACTATATTGTCGCCGTGGAAGACTCCAAGATGTATTATCTTGAAATGCGAGACGGCGAAACCCTCCCAGATGTTGATACTAGTTATATGGTTGGCGACACTATTTTAGATAATGGCGACGGCACTTATACATTAAATAATGCTATTGCCTTAAAGAAGAGCGAATGGGGCTCTAGATACGCTGAGACTAAAGGCAAGTTTACTTGCGGCAATAATACTAATGTTACCTGTAATAATCCACAATATATTCAAGATGCTTTTATATACTCATATAGCTATATCCCAGTCAATTCTGTGCTCACTATAGCAAAAACTTACGACAACTCTGGGCTCGTGGATACTATGGTTGTAAAACTCTATGAATTGTCTCAAAATCCAAGTAACTACTCTGAATACAAATATACCTGCGGCAACGCTTCTGGTGTTTGCGCATCTAGCGAGCTTCGTCTAGTAACTGAATATACGGCAATAGACTATACATTTGTTCATAACGTAATCTTTGGCGCTAGTGTTACTTGGAATGGAACGTCCTATACTTTGAATGACGTCAAGGGGCCCGAGAGTCATAACAATATGACAGATATATCTACCCATCATTATATTTGTCCCACCTTTGGCCAGACCAGCTGTACTCAAGTACGCTACATTTATTACTACACCGGTTCCGGCGATGCGTATTACGTCACGCTTTCGAACGGAGTAGACGACATCAATGATGTGCTTGCGGCAATGAAGGAGAATAAGACAAACTCTACAGTCAAGAGCGCTATCGATGCATGGTATGCGCACAATCTTATAGACTATACAGATAAAATTGAAGACACTCCATACTGCAACGACCGCAGCTTTGGGGTCTATAATGTTGGCGGCTGGAATCCAAATGGCGGTAGAACTAATGGTGGCGCCTATTTCAACGTACTGAGTTACGGCAACTCTCCTTCCTTCGATTGCTCGGCTAACGACTCATTCTCCGTTAACACGACTAATGGAAATGGCAAACTCACGTACCCCGTTGGGCTTCCGAACGAATCTGAACTTACTCTTGCGGGGCATGGCATGAGCGGATATAGCAGTAACACATATCTGTATACTAGCAATAGCTCTTCATGGTCTATGACTCCTTACTCATTCCATAATAACAATGCTCTCAATCTTGTCTGGAACACGCGCTCGGGTTACGCCAATGTGGACACATCTTATGGCTCAGTGCGTCCCGTTATCTCTATTATTCCTGGAGCTATCATTACGAATGGCGACGGAAGCGTTGGTAATCCGTGGGTTTTAGAATAGGTTGACACAGCGGGAGGTTAATATGGTACAATGAAAAAGGAGATTGTGGGGCAAAAATAAACAATAAAAATCATTTCTTAGGTCAATAACAAAAATAACAAGAGAAGGACAATCAAATGAAAAAAACAAATAAGGTAATTATCGCTACGGCGGCTGTAGCGGTAGCCGCTACAGCTATCGCTCCGCTTGGTAATGTATTTGCCGCTACTGCGCCAACTTGGACTGGCGGTAGCTCTGCTACAATCATTCGCAAGATTCCGAATGCTTACGGTACGATCAGTAATACTTTCGGCTATACTATTACGGCAGATTCTAATAACCCAGCTGGTGCAACGGGCGTTCCGGCTGCGCCAAGCATCGTTTTCAATGATAGCTATACGACGCAGGGTGAGGCTTCCAAGACTGCAACCGTGGATTTTAGTGGTATGCAATTTGAGCGTGCTGGAGATTATTCCTATGCTATCGCCGAAAGCTCATCAACTAATTCTACCATTTATCCGGTAAGTGGCGACACCTACACCGCGGTAGTTAGCGTACGCAACAACAATGATCTTACTGGCTTCGTCGCTAGCCTATACATTAAGGACTCTGATGGCAACAAGCTCACGACTTTCTCTGGCGCTAATTCAGAATTTACTTTCGCAAGCACTCCAGCCTATACAAACATTCAGGTATCCCACACCGTATCTGGTAACGCGGCGGACCCAAGCGTGTGTTTTGATTATACTATTTCGTTTAGCACCTCTGATAGCTATACATTAACCACCGATTCTGCTTGTGGCAATCCTGCAACGGTAACTAACGGAAACACCATTAAGCTTAAAGCAGGTGACACTATTACTATTGGCGCAAATGGCACTAAGTCTGAGATTCCAGTTGGTACTACTTATACGATTGCTAAGTCTGGTACTGACGATTATACAACTACCATCGATGGTACCGAGCAAACCAGCACTGGCACCAAGACTATGGTGGCTACTAACGCTCCGACATACAATACCGCGAACAAAACTACTATAGACGAAAAGCTTAACTCGGCCGTCGATACGGGCGCAACTATGAATATAGCTATCTATATTCTCTTGGCTCTCGCCGGTGCAGCAGGTGTTTATTATGTAGCTCGCAAAAAGCTCGCTAATAAGGCTTAATTAGGCTGTAGCTAGGAAAAATAAAAATATGAAAAACAGCAACAAGGTTAGGAGTACTTGGGTACTCCTAACCTTGAAGGCGTTTGCCATTATTATCATACTTTGGCTTAGCTTTGGCGTATTTGTAGGGCTGCGCAGAATATCTGACGTTTCTATGAATGGACGCATTAACGATGGTGACTTTATACTCTTTAATCGGATAGGTAAGAATCATAGTGTCGGCGACGTTATTATTTATTCCTACGATGGTCGCGAATTGATGTCTGAGATAATCGGAGAAGAAGATGATCTCATTACGCTTAACGATGATGGATACTTGTTGGTTAATGGGGTTATTGTTTCGAACGCGCCAGTTTACGACAGTACACTCGACGAGGCTAATCCCTTCGGTGACGGTTTTCGCGTTCCGGCGGATAGCTTTTTCGTTTTAAACTCCAATTATGAAGATATGAAAGATTCTCGAACTTTTGGCGCTATCAAGGAATCTAGTATTAAGGGAAGTGTAATCGCTTTGCTTTTGCGTACGCGGAGTTTTTAGATATGAAGGGGCAAAGTGAAAACAAAATCGTTGTCGTCCAAAATATTATAGATAGGGTGTTCAATATTATCCTATTATCGGTATCGATATTATTTTTGTGCGTTGGGATTTATGCGCTTATTGATAATCATTTAGTTGTGAAAGAGGCAGATATTCCAGATAGCCTGAAAAAGTTGGCTATGGCTGATCGAGCCTATCCGGATATACGGGAGTTGCAAAGAACTAATGAGGATATAGTTGCGTGGTTAACGCTAGATGATACCCCGATAGATTATCCAATTACGCAGTCTAAAGATAATGCGAAGTATCTAACGGTGGATTATAAGGGCGAACATTCGATTGCTGGCAATCCGTTTGTGGATCATCGGAATGATTTCCTAAATGATAATTATACGGTTATTTATGGTCATCGTATGAACCGTAATAAAATGTTTGGTTCTTTGGTGGAATATGTAGATAGCTCTTATTTGCAGAAACATCGTCGGGGTACTATAACTACCACAAAAGGTACATTTGAGCTTGAGGTAATATCTTATTCGGTGGAGGATGTGACCAAGACGAAAATCTATGATTTGGCAAGTATTCGAAATGGTAAAAATAAAGAAATTATTAAGTCTATTATTGAAGGCGGTAGTACGGTAAATGGCAGCTATCCAGCCGAGAGATTACAATCCGATGAAGTAAATGGCTGGCAATTGATACTTCTATCTACTTGCGATAAAGATTCGCGCCATTACCGCGACGTATTATTGTTGAGGATTGGTGAAGAATTGTAGCCAAATGCTTTGGTCTTGACTTGCCAAACAGGGGTGACATATGTTATAATTCGCTCAATATTAGCTCAGCAAGAGGCTATTTTAAAAAATAATGCGCTCTTGCTTTAACCAAAGGAGTGTTCTATGCGAGAATACGAATTAACCGTGCTCATTCATCCTGATTTAGAGATGAATCTTGAGCCGGCAACCGACAAGGTCAAGGCTTTGATTGAGGCCAACGGTGGTAAGATTACCAAAGAGGCCAATGAAGGCAAGAAGAGACTTGCTTATCAGATTAAGGGTCAAGATTTTGCGGTTTATTACTATTACGAATTGGAACTTCCAGCAGCCGCTCCAGCAAAAATTTCTTCGGTACTCAATATTACCGATGAGACGATTCGCTATCTGCTAGTTGCGAAGGATCCACGTCGTGAAAAGATGTTGGCAAAACGCCAAGAACGCAAAGTTCAAGAAGAACCAAAAGAGGAGGAATAACATATGGCGCGGGGATTTAGCAAAGCAATCATTGTAGGTAATATGACGCGTGATCCAGAATTACGCTCAACGCCAAGTGGGGCTCAAGTTTGTAGCTTTACGGTGGCGGTAAATCGCAATTATAAAGACGGCTCAGGAGACAATAAGGAGCAAGTTTCTTTCTTAGATTGCTCGGCTTGGGGGAGGTCCGGTGAAATTATCGCGCAATATGCAAAGAAGGGTAGCGGAATTTTGGTTTCTGGCCGTATCGAGCAGCGTAGCTGGGAAGATAAGGAAGGCCAAAAGCGCTCTCGGGTTGAGATCGTCGTTGAAGATTTTAACTTTATCGGCGGAGGCAATGGCGATGGCGGAAGTTATTCTGGCGGAAGCAAAGGAGGCGCAAATAATAGCACTACGGATGTCGCGCCGGATGATATTTCTGATGAGCCTATCGACCTAAGTGAGATTCCATTTTAATAGATAAGAAAGGTAAAAGATGAAGAGATACAAGAATGATCCAAATATGTATTTCGATTATCGCGATGTAAAAACTCTACAACGCTATGTCGATGCATATGGTCGCATTGAACCAATTTCAAAGACTGGTTTATCTGCAAAACAGCAACGTCAACTTGCCGTAGCTGTTAAGCGTGCTCGCCATTTAGCATTAATGCCATTTGTTGCTAGCGCGTAGTTCTGGGGGTTCTTAAGTATGTATGGACCAACAGATTTAAAGAAAAATACCCTAATAACTTTGGATGGTCAGCCATATAAAGTGGTGGAATATTCACAAAAAGTAATGGGGCGTGGTGGTAGTATTGTGAATGTGAAGGTTAAGAACCTAATTACGGGCGCATTATTACCGAAAACCTTCAAAGGTCAGGAAAAAATTGAGCCAGCAGAGGTTGCGAATCAAACGGTGCAATACCTCTATAATGATGGCGAGAAATTCTATTTCATGAATCCTGAGACCTTTAACCAGTATGAGCTTACTGCTGATATGGTTGGTGATGCGAAGGATTTTATGAAAGAAGGCGAAAACTTCGATATTCAATTTTACAACGATAGTCCGATTAACTTAGTATTGCCAAAGAATGTGTGGCTGGAGGTTGCTTATACCGAAAGCGTCGTTAAGGGCGATACGACATCTTCCGTACAGAAGGATGCAAAACTTGAAACTGGTGTCGAGGTAAAAGTTCCAGCTTTCATTAAGACTGGCGATGTAATATCTGTCGACACGGAGACTTACGCTTACCGTGAGCGCCAAAAATAGAATTGCGAAAGAAGACAGCAGAGCGGGGAGTGGCTCTGCTGTTTTTGGTGTATCTAAATGGCCGGTATTGGTCATAGTAGGACCTACTGCGAGCGGAAAAACTGGTTTAGCAATCGATTTGGCGCTGACGCTTTCGGAACGAGGTATTTGTGATTGTGAAATAGTTTCGGCGGATTCGCGTGCGATATATAAGGGAATGGATATTGGTACAGCAAAGCCCATGCTGACGGAGATGAAAGGCGTGCCACACTGGGGCATTGACTTAGTAGAGCTGAATGATCGATTCACGGTTGTTGATTTTTGTAATTATGCACGCAGGAAGATTAAGGATATACGTAGGAGAGGGCATTTGCCGATAGTTGTGGGCGGTACGGGACTGTATGTGGATGCACTAGTCTACGATTATCATTTCAATGATGTTGTGAAAAATAATTATTCAGACAGACAAGAGATGAGTTCGGATTATGTAGTATTCGGTATCGATTGGCCGCGCGATGAATTGCGAAAACGGTTGCTGATTAGGTCGAATAAATTATTTGCTCAGCCAATTGAGAAAGAAACTCTGGCACTAGTAGAGCAATACGGCTGGGATAGTCAAGCAATGAAGTCGGATATTTACCCAATTTGTTGGGAAATGATGCGTGGAAATATTGATCGCGAGGAGGCGATACGGCTAAATGAGATAGATGATTGGCATTTGGCAAAAAGACAATTAACATGGTTTAAGAGAAATAAGAATATCGTCTGGATAGGGTTGAATGGCGCTACGGAGCGTATAATTAATTTTTACTTGTCTAGATAAATTCTAATTCTTTTGTTAATATAGTTATAAGATGAGCAAAGAAAACGCAGTGCCATTAGAAAAATTGTTTGGTTCAAAAACAAGGGCTAAATTATTGGGTTTGTTCTTCGAAAATCCAGAAAAATCGTATTATGTTCGAGAGATTACTCGCGTAATAGAAGAACAGATAAACTCTGTGAGGCGCGAGCTGACGAACTTAAATGCGTTAGGGCTTGTAAAAATTGAGAACTATGAGAATAAAGTTTATTATTCAGCAAATATGAAACATCCATTCGCTCGTCCGATGTCAGAAATATTCTCACGAAAAATTGATTCAAAGCAAGACGTCGAGGCGCACAAGCCGACTTGGGCGGATTATGTGCGTCCAGTGGAAAATCTAATACATGGCTTAATTGTTACAAATCGTCTGCCTGGCCAAGACGGGCTGGACTTACTGATTATTGGCGATGATTACCAGCGAAAGTTGACGCGATGGGCGGAAGTAGTAGAGAAGCGCCAGGGCAAGCCGCTTAATTATGCTATCATGAGCCGCGAGGACTATCTATATCGTAAAAGCGTGCGTGATAGATTCATAGCGGACGTTTGGTCGCTTCGAATTAGTGAAACTTATGATCCGGAAAGAATTTTGTAAATAGTAGAAGAGGAGTAGAAAATGTTTGAAATTGAATTGAAAAATTCTGACGAAATGACGATAAAAGCTAAGGAAAGAGTCGTAAATATTAATGTCGCACAATCGACAATTAATGCCGATTTGAAGGTTGGCACAATTAGAGGCTCTGGGGAATTTGAGATTGGTGACATTGCAATTGTTGGTACTAGCCTGAAAGAAGGTGGCATCATGTACCGTATTGATGTGGATGGCATTAAAATTGGTATTGTAGGGAATACTGCTAAAACCGATGATCTTGATAACCTTGGCCCAGTGGATATTCTAGGGACTAGTAACCCAAAGACTGTCCCAATTGTTGAGCCAAAGATTGTAATTCCGATGGGCAATATGGACTTTGCGGAGATAAAAGCTTCTGTAAAGACAGAGAAGAAGCTAAAGATTAAAAATGCCAATTCGCTGCCGGCCGTAATGGAAGTATGGAAGCTAGATTAGACCCCTTGCGAAAAAGCCAATTATAAGATATAATAGAGCAAGTTTTTAATAATAAGAAGAGATAATAGATATGGCAGTATGTGAAATTACCGGCAAAGGCAAGATGTATGGCCACAACGTAAGCTTTTCGCAGCACAAGACTCGTAAAGTTTTTGAGCCAAATGTCCAGAAGCGCACCTTTATTATTGACGGCCGCAAGGTTAGAATGAAAGTTGCCGCTTCGACGCTTCGCACACTTCGTAAGAAGGGTTTGATTAAGTAGATTTGCCTTTTAGGTAAAAGAGACGGACTCTTGTTATTGGGGTCCATCTTTTTTGTGCAAGAGTGTAGAGCTCTAAGTGTATATGGTATAATAATTAAATGAGTGATGATTTAACTCACACCTTGGGGTATGTATTTGCGGTATTTATTATTACTTTGTTTTCGATGATTTTACATGAGTTGATGCACGGAGTTGTTGCGCTAAGGCTCGGTGATGATACGGCGAAATATAGTGGTCGATTATCTTTAAACCCACTGAAGCATATCGACCCAGTTATGACGATAATGGTGCCTATATTGCTCGCATTGATGGGCGGGCCGATTTTTGGTGGTGCAAAGCCGGTTCCAATTAATAAATACAAGCTAAAATATCGAGAGTGGGGATTTGCGCTAGTAGCGATAGCGGGACCATTGACAAATTTCATATTAGCACTAGTGTTTTTCTTGGTTGGATATTGGGCGGGGGCATTTCAGATTCAAAATGGGGAAGTATATTATTCTGCGGATAGCTTTTGGAGCATGTTCGCGATGCTTGGAGTAAGTATTAATCTTGGTTTTATGCTGTTTAATATTATTCCAATTCCACCATTAGATGGATCGCGGGTGCTATATGCGATTGCGCCAGAAGGGGGAGTTCGGGTATTTATGGAGCAAATTGAAAGATATGGTTTATTTGTAGTATATTTCTGCTTGCTATTCTTTGGCACGGCGCTCAGTTTTTATATGAGTGGCGCAATGAATGCTATTTTACGCTTCTTTACAATGCTAGTTGGTGGAGCGTAGTTTCTCTCCGGCGTGCTTTTGACGGGGGGAGGTTGGCGTGGTAGAATAAAAGTAGCCCAAGTTGCGCATGATTTTCCTGAATAATCATGTTTTAGGGAATTCGACATATTAAGCCCGTGGGTTTAGTATGAGAGAGTTTACCCACCGTGTTCTTATCACGGGAAAACGATGCAACTTGGGTTTTTGTGGTTTATTTAATTTCCAAGTCGCGCCGTGCGCTCCTTGTTGAAGAGTGTGACTATGTCTGATTATTTCGGACATTATTCTTACTACAAAGCAGGAGTTGAAATGGCGGGGTTGCGATTCTGTATCTGTTAACTCTATAATTTTTAAGTCCAAAAAAATTGGACATTGCCGTATGGTCGAAAAAGACGCGATGAGAGCCATAAGAGGGGGGCGGAAATACTAAACGCTTGTGGTAAAATGATAATATATGAAACAACGCATTCGGGTGACGGCGATATGCAGAAAAGACGATGAGGTCTTGCTTTTGAAGCGGGCTGGGGGAAGAATTGATGGCGGAACGCCACATTTTGAGTTGCCGCAGGGGAAAATTATCTTTGGTGAACAACCAGAAGAGGCTATGACGCGGGTGATTTATGAGAACTTGGGTGCGCAAGCTACGAGCGTGCAATTAGTTGATGCGGTGACTTTTACTAACTTGGAGGGGGCGTCCGAAACGGGAAATCTTTATATCGTATATGAGATAAAGATTGCGAGTGGATCAGTAAAGATTACAAATGAGCGATATACGGCTTATAAGTGGGTAAAAGTATCAGAGATGGGCTCATTTGCGCTTGAAGAAGCGTCATTGATGGTATTACAGATTACGGCTACGAAGGCAGGAACACCGGCATCGCGAATTATACAATCGGGCGAAAATGCGCAAGTGTTGCCGGCTAGTGATTTTGCAACTATCTATACAGATGGTGGCTCACGGGGGAATCCGGGGCCAAGTGGTTTGGGCTATTATATTATTGGCCCGGATGGCAAAGAACTAAAAAGGGGTGGCGAGTTTTTGGGCTTTTCCAGCTCGCGCTTAGCGGAGTATTATGGCTTGAAAGAAGGGCTAGAGCAGGCAATCGAGTTAGGTTTGAAGAAGGTGCATTTTAAGAGTGACAGCTTAATGATGGTGAACCAGATGAATGGCGTTTATAAGGTGAAGAATCAGGATTTATTGCAAGTGCACGCAGATGTTTTGAAGTTACTGGAGAATCTCGAAGCTTACAGTTTCACGCATGTGCCGAGAAGTATGAATGTAGAGGCTGATGCGGAAGTAAATAAGGTCATCGACGCAAATGTGCGCCGGGGAGCTTATTAATAGATAACATTTGAAAAAGTTGTCAAGGTTTGGTATAATTAACGACAAGCTCGTTGACGTAGTCGCTGGCCTTTTGGCGAGAGGAAAGTCCGGGCAGCATAGGACACGGTAGTTGCTAACGGCAACCGCACGCAAGTGTAGGAAAAGTGCCACAGAAACTATACCGCTTCAGTTGTTTAACTGTTGTAAGGGTGAAAAGAGTGGGGTAAGAGCCCACAGACCTTGGTGGTGACATCGGGGTGGGGTAAACTCTACCGGCTGCAAGGAGACCTAGATACCGTGGTCCGCGGATGGTCGCTCACCGCTAGATCCCGTGAGCAATTGCGGGGCTAGATAGATGACTGCGGGCTTTATTATATTTATATAATAAAGTCACAGAACCCGGCTTATTATACGAGCTTTTATGTCTTGGAATTCCACGTTTTGATGTGGAATTTTTTGTTGTAAAAATATCTTGAAAAGATGGGAGAGCGCACTAAAACCATTGGTCTGAAAATGCTTATTGGCAGTTGCATACCTTGGAGTGCTAACGCTTTTCGGGAAAAGATTCCACAAAAAATACCCCAGATAGTGGGGTATTTTTAGTTCCTAACTATTTTACGCTTTCGCAGATGGCGGTAAAGGCTTTTGGATCGCTGACGGCAAGTTCGGCAAGAACCTTACGGTCGAGTTCGATACCCTTAGTCTTCATACCATTGATTAACTTGCTATAGCTGATGCCGTTTTCGCGAGCGGCATTGTTAATGCGAGTAATCCAGAGAGCGCGCAAATCGCGTTTGCGATTGCGACGATCACGGTAGGAATAACGTAATGCTTTGATGACACCTTGCTTCGCAAGACGGAAGCTACGAGTGCGATAATGCTGCATACCCTTAGCAGCTTTAAGAATCTTTTTGTGCTTTGCGCGAGCAGCGACTCCACGTTTAACTCTCATGATTAAGCTCCTAATGCAGTCTTAACGTTTTTCTTGATTTTGCCACGAATAACAGCAGCAGTTTTCATGTTGCGTTTGCGGGCTTTGGACTTTTTGGCAAGGATATGGTTGCCGAAAGCACGTTCGCGGACGATTTTACCAGTTTTGGTAATGCGGACGCGTTTGGCGGTACCCTTGTGGGTTTTCATTTTTGGCATTTGATTACCTTTCCTACTTTAGTTGATATATGGAACGCTTTGGGGTGTAGGGAACCGGTGGGCGTTATAATGCAATCTATTTATGGCGAACCGTAAAGGTAAGATTGCGGCCGCTCATCTGCGATTTGCCGTCTATGACAACTTCGCTGCCGAGTTTTTCGATGATGCGGTTCATGAGTTCGGTGCCGATTTCTTTGTGAGCCATTTCGCGGCCACGGAAGATAATCATTACTTTGACACGATCGCCGTCATCGAGCAATTCGATGATTTTGCGGCATTTTATATTGAGGTCATTTTCCCCAATTTTTAAACCTAGTCTGATTTGTTTGAGTTCGGAGCTTTTAGCTTTTTTCTTGGCGCGGGATTGCTCCTTCATCTTTTGATACTGGTATTTACCCCAGTCGATGATTTTGACGACGGGCGGATTAGCGTTAGGGGAAATCTCCACTAGGTCTAAGCCGGCATCGCGCGCCATAAGCTGAGCGTCGCGACTAGACATGATACCTAACTGCGCGCCGTCGGCGCTGATAACGCGCACCTCCGGATAACGAATATCTCCATTAATGCGTGTTTTCGAATTGTTGGTACCGATGGTAGTGCTCCTCAAAAAATTAGACTTTGTTATGGCGACAATTATACCAAAATGCTTTCGAAAATACAAGAGGTGCGACCCCAGATATAGCTAATTGAGTATTTGGGGACGATATTGGATAGCTTCCGAAATGTGTTCAGTGGTAATTTTAGGGGAGAGTTCTAGGTCGGCAATAGTCTGAGCAACTTTAATGATTTTAAAATAAGAACGAGCGGACAGACAATAATGGTTTGAAGCTTGGCTGAGTAGGTCTTTAGCTGTTTTTGTAAGGTGGCAGTATCTAGTAATTTCAAGCGAAGAAAGGCGAGAATTGAATTTCGTAAGGTCATGGTAGCGTAGGTGTTGTTGTTGGACGGCATCGTGAATCTGTTTTTGAGCGAGAGCATGCTGTTTAGTGTTGATTGTGCGGCCGTGATGAAGGATACTGTCGGGTTCTTGCAGGACGGGGGTTGTAATATCGATACGATCCAAAAGCGGTCCAGATAGTTTTTGACGATATCTCTGAATGGCGCTAGGAGAGCAGGTGCATTCTTTGATATTTGATTGAAAGTAGCCACAGGGGCATGGATTCATGGTGGCAATTAGCATAAAGTCGGCAGGATATTGAGTATGTCCATTGATTCGATCAAGTTTAACGAAATGGTTCTCGAGCGGTTGCCGAAGCGCCTCGAGACAATCTCGACGAAATTCTGGCAGTTCGTCGAGGTGTAGGACGCCGAGATGAGCGAGGGATATTTCGCCCGGTATGAGATTTGGACCGCCGCCTAATAGAGCGGTTAGATTGATACTATGGTGTGGGGCGCGGTATGGGCGTTCCGAGATAATATTTGTACATAGAGAGTGAAGGGAATGAACCTTTGTGATAGCGATTTGTTCAGTGAGACTTGGTGGCGGCATAAGGCTGGCGCTGACTTTGGCAAGCATAGTTTTGCCAGTACCGGGCGGGCCGGTCAAGAGGATATTGTGCCGTCCTGCGACGGCGATGGTCAGGGCGCGTTTAGCGTGTTCCTG
Source organism: uncultured Candidatus Saccharibacteria bacterium (assembly GCA_947304395.1). GTDB lineage: Bacteria > Patescibacteriota > Saccharimonadia > Saccharimonadales > Saccharimonadaceae > UBA2834. Next base: position 76,366 of record CAMZBA010000005.1, read on the forward strand.
ACCGATAACCTCGTCTAAATAAAAATGGTTATGGTTATCTGTTTGTGTATTTTTGACAAAGACAGTGGTGCTCTTGATGGTGGCTTTACCTTTTAGAAATAGTCATAATTCGCGTAGATTATGTGCGGGGATTATGTCAAGATTATTGTCGGCTAGAAGGGTGGCTTGAGGCATGTTGCCAGCGGGAATGATGAGCTGCTTAAATCGATATTTTTTGGCGGTTTCGACGATATTTAAAATGCCCTTGATGGGCTTTAAATTGCCGTCTAAGGACAATTCACCCACAAACATACGATTCTGTAGGTCTTTTGCTAATAGTTGCTGAGAAAGGCTGAGAATCGCTAGGGTGATAGGCAGGTCAAGATGAGTGCTATCCTTATGAAGTTCGGCTGGTGCGAGATTAATAATAATTTTGTGCCGAGGAAAGTCGAATAAAGAGTTGCGAAGAGCAGAGCGGATGCGGTCGCGACTTTCGGTAATCATTTTACCGGGCATGCCAACAATATTGAAGGCGGGAAGACCGCGAGTCGCGTCGCCTTCGACCGTAACCAGATGACCCGTATAGCCATAGGGGATGGCTGAATAAACTTTTGAGATTTTCATGGTGGAAGTATATAGGGGTGGAGACTTGATTTTAAAGCGTGAGTGCGATAAAATTGTAAGTAGTTGGGGCTGACAAAGCTTAGACGGATTATTAACAGTATGCATGCGGATCGATTAACACCGTAAGTGTTTTCATAAATGCAGACAAAACTGCTAGTAAGCATGTAGCTTATATGCCTGCTTACGCTATGGCCTAAGATATACCTAGGTCTGTTATCCTCGGTGAGATACCATAACTTCGGATAATATCATACACATGGTAATAAGGTTGACCTTCTGACAGTGGTTAGCACGAAAATTTAGTCATGACTTCGCTGAGTTTTGTTTATTCCAGCTCTAGTGAGTTTGTCGAGATGAAAGAATGAACTATGTCCGTAGATTGCATGCCAGAGATAGTTCGGACCCGGAGGCAGTATCCGGCAGCTCCACCAAAAACCCTGTTAAAATTCGCCATCTTGGCGATTTTTTGATGATTTTTATATAAAAAAGTGAAGATCCGGTAACTGCGAGGAAAACCGGATCTTCTGTGTGGAGTGTGGAGTTATATTTTGGAATCGATGTTTGTTTTTGGCCTCTGGATAATATTTTTATTCAAAAGCTACCTCTATAATAAGGCTTTAAAATGCTCATGTCAATACAAAAAGTGTTGTATTATTTACAATATTTTTACGCATTTTTATTGTGGAAAATATGTGCGCAAATGACATGTTTTGATTCGAATCGGGCTTTGGGTAGGTGGCATTCTGGGCAGAGCGCATTTTTGGCTGTCTTGTCATGTTTTTTGTTTTGGATGGATTAGTAGAAATTGGGTAAGATATAACGAATAATGGGTAAAAATAGCTATAAAGTAGCGCCAAGATGGTTATATCTGTATCTGTAAAAAATACATAAACAGTTTGGAATTAACTATTTGGTAATGTAGTAATTGGCGAGTGTTGTAAATATTACTAAGTTTGAGAAGATGGCTACGATCGGCAATGTCATAGCGTCATATATATTAATGTAGTTAATTGCAAGTATTAATTATATATATCGGGCGGCAGAGTAGTGAATAGACGCGCTTTATTCATTTGTTGTAAAAATTACTATGCGCTATTTAGGCCCATGCGCCCCCGTTGTTTGGCCTAATGTTGTAAATAATACAATATTTTTGAGCACAAGAATTATTGACTTTTATGCGAGTATTTGCTATATTGAGAATGTGCCTGAACAAAAATAAAAAGCACAAAAATAAACAGAAGAGGATGTGTAGTAAATTTGGCGTAGTAATAGCTTATTTCTAGCCATAAATTACACCTAGGAGTAAGCTAAGCTCCGCCAAACACTTACCGAGAGGTAAGGAGCGTAGAGCGCGTAAATCGACGATACGACTAGCACATTAGATACCCGAAACAGAGAAGTACGGAGATTTGCAAGGACTATGCCTCTCTATACGAGAGGCGGTCAATAAAGCCAGGGTAGAGATCAAGTTTGCGGCTATAAGTAATGTATATATTTGCCGGATAAACCCCTCTACCTTTGGCCCAAATATCTTGTGGGGGAGAAGTATTTTCAGTTTGTCATTATAATTGCGTAATAACTTATTTTTCGCGCGACAAGCGAAGGGCAGTAAAAGAAAATCACTAGTGCTTTTGTGCTATAATTCGCTTATGGATAAGTTATTGCTCACGATCAGTGTTGTAGCGTTCTTCTTTCTTGTAGCAATGATGTTTTTGACGAGCCCGAGTGGGGTGGGTGCTTTAGGGGTATTTGTCCTTTTTATACTAGTGTATGTTCTTTGTTTAGGGCTTGCAGTTTTTGGCTGCAGGCTATTTTTTTACTTACGGAAACGTTTAAATAAGGCGAATGGTGGCAATATAAAGAAGAAGAGCTATTATTATGGCCCAATTATTGCGTTGGCGCCGCTATTCCTGTTGATTGGCCAGACTTTTGGCAGGTTGAGTATAGTAGAAGTTGTAGCGGTATTTTTCTTGGAAGTCTTACTTTGTTTCTTAGTTTCTCGAAACGTCTTGTGATATAATAATGCTTATGGATAACAAGGGCGACATAGAGGGTGCTCGCGGTGGGAATGGTGCTCTTTTTGGTGCTCAAGAGATGTTGCCGAAAGATGGCGAAAAAGAGAAGTTTAATGAATTTCTTAATCAGCGGGAAGATTTAAAGCCAAAGATTGAAATGCCGGCTGAACTGGTTGATACTGATAATTCGGCGGAAACTGGCGGTGAAGCTCAACCGAACGAACAGCCTGCTTCCGCGGTTCCCGTACAAGACGATAAGGATAATGATGCGCAAAGAGCAGAAGAAGTCAAAGCTCAGCTTGAACAAATAAAAGTTCCGCGTGATGCGGAAAGTCTACCGAAGAGTTACGAAAAAGCCGTGACGGATATTCTGAATCGTAATCGAAAAGACCCATTTCATCTTGTGCAGGAAATGGATATAGCAAGATGGAAATTGTTGGAAAAGGCATTTGCTCGCAAGATGGGTGATGGCCTGAATGGGGGAGGCGCTTAGATGGATATCGCAACAATAGCAGTGATTGCTCTAGTAATTATCGTGAGCTTGGTGTTGGCTTGGAAGCTTTGGGCGGGAGCGAAGCGTGACCGCAAGAATATCGCACGCGCTCTAAAAATGGTGCCAATGTTGATTCACTTGCCGCCAAGTACAGACGATATTGAGGTGGGTGGTCGCGATGAGCGTGATGTTATCAATGAACAACTTTCCGAAGCGCAAGTAATGTATAGTATTATCTCTTCGACGCTAAAGAAGGGTCTGAAAGCGAAATTGTACGGTCAGAAGCATATCAGTTTTGAAATAGTAGCCCACGATGGTTTTATTAAATATTATGCAGTAGTACCAGCCGTGTTGACTGAGACGATAAAACAGGCGGTTACGGCCGCATATCCAACTGCGCGTATGGAAGAGGTGGCCGATCCGAATTTCTTTAGTGCAGAAGGAAAGATTGATGCGGTTTCTGGCGGCGAGCTAAGATTAAAAGAGGACTACTACTATCCAATTTCCACCTATGAAGATTCGAAGCGAGATGTGGCGTTAGGCTTAATAAATGCTATGTCGGTAGCAAAAAAAGGTGACGGTATTGGCTTGCAGATTATGTTCCGCCCAACGGATGGTAGTTGGGTACAAAAATCGCTTGAGCGAGTACAAAATATAAAAGACGGCAAGAAATGGAAAAATAGTACGGGTAATTTAATTAACCGTGCTGTATACAATGCTGGTAATTTTGTTGGCGATGTTGCACATGCATTGTGGGAGCCGCCTTCAGAGCATGAAAAATATCAAGATGAAAACAAAGTCTTAACAAATCTACAACAAGAAGAGATTCAGAAGATCGAAGAGAAGACGAAGTATCCTGGCTTTGAGGTATTGATTCGTGTGGTGGCGAGCTCAAGTAATAAAGTACGTTCGGAATCTTTATTAAGTGGTGTAGTTTCGATTTTTTCGCAATTTGATTTGCCACAATATAATGGTTTTCGCTATGACATGTTGGGTCGTTCAGAGGATTTGGTACGTAATTATGTATTACGTATCTTCCCACCGACACAAAGAAGCATGATTCTTAACAGCGTAGAAATGGCCAGCTTATTCCATTTGCCGGCACAGAATGCAATTCCGACTTCACAGGTAGAACGACAGGCAGTAAAGCAGGTAGATGGTCCAGCAAAATTGGCCGAAGATGGTATCATATTGGGTGTCAACGAATTCCGTGGCGAAAAGAAGGTGATTCGGTTGCGCGAAAAAGATCGTCGTCGTCATACATACGCAATTGGTGCTACGGGTTCTGGTAAATCTGTGCTTTTGGAAAACTTGGCTTATCAGGATATGTGCGATGGGCGCGGTTTCTGTTTCATCGATCCGCACGGTGACGCCGTGGAATGGCTGCTAAGTCGCGTGCCGCAAGAGCGTATGGATGATGTGATTCTATTTGAGCCGGGTAATATGGATAATCCGGTCGGTATGAACATGTTTGAATACGAGAGCGAAGACCAGAAAGACTTTATCGTACAGGAAGGTATTAATATGCTTACCTCGCTGTACGATCCGGGTAACCAAGGTATCTTTGGTCCACGCGCGCAGCACATGTTCCGTAATGCGGCACTGTTATTAATGAGTGATCCAGAAGGCGGTACCTTTATTGATATTCCAAGGTGTTTTATTGATCCGGAATTTGTGAAGTCGAAATTGAAATACGTAACGGATAAGACGGTTTACGATTATTGGACGAAAGAGTTCCCAGCTTCACAGAAGTCGAGTGATGCCGGTGAGGTGACGAGCTGGTTCGTATCGAAGTGGGGCCCATTCCTCTCAAACAAGATGATGCGTAATATCTTGGGTCAGACTAAGTCGGGCTTCAATATTCGCGATATCATGGATAACCGTAAGATTCTCTTAGTAAACCTTTCAAAGGGTAAAACAGGTGAATTAAACGCGAAGCTCTTGGGTATGATTTTCGTGATGAAATTCCAGGCTGCAGCGATGAGTCGCCAGGATACGCCAGAGGATGAACGTGTTGACTTCTGTCTATTCGTAGACGAGTTCCAGAACTTTGCAACAGAGAGCTTTGAGTCAATCCTATCTGAGGCTCGTAAGTATCGTTTGAACCTCATTTTGGCAAACCAGTTTATGACGCAGCTCACGGATAAGATTAGGGAGGCGCTCTTGGGCAACGTCGGTACCTTGATGTCGGGTCGTATTGGTGTGACGGATGCGGAATTGATGGAGAAGGCATTCTCGCCAATCTTTAATGCAGAAGATCTACATAAACAGCCGAACTTTAACTGGATTGCGACGGTAATGATGTTTGATACGCCGACGAGTCCGTTTACAATGAAGTCTTTGCCGCCGATGGGTGAGGGTAACGATGAGCTAATGGAGCGTATGAAGGCTTATGCCTTGTCGAAGTATGGTCGTCCACGCGCAGAAGTTGAAGCAGAAATTGACGAGCGCTTGGCGGCTACGGACGAGAAGGATAAGGCCAAGCCGGCTGCTGAGACTACCGCTACGGCGGGTGCTGCGGCGACCGTGGGGGCGGCGGGGTCGGCCGATAGTCAAAAACCTGTAGCTAAGCCAAAGAAGAATTTCTTGGATTCTTGGCTAGAGAAGAAGGCGCAACTTGGTAAAAAGAGCCGCGAAGATGCTTCAAAAGCAATGGAAGATAACTTGGCAACGAAGAGGGAAGCAAAGAAGCCGGCTGCTCCAAACATAGAAGCGCCAAAACCGATTAAAAAAGTGGCGACGCCGCCCGTGCAAGAGCCAGTCGTATTAAATGAGGCGCGACCGGCTGCAACTCAAGCCCCTATGTCTATCCCTATGCAGACTCCAGAGCCGATGATTGCGGAGCGATCTAGCGTTGCATCTACTCCTACGCCGCAACAGGTAGTGCAACCTGCGGTTAAGCCTGCGTTGCAACCGGCGCCTAGCCCTACTGCTTTAAACATTCAGCACGACTCAAACGCGCGCAAGCTAGATGCGGCTGAGGAATTAATAGAGATGTCGACTGGTTCCACTTGGACGGCGACGGCGGCAGAGAATGCGGCAAATACGACGGTGAACGAAACTAAGAAGGCGACAAATGACTTCCTGAAGGCTGACGCCAAGCTAAAAATTCAACATGAACCGCGTAAAGTTTTGAACGTAAGTCAGCAGGCGGTGGCTCCGACTACGTCTACTCCAGTAACGCAAACGACTGCTACGTCGAATCAAGCGAATCAGAGCGTCGCTAATGCCGCTAAAGACGACGAAGACGGCATCGTACTGCGTTGGCGCTGAGAAAGCCCTTAGACGCGAAAATAGGGGGCTTAGACTTGATTTTATGAGGGGAATAGCATATTATTTATATGTATTAAATATCAAGTTGAGGTAAGTATTCTATGGCTGCAACTAAGAAGTCCAGTGGGGCGGATGAGTATAATGCTGAGGAGATTCAAGTTCTTGAAGGACTAGAGCCAGTTCGTAAGCGTCCTGGTATGTACATCGGCTCAACTGGATATGACGGTTTACATCATTTAATTAAAGAGATTGCCGACAACTCAATCGATGAGGCGATTGCAGGTTTTGCAACTTGCGTTACGGTCACATTGCTAGCAGATGGCGGCTGTCGAGTAGACGATGATGGCCGTGGTATTCCGGTCGATATTCATCCTAAAACAAAAATGTCTGCATTAGAGACAGTATTAACAATCCTGCACGCAGGTGGTAAATTTGGTGGCGGCGGTTATAAAGTGTCATCTGGTCTGCACGGTGTAGGTTCGTCAGTGGTAAACGCGCTATCGAAACATATGGTAGCGGAGGTTTATAAAGATGGTAAAGTTCATCATATCGAGTTTGATACTGGTAAAACCGTGGTGCCATTTGGCGTAACGGGTAAAACCGAGAAACACGGTACAAGCATCACTTTCTATCCTGATGAGACTATCTTTAAAGAAACGGTTGTTTTTGATTACGATTGGGTAGTTAACTATTTGCGTCATCAAGCGTATTTAACTAAAGGTATTTTGACTTGTGTGCATGATGAGCGTACTGGCAAGAGCGATTCTTTCTACTTTGAGGGCGGCATTAAGAGTTATGTGCGTCGTTTGAATGAGGGGAAAGAAGTGCTGGCAGACGAGGTGTTCTATGCCGAAAAAGAAGTATCGGGCAGTGTGGTAGAAGTAGCAGTGCAATACAATGATAGCTTTTCGGAAACGATTCGCCCGTTTGCAAACAACGTTTTAACGCCAGATGGCGGTACGCATGTGGTTGGTTTTCGTACGGCATTAAATCGTACAATTAATGATTATGCGCGCAAAAATGGCCTCTTGAAAGAGAAAGAAGATAATCTAACGGGGGATGATATCAAGGAAGGTTTGACGGCGGTAATTTTGGTGAAATTACCAGATCCGCAGTTTGAAGGCCAGACAAAAAATAAGCTAGGTAATCCGGAAGTGCGCGGTTATGTTGATAAAGTTACTAGCGAATATTTTGCGTATTACCTCGAAGAGCATCCGGACGTTGCTAAAAAGATTGTCAATAAGGCAACCTTGGCGGCGCGTGCACGTAAAGCAGCCCGTGCAGCGCGCGATAACGTAATTCGCAAGGGTGCGTTTGAGGGGTTGAACTTACCTTCGAAGTTAGCCGATTGTTCTTCGCGTGATCGTACTGAATGTGAACTCTTTATCGTAGAGGGTAACTCGGCGGCTGGTTCGGCGAAGGAAGGCCGCGATTCGAAGATCCAGGCGATTTTGCCACTACGCGGTAAGGTATTGAATACCGAGCGCGCACGTCTTGATAAGATGTTCGCGAATGCGGAGATTGTTTCTTTGATTAAGGCCATGGGTGTCGGTATCGGTGATTCTTTTGATATTAATGGACTACGCTATTACAAGATTGTGTTCATGACGGATGCCGATGTGGATGGTGCGCATATTTCGACGCTGCTTTTGACGTTCTTCTTCCGCTATATGCCGGAAGTAATTAAAGCTGGTCATGTATATTTGGCAAAACCGCCACTATTTGGCTTGATTAAGGGTACGGGCTCGCAACGTAAGATTGAGTATATCTATAATGAAGAAGCGCTAGAGCATACATTAACGAAGAAAATTGAGGAGCGTAAGGCGGCGGGTACGAAGATAAATCCGGACGATGAACGCTTTAAGCAGGCAGGCTATACTGCTCAGCAACGCTTTAAGGGTCTCGGCGAGATGGATGCCGCCCAGCTTTGGGAGACGACCATGAACCCAAAGAACCGCACCTTGATTCGGGTAAATATTGAAGACGCCGAGAAGGCAGACGCAATCTTTACGAAGTTGATGGGTAGCGAAGCGGAATTACGTAAAAACTTTATCCAGTCTAGAGCAGCAACGGTCGACCTAGACGATTTGGACTTCTAAGGAGAAATGAAAAATGGCAGATAAAGACGAAAAAGATACAAGCAAAGTTGGTGGCGTGCCAGATTCAAGCGATGACAAGGGCGTCGATGAAACTTTGGGTGATTACAATACCGAATCCGAAGAGGAAGAAGTCGTAAAAGTTGGCGGCTTGAAAGCCCATATGGCCGAAGATGGCATAGAAGAATTAACGGTCGAAAACGTAATGGAGGATAGCTTCCTGCGTTATTCGATGTCGGTCTTAATTGATCGCGCACTTCCTGATGTACGTGATGGTTTGAAACCAGTAAACCGCCGTATTCTTTATGCTATGAATAAGAACGGTTGGAAAGCGCCACATGCAACCGTAAAGTCCGCTCGTATCGTCGGTGAAGTAATGGGTAAATATCATCCACACGGTGATTCTTCGATTTACGAATCAATGGTGAATCTTGCCCAGCCTTGGAAAATGCGTTATACGCTCGTAGAAGGTCAGGGTAACTTCGGTTCGATGGATGGTGACGAAGCAGCTGCTTCGCGTTATACTGAGGCGCGCATGGATAAGGTGGGCGCAGAGCTCCTATCGGATATCGAGAAGAATACAGTTGATTTCCGCGATAACTTCGACGGAACCGAACAAGAGCCAGTGGTGCTTCCAGCGGCAGTCCCGAACATTCTCTTGAACGGTCAGATGGGTATTGCGGTCGGTATGGCAACCAATATCCCGCCGCATAACCTTGGTGAGGTAGTCGATGCGACGATTGCGCAGATTGATAATCCAGACATCACTCTGAAAGAGTTGATGAAGCACGTAAAAGGTCCAGATTTTCCAACTGGCGCGGAAGTTTACGGTGGTGCGCCGATGGTACAGGCTTACGAAACTGGTCGTGGCTCTGTGACAATTCGTGCGGTGGCAAATATTGAAGAGCGCAAGAATGGTCGCTTCAACATTGTAATTACAGAGGTGCCTTACGGTATGAGTAAGGAGGCCTTTGTAGATAAAGTACGCGAATTGGTGCTTGCAAAGAAGCTTGATCATATCGCCGATGCACGTGATGAATCGGCTCGCGGTAAGATTCGTGTAGTAGTAGAGCTAAAGAAGGATGCTTTTCCGAAGAAGATTTTGAACCAGCTTTATAAATTAACTGGTTTACAGACCTCGTTCCATTATAACGTCTTGGCGCTAGTTGACGGTATTCAGCCAAAGGTGATGGGCCTCAAGGAGATTTTGGCGGAGTTTATTAAACATCGTCAAAAAGTAGTGCGTCGTCGTACGGAGTTCGACCTCAATAAGGCGAAAGAGCGTGCACATATCTTGGAAGGTTTGAAAATTGCGCTCGATCATATCGATGAAGTTATCAAGACGATTCGTGAGTCTTATGATGATGCCGATAAACGCTTGATGGAGCGCTTCGGTTTATCTGAAGTACAAGCGGCGGCTATTTTGGCAATGCAACTGCGTCGTCTCCAAGGACTAGAGCGCGATAAGATCGAAAACGAATTGAAGGAGCTTCGAGAATTAATTGCAAAACTTGAGGGTATTCTGGCTTCAGAACAAGCAATTCTTGACTTAATCAAGGAAGAGCTGCTTGCCATGAAAGAGAAGTATGGCGATAAACGTCGCAGTAAGATTTTTAATCATGAGCTCGGAAAGTTCGCTGAAGAGGACCTAATTCCAGACGAAGAGAGCGTTGTACTCTTGACGGCACAAGGTTACGTGAAGCGCGTGTTGCAGAATGATTTCAAGAAACAGAATCGTGGCGGTAAAGGTCGTCGTGGCATGACTACGAAGGAAGAGGACGTAATCGATACTATTATTACGGCGTCATCACATGACTTCTTGTTATTCTTTACAAACCAGGGTCGCATCTTCCGCATTAAGGCTTATGAGATCCCACAATCGTCGCTAGTAGCAAAGGGCACAGCTTCGGTGAATCTTTTGAATCTTCATCCAGAAGAGAAGATTACGGCTGTTATTAAGCAGGGCGACGAAGCAGGAGAGAATGGCTACCTCTTTATGACGACCGCAAAAGGCACGATTAAGAAGACCTCGCTAAAAGATTACGCCAATATTCGCACGAATGGCTTGATTACAATTAAGCTTGATGATGGTGATGAATTGCGCTGGGTACGTGGTACGACAGGTGAGAATGATATTATCATCTCGACATCTGCCGGCCAGGCTGTCCGCTTCAATGAGAAGGATGTGCGCCCAATGGGTCGCTCGGCGCGCGGCGTGCGTGGCGTACGTTTGCGTCCAAACGATACTGTTGTGGGCATGGATGTTGTATCTGATCCGAAAAGTCAGAAATTAATCGTAATTTCGACTAAGGGTTATGGTAAGATGACAGCCGCAACTAACTTCCCGCCACATAAACGTGGTGGCGTAGGCGTAAAGGTGGCAGCCGTAACGGCGAAGACTGGACCAATTGCAGCGGTACATACGCTTGATCCAGAAGCCAAGGAGATTATCATGATGTCAACCGGTGGGCAGGCGATTAGAGTAGCCGTAAAGGATATTCCGACGCTTGGTCGCGCCACGCAGGGTGTACGAGTAATGCGCCTGAATGATGGCGATACGGTAGCTTCAATTGGCATAATCCCGCACGAAGAGGAAGAGATTGAGGAGGCCTCTAAGGAAAGCGATTCAAAATAACCGCGTTAAAGCGCCTTTAAAATAATGCTCCGGAGCATAGGCTTTGGAGCATTATTTAATCGCACGCAGGCGTGCAAATTCTGATTCGGAGGAGTATGAGTAGGACGGTCGGCCAACCGTATGAAAATGTGAGACCCGATGAGGAATGTCTGTGGCTCAACAACGATGAAGTATTTCCGCTATACCAAACCGCAGGGATGCGATAAGGAGCGGAGGAGAGCATTGGAAGTAGGGTCTCCAAGCCTGAATCTTCCTAGCACTTTCATTATCAGGGCGACTCCTATGGGTCGCCCTTGCTTTTTTGTGCGAAAAAACCGAATAATATATAATAGAAATATGGAATTAGGAAGTATAGGAGGCCTGATTGCTTTTGTATTGGGGTGGTTTTTTGCGCAGTCGGGTAAGTTCATCGGTGATTTAGTTGTAAAAAAGCGACCATTAAGTTTTGCGGAGGTCGTAGATTGTTTTACGCGTAGTGGCGGAATGCCGAGCGGGCATACGGCCAGTTTTACGGGCTTGACGGTCTTTTTCGGCTTGCGAGATGGTTTTACGAGCGGTCTATTTATATTGGCTTTAGCGATGACTATTATTGTCGTCTATGATGCTGTAAATGTGCGTTATGCGGTTGGAGAGCAGGGCAAGCTATTAAATATAATTGCCGAGTCCGATCATAATAAAAGAACGCGCAAGATGAGAGTAGTGGAAGGGCATACGATTCCGCAGGTTTGCGTAGGGGCCATTTTGGGTATTTTGCTTGGTTTTATCTGTAATAATCTGTTTTAGGTGACACTTGGTGGAAATTATAAAAAAAGTCCAAAAAAGTGCTTGACAGTTCAGTTTAGGTAATATAAGATAAGAACAGTTCAACTGCGAGAGGACAATTAATTTGACACCCTTGTTAGCTGAGCTTTTAAAATTTTACGTATTTTAACAATTTAGTTGTGCAATTAATTATCATCGTCAGTCTTTTATATTGAGT
>CAMZBA010000006.1 GCA_947304395.1 uncultured Candidatus Saccharibacteria bacterium
ATATGATGACTAAAATCAATGAAAGAAACAAAGTCTCTAAGCGTGTGGGCATGGATAAAGGAACTATTAGCCGCATTCTTAAAGACCCATTCTATTACGGCATTTTAATCCAAGCAGGCACTAAGGTTGATTTAAGAGAAGTCACGCCGAACTTTAAGCCAATGATATCCGAGGCTGAATATCTTGCCGTTCAAGAAGATACGAAATTCAAGGCCCGTAGAACTCATCCTCTTCTAAAGGAAGGCGAGACGGATAAAGAACAAGTATTTATCCCATTCCGTAAGTTCATTAGGTGCAAAGAATGTGGTCGTTTCATGTATGCGAGCCGTAGTAAAAGTCGTCATGGCGATTATTTCTTGTATTATTGTTGCCGCAATCCAGAATGTTCTCATCCACAAGGACAAGTTCGTGGAAAGATAGTTGTAGATTACATGTGTAGCGTCCTAGAAGCTCTCAAGGCATCCGAACCAGACTATAAAAGCTATTCACGCAGAGTCGAAAAATATATCAACAAAAAGCTCGATGATTTGCAATTTGAACGCCACAGCCTTACCGCAACCAAGTCCAAGCTCGAAAGAGCCTTACGGGAGCTCTCAGAGCGTTACGGGAAGCTTTTGGAGAACCCTAATACTCCTAAAATCGTATTAGACCAAATCAATGGGCAACTCGAAGAGACTCAAACTAAAATTATAGACCTGAATGAAGAACTCCAAAAAGTTGAGGCTAGGATTTTCGATCCAGACCAGCTACGAATGAGCCAAGAAAACTTTACGAACCTGATATTAAACGGTGCCGATAAGATGAGAGCTGGTTCTTCGCTCGAAAAAGACATTTTAGCTCGTAGAATTTTTACGAACCTAGAAATTGGGGCACAAAAAAGACTCTTCCACCTCTGTAGAGAGCCCTTCAATTTTCTGGTCAATGATGATAAATTCCTTAATGGCTGGGGATGAGGGATTCGAACCCCCGAATGGTGGGACCAGAACCCACTGCCTTACCACTTGGCGAATCCCCAACGGTCTTAACTATTTTAATACAATCAATTCAAAAATGCAAAAGAGCGTTATTTCAGAATATGGTATGATAGAATAGAATAAAAGCATAAGAACTACAAACAGGAAAACTAGGGTGGAACATAATAATACAGACCTAAAAACCTATCATTCGCTTGATTCCGTTGAGGAAGTCGAGGAATTTTACCAGGCAATCCGTCGCGAACGCCTAACGCATAAACTATCGCCTAATCGTCCGTATTGCTATTGGACAATCGAGACTTACGACAAGTCTAATGGTATTAGAGGCGGCGGCGGTCTCGGCGTACTTGCTGCCGATATGCGTCGCGTGGCCGAGCAATTACAAGTGCCCTTTGTGCTAGTGACACCCTTTTACCCATGGGAATCGCATCAGAAAATGCAGAACATGGAGCAGATTGATTATCACGAAGAGCGCAATTATCGAGAATTCGGTTTTAATTACGTCGATAAGGTGCGTATTAAAACATCAACTAGCTCAGTAGAGCTTGACGTTGTCGAAAAACAGCTTGGTTCCTCCCGTTTCTTATGCATTACGGAGCCAAATTTTGGCGAACTTTATTCTGGCGAATCAGGATCAGACCATCGCCTCTATCAGGAAGTCGCCTTAGGCTTTGGTGGTTACCAGGCATTAAAACTAGTCGGTCTTCGCCCTGCCGTTATTCAATTAAACGAAGTCGCAACATTCTTTGCAGCCGTGGCACGCCTCGACGAGCTAGTCAGCTCGGGCATGGACTTTTATGAAGCCGTTGTCTACACGCGAAAGCACACCTTGTACACAAACCACACCCTCGTTCAAGCGGCGGAAGCAACTTTCCATTACAGTCAGTTCGAGCAGTATGTCTTTCCTAATATTAAATCTGTGGTCGTGAAGCGATGGCTCTCAGATAAGTTCACTGATGGAATGATTAGACTTTCTACTCCAACCGTAGAGATTGCCGAGTTGCGAAGTGGTGTTTCTATCCTCCATGCAAGAGTCGCCAACTATCGTGACATTAATGGCGCAAAGATTAAATTCAAGAGTGTCACGAATGGTATTCATATGCGTACTTGGGTACTCCCAGAGATTATGAATTTCTACCGCGAGCACGGAGTGCTTGATCGCTTTGATCTTCCTACTACGCGTGGCTTTGAAGAGGCAGTTGATGCTATTACGGCTACACAAATTCGCAACCTAAAAAGTCTCGGCCGTAAAAGGTTAAATGAGATTTTGCAGCACCGGACCGATCAATACGGGAACCAAATTCATATCCCAGAAGACGCATTCTTGTTCGATTTCAAGCGCCGTTTCGTAGATTACAAGAGGCCAACTCTACCATTTAACGATCCAGATCGCTTGGCGCGTATCCTTCAGGACAATAATGCGCACTACATTCTAGCAGGTCGAGTGCATATGGGTGATTCGAATATGTTCGGCAAGTTGATGAATACTTTACATCTAATTAACAGCCACCCAATTCTCCGTGAGCGCGTACACTACTTGCCAGATTACGATGAGGAGTTAGGCCTAGGCTTGTCTCTAGGCGCCAACAGCTCAATCAATACGCCTATCGTCGGCCTTGAGGCTTGCGGTACGAGTTGGATGAAGGATATCGCGAATATGGGTCTTCTAATCTCCACTCATGATGGCGGCGTAGCGGACCGTAGCTCAGACAACTACCTAACTATCGAAGGCAAGAACGAGGAGCAAGAAACTGAAAACCTTTACAAACAGATGGAAGTTGCCGCAAAAGCATGGCACAACGACCAAGAGCTAGAATACTGGATTCATAAAGAGCTTAAAGCATACCTTGATGTTTGTTCTGGCTCGCGCATGATGCGTGATTATTTGAACTATTTGTTCTAAAAACACTAAACCGGTATTTGCATAAATGCCGGTTTTTTGATATACTCTTGACAAGAGTCCGAAAGGACTATTTTTAATGGGAGTAATTAATGGCAAACGTAACCAGAATTAAAGCGAAGGACGATGGCGCAAAGAACAGAGCCGATAAGTCCGATGACGCAGAAATTACTCGCAAGGTCACCATCAAGGCCAAGAAAAGCGAGAATAAAAAAGTCCGCGCCAAAGAGAATGCGGAAGCCAAAAAGGCAGCAAAAGCTGAGAAAAAGGCAGAAAGAAAGGCTGCGAAACAAGGCAAAAAGGTATTTATCCTTTTCCGCCCATTTGTAGCAATCGGTCGTTACATCAAAGAATCCTTCCAGGAAGTACGCCAGGTACGCTGGCCAGATCGTAAGTCAACCTGGAAAATGACACTATCGGTAGTGTTATACGTTATCTTGATTGCAACAATCATCATGCTACTAGATGCGTTCTTTACCTTTATCTTTAGTAAAATATTAAGCAACGTTTAGGAGAATTTACAAAATGGCAGTTAACCGTTATGATGGATCTCGCGCATGGTACGCTATTAGTACCTACTCGGGTTATGAAGACAAGGTCGCAGATTCCATCAAACAACGTATCGGTAGTGTCGATCTTGCAGATAAAATATTTGACGCTATCGTTCCAAAGGAAAAACAAATCGAAATCAAGAATGGCAAGCGCCGTGTCGCTGATAAGAAAATCTTCCAGGGATATGTATTAGTGGAAATGTGCCTCTCGGATGAGACTTGGTATATTATTCGCAACACACCTGGCGTAACCGGCTTCGTTGGTACCGGCACTCAGCCAACGCCAGTCTCGAATAAAGAAATCGAAAAGATTAAGAAACGCATGGGCGTTGAAGACCCGAAGTTTACCGTCAACTACGAGATTGGTGAAGTCGTGTCTGTCACCGACGGCCCATTCAAAGGGTTTGAGGGTACTATTTCCGAAATTGACGCTAATAAAGGTAAACTTAAAGTACTCGTCTCGATGTTTGGTCGCGAAACCGCCGTCGAGCTCGATGCCTTGCAAGTTAAGAAAATTGACGACTAATAGCTTTTAAAAAGTACATAAAAAAATACCGCGGCATCGCCGCGGTTTTTTCGCTTGGTAAAACTCAGCTGTTTTACTCATCTTACTCGAGCATGCACTCAACATAGGCCAATAGCGTCACCCCGAGGTCGATCTCGTATTCTTCATCGGGATCCATCTCGCAGAGCAGGTCGTAATATTCGTCACTCGAAATTTCCGAATAATCGCCGCCGTCAATGTTTTTCGAATAAACCTCCGTGACACCAACGGTAATTCTTAAAACTCCGTCAGCATAGTTGAAGGCAGTGCGATAGTCTCCCATGTCCGGAATGATCTGAGCCATAAGTCTCCCCTCGACGTAGCCTCCGTGCTCGCTGTCATAAAAGCGCCCCCTGATGCCTTCGTCGAAGCTTTCTTCGAACATCTCGTCTTTGAGCTCATACAGCACATTGGCAATCTGCTTTATGTCCTCAGCGCTGAAATTACCTGCAACTTCGAGAGTGAGCGTTTCTCCGACATCGGCGTCGCGAAACCAATCATAAAATTCTCCATTAAACCACTGCCTAACAGCAGCTTTAGCTTCATTAAGATTCATTTGAACCTCCCCATTCGGAAAAACATACAACTAAGTTATCATCAATATGCGAGCAGCAAATTAAGCCGCTTATGTTATATAATAGCACATAAATGCAAATTAGTCAATACGTATGTACCCTGATTATACGTAACGCCTCTTCTAGTTATTCTAGTAAAAATCCCCGGGGAAACCGGGGATTAGTCTTGTTAGTACGGGGCGGCTCGCATTAGGGCTCAGACATTCGAAAGCTTGTACGGCGGAACACACCTTTTATCGTAATAGGTGCGAAAAACTGATGACTTAGCTATCGCGGTGGCGAGATCGTAAACCAAGAGACAGTATTCTCTATCGTAATTAAACTCGTTTATGAACGCCACCAAAAAGTCCACAAGTACTCGGCCAAGCAAACCATTTTCTATATCGTCGCCATAGGCTGCGGCTTTCCTGACGGCATCTATCGCTTTCTTTAGGTACGGAGAAAACGACGATTCGTCAAGTTCGCCTCGATATCCAGCTTTAAAGACGAAAACTTCCCGAAGGAATGTTTCCAGATTTATTTTGACTTGCTTTAGCTCGCCAAATACTGGATAGTAGAACGACTTATTCTCGTGTCTACTCTCGGTGAACAGATAGGTTACGTTTATCATCGAGTCGATCATGTCCGTAAACTCGGGGGCGTTGGCTTCGATATCTTCATCGCTCATATTGGCCGCGAGCACGTCTCGTACTGCCTGCACGAGAAAGCGGTTGGTTCCATACGCGTGCGATAGCACGGAAGTCACACGAAGCATACCGTCACGATTCATGTCCACCTCCTTAGTAGCCACTATACGGCTGCGGGATACCACCGCTAGACTGAGGTCTTTCGGTAATGCAGCTCGCATCTTTAGGCTCCGTATCGCTATTCCCGGCCTCATCTATCGCGCAATCGCTCAGATCAACCTCATAGGGGCGCGGAATATGGCTCCCGCTCGTGCCAACTCTTGCGTTTCCTTTCTCATCTTTGCTCATTGTTAACCTCCCTTATAAAAGAACTAGTTTTTTTAGCTACATTCAATATTGTAACATTTTTTCTGTTTTTCGCAAAAGACCAGCCCTAGCGATGCGGGCGGCTTGCCATTGTGGCGAAAATAAGGTATAATTAACCGCGTTACGCACGTTTAATTAAACGTAATTTCCGACGAAGCGCTTCAAAGTCGGAGAAGGAATATTAATAAAATGGCAAAGAAATGTATCGGCAACCTCAAGTTGCGCATTCCTGGCGGCAAAGCAACAGCTGGACCTCCAGTAGGTAGCACCCTTGGTCAGTGGGGTCTAAACATGATGGACTTTATCAATCCATTCAACGAGAAGACCAAAGAATTCGCTGGCAAGAACGTTATCGTCCATATCAAAGTTTACGAAGATCGTACTTTTGATTGGGTTTGCCTCGGACAGCCAGTAGATGATTTAATCCGCGAGAAAATCAAGCTAGATAAAGGTAGCGGGAAGCCAAACACTGAGAAAGTTGGCAAAATCACGATGGCTCAGATTAAAGAAATTGCCGAGATTAAGAAAGATCAGCTTAACGCGATTGACGAAGCTGGCGCTTGCAAAATCATTGCTGGCACCGCACGTTCGATGGGCGTAGAAGTTGTCGACTAATCATCAAAAAGCTCCCCAGATGGGGAGTTTTTTGGTTTATTTTATTTTACTGCAAAGCCCGTCTCGAGCTCCGATTTAACATAATCTGGATCAACGCGCAGCCAATACATGGTCATAAATACGGTGACTGCATCTATATTGCGGTTTCTTTCGTGGATTTTTTTCGCCGTCCAGCCATCTATCTCGAGCGCTGGCGAGTAGTCGTAATTTTGGTTTTTTCTCCACGTTAAGAATTCGTTAGCAATATCGTCATATTCAGCGAGCTGCTTAGCATAATATTCGGCATCACCAGCACTATATTTTAGCTCGTCGGTCAGACATTTTACGATTTCCTCACTCATCTTCGTCCTCCTTTCTTTAACAAGTACGAGCTGACGACCATACTTCCGAATTTACCGCCCATATCAAATGATTCACGCTCCATCGTTTGGTCCCTATATTTGGAGTAGCTATCTTCCGCAGAAATATAATCAAAGCCATTAATTACATACATCTCGCCGCGTTTGTCACTATGCAGCTTACCGTACTCTTCTTGATATGCGTGCAAAAATTCGTGAGCTATAGTGTCGGCAATCTCATTGATAACCTTCGTCGCAACATACTCTTCGTCACTGTTTTTGTAATCGTTTCGCATACACGTCTCGATATATTTAGCATTAACTTGGAGCACTTTGCTCGTTGGACTATAGAAGCCGAACGTGCCCTCTTTATCTTCGTCGGACGTATCGATTATTACTTTTATGCCAACGCTCTCAAGCTTAAACAGCTTCTTGAAGGTGTGCTCGAGTGTCTTAACCATAGCTGCATAATTCTTCCCGTCTGGGCCGAGGCTGTCTGCGGCTCTATCTATCTCGGCTTGAGGTATCTTCTTGATCAAGTTATCCACATAGGACCGCGTCTCTGCGCGGTCGTTTGCGTTTGGATGGTAAATATGCTCAGCTAACTCACGGTAATACTCGCCCAGCTCTGAAGCGCTACGGTGTTTTTCTCTACATAGGTATCGGATAGCAAGGTCCACGTCACGCTGCATAGCAGGCGAACCTTTAATTTGGCCGTTATCGCGATCGGCTAAGTAAGCAAGCGTATGCGCGCGACGCTCCCTGTATATGCGCCCGCACGCATCATATTCTAGGCCATCTTGATCATAATCCATCACTAAGTCGGCTTCATCTAGCGTGAGGTAATCTGGATCAAACCTACCATCGGCACGAAGTTGCGTAGTAGCAATATCGATCGCACGAACTTTCTCGTTATTGTAGTATTCCATCCGCTCTTTGGCATAATTAGCCACACTTTTGCCTGCTTGTTTCGCCCAATAGTTCAAAGCCCACATTTCGCGCTGGCTAATGCGGCCACGATTTGAATAGTAGGCGCTTATCACCTGCCCTTCATTGTATCGCTGAGCAAGAGTAAGCTCTAATTGTTCTTTGATAAATTTCTCACCGCCAAACCTAGCGATAAGCGCCCTATCTGTCGCAGAGAGTGCTTTGCCGTCAAAAACACTAGCCTCATAAGCCTTAACGGTGTTATGTAGGCGTTTTAGGTCTGGTTTGATTGCAGATTCCCTACCGCCAACTATTTGCCCAATCTCTTGACTAGTCAGCTCGTCTGGTATTGGGCTCTTGCCAGGCGACAATTCTCCCATAGGAAGTGGTTCGATTAATTCGTACTGCGGCCCCTTGTCGCCAAGTTCATCTTTCTCGGTTGGAGCATCAAAATCTGACCAATCGCCCTTATCGTCCGTTTCGACTTGCGAATTGTCGCTCTCCGGAGTATCCTCCGGGTTATCTATGGGCGTTTCGTCGGCTTTATCGAGCTCGTCCCACGACGTATTATTGTCCGCATCGGCGGGCGCAACCTCTGCGCTTGTTCTCTCTCCTTGTGCCATCTATCGTTATTTTACCATAAGCTAATAAAAAACGATACAAAAAACTACAGGCTTACCGCTCTACTTGATTTTCTATCCGTTTTGTGCTACAATTAGAAGAGTTAATTTTAATTGTCGGGAGAGTGTTTACTCGCTTGTACCGCGAAAGGATGTTTTTATGGCCAAAGAAGAAGCCAAAGAAATTGTCGATACTCCAGTAGAGGAAGTTGCTGAAGAGAAATTTGCCAAAGCTGGCAAAAAATCTAAAAAACACGTAGAAGAAGTAAAAGCTGAAGAAGAGCGCCAAGCCCGCAAAGCAGAGCGCGCCGCTGAGCCAGAAAAGAAAGTTGGGCCAAAGCCCGTCACTCGTAGCCGCCTAGAGCGCCGTGGCAAAAACTACCGCAAAGCCAATGAAAAAGTTGAGAAAAACAAAGCTTACAGCCTCGAAGAGGCGGTAAAACTCGCAATCGAGACTAGCCCAGTTAAGTTTGACGCCACACTAGAAATGCATTTCCGCCTTGGCGTAGACCCACGACAGGCAGATCAGAACATTCGTGCAACCGTCACTTTGCCAGCTGGTACCGGTAAAGACGTGCGCGTAGCCGTATTTGCGCCACTAGATATCGCTAAAGCAGCAAAGACCGCCGGTGCAGATATCGCTGAGGATGAAGAATTCACGAAGCGTCTCGATAAAGAACAGTTAGATTTCGACGTTCTTATCTCTACTCCACAATATATGCCAAAACTCGGTAAGTACGCCCGTCTTCTTGGTCCAAAAGGCTTAATGCCGAATCCAAAAGCTGGTACGGTTACTACCGACATCGAGAAGGCCGTCAAAGAAGCAAAGGCCGGCAAGATTGAATACCGCGTCGATAAACAAGCTATTGTCCACGTAGGTCTTGGCAAGCTTAGCTTCGGCGCAGACAAATTAATGGAGAATATCAACGCTTTCGTAGAAAGCCTAAAAAGCCAAAAACCTGCATCTATCAAAGGTCAATATGTTAAGTCCGTCTACGTCTCCACGACCATGGGTCCTAGCATACTAGTTGAAAATATCTACAACTAACGAATCAACAGTTCAAAAATCCCCCAGTTGGGGGGATTTTTGATGTTTTATTCTGGGAAGATGCTTCCATCGGCCTGTCTACAAGCAAGATACCCACTCGGAAGATCGTCATCGATATAGCTATAATCTTTCATGAAATCTAAGACCTCTTTTGAATAGTTAGAACAATCGCCTACAGCCTGCGCGCCCTTAACTATTGTCTGCCATTCCGCATCACTCGTAGTGCGCTTGTACCACACTCCGGCACCACCAGTACCAGATGCACCGACGCCACCGATTGCATAGAGATACTTTCCGTCATTCGTGAATTCAAGTTTATTAATGGACAGGTATAGGCCCTCGTTCGACGAGACGCCGGCCACCTTTTTCAACCCTTCTATATCAATCCGCGTAAGCCTATCCGACATTTCTTCTTGCTCATCGCCGTCAGCCTTCTCAAGTTGCGAGATTTTTTCTTCTTTTTCTTTTAGTTGTTGTTCTACATCAGCGAGCCTATTCGTGTCACGGTTGCCCTTTGCGATAATCATAGCGGCAAACGCACCGCCAATAATTAATATCACTAAGAGAACAATAGAACAAATCATCCAACTTTTGCCGCTTTTTGTATTTGCAGTTTCTTTCGCGTTATAGTTCGCGTCAACCATACTCGACATCGTTTATTCTCCTACTAGCACTAAATATCCATCATCGGATAAGCAGAATTTTATGCCTTTTAATACCATCTTCTGTTCGCTGTTCATGTATTTCTCCTTTTTCGTTTTTATTTTAGCATGAGCGGTATCGTCATTGGCAATAAAAATATGCCCCTCTCGAGTTGGGGCATATCTTTTAGCGCTTCTTTTCCTTTACTTCATTGCGACCAAGATTTTTCTTCGTTTCCGTGAAGACCACGTGTTTGCGCAAAACTGGATCATACTTGCGAAGACTTAGCTTGTCTGGCGTATTCATAGTGTTCTTCTTGGTATAGTAAAGGCGAATACCAGATTCTTCGGACACCATGCCGACAAGCTTACGCTTGGTATTATTTTTCTTTGCCATATTGGGACTATTTTAGCATATCTGTTGAGTTTTGTAAAATACAAGAAATAAGACTTTGTTACATAACGATGTTTTTACGATTCTCTCGAAATAAGCTATTATTTATATTAAAGGAGTTAGAAGATGAAGATTATCGAGGGAACGAAAGAAAACTTCGCAGAAAAAGTCTTAAAGAACAAAAAGCCGGTACTGGTCGACTTTAACGCTGAATGGTGCCCGCCATGTCAAGCTCTGCATCCAGTCCTAGAAGAACTGGCGGAAGAACGAGACGATTTTTTGATTGTTACTGTAGATATTGACGAAAATCCTGATTTGGCCGACGAATATGAAGTTTCCTCAATTCCCTGCGTTATGGTTTTTAAAGACGGTAAAGAAGTCGATCGAAGGGTTGGCCTACAACCCAAGAAACGCTTAATAAAGATGGTGAGTAAATAATGTATGATATCGCAATTGTCGGCGGTGGTCCAGCCGGCCTTACGGCAGCAATTTATGCTGTCCGAGCAAATAAAAAAGTACTCGTACTAGAGTCGGTAGCCTGCGGGGGGCAAATAATCAACACTTCCAAAATTGACAACTATCCAGCAGCACCTGGTATCACTGGTTTAGAATTTGGCCAAACCCTGCAAAAACAGGCCGAAGATTTAGGTGCGGAAATTGAATTTGAAAACGTCGAAAAGATATCACATGATAGTAAATCCAATCTTATCATAACGGAGGACGACCAATATAAAGCCAAGGCGGTCATTCTTGCTAACGGAACCGAACCTCGCAAGCTTAATCTTGATAACGAGGAAAAATTTACCGGCTTCGGAGTATCTTATTGCGCAACCTGCGATGGCGGTTTCTATAATGGCAAAACTGTGGCCGTAAATGGTGGAGGCAATTCCGCCCTGCACGAGGCGCTATATTTGTCCGGTATAGCCGAAAAAGTATTTTTAATTCACCGTCGCGAAAGCTTTCGCGGAAGCGAAGATTTGGTTAAAAAGGTCCGTGCGGCAAAAAATATTGAACTCATATTAAATTCTACTATCGTAGCCCTAAACGGCGACCGAAGGCTCCAGAGTATAACCGTAGACCATGGTGGCAAAACTGAGGAAATATCACTTGATGGGTTATTTGTGTCAATTGGCAGAATACCAAAAGCGAAAGATTTGATTGATGGATTAAAAGTAGACGAAAGTGGCTATGTTATAGCAACGGAAAATTGCGAAACTAATATTAGCGGCATATTTGTGGCCGGAGACGTCCGCAAGAAGGACCTTCGTCAGCTAGTGACGGCCACTAGTGACGGCGCAATAGCCGCAACGGCCGCATTAAACTACCTCGCAGAGTAATCACTCTATGAGCATGTTTTGCGTTATAAAGTAGACCGTAAGAATAATCGCAACGGATAAGCCTATCATCCAAGAACTCTCTAGCAAAAGCACGGCGGCTTTTTTGAGCGTTGACAGAAGACGTTCAACGAATTCTTTTCGACGTTCGCGCTGTTTTTTGCGCCGTAATGCTTCTCTTTTTGCTTCTTCCTCGTCTTTTTTGTGGTCAGGCTTTTTAGTTTCTCTTGGTAGTGGAGTATTCTCCGTCCTAACGATTACCTCGACAGGTTCCTCGTTTGAGCTAGTGAATAAGAAGGACATTAATAACCATATCGCTATGCCACCAGCAATTAGTAGAAATACAGTAGTGCCATCAAGCTGGAGCGTAGCGCCGAATATTGATATATCCTTCATATCTGTTTTCATTATACACTAGCATAATGCACCAATGTGCATGATGGTATAATACTAATAGATCAAGAAAGGATATTATGTTTGATTTTAAGGAACAAGTTGCCGTTGTGAGCGGCGCTTCTAGTGGACTCGGCAAACAAATGGCGCTTGCTTTAGCTCGCCAAGGCGCAAGCTTAATAATTCTCGCACGTCGCTTTGAGCGCCTAGAAGCTTTTAAACCCGAACTCGAGAAAGCGGGGGCGCCTAAAGTATTACCCATAAAATGCGATGTTACTAGCACTGAGGATATTGAAGCCGCGGCCGCGAAGGCTGAAGCGGAGTTTGGCAAGGTGGATATACTTTTGAACTGTGCAGGTTCTTCAAAAGACAAAGGCGTAACCGAGATGAGCGACGACGAATGGGAATTCACTATAGCTACCGACGAAACTTCAGTTTTCAAGATGACTAGGGCTTTCGCAAAAATTATGCAGAAACAAAAGTACGGTAGGATTATTAATATCGCCTCAATGTATGGCCTTGTAGGCAATACTGAGATTCATACGGTTGCTTATCACGCCTCCAAGGGCGCCGTAGTAAACTTCACGCGAGCCGTAGCGGCTGAATTAGCCACCGACGGCATCACATGTAACGCAATTTGCCCTGGCTATTTCTATACCGAATTGACTACTGAAGTCCTCGACACCGATCGCTTCCAGGAATTCGCCAAAAGCCACGTTCCAATGCAGCGCTATGGTCAAGCTGGAGAACTCGATGCCGCCCTGCTTTTCTTAGCAAGCAAAGAAGCTAGTTATGTTACTGGCGTAATCCTGCCTGTAGACGGCGGTTATACAGCCGTGTAAAAGCTTATGCATGAGCCAAGCTCGAAACTGCGGTATAATATACAACTAGGCAAGACCTAGAACATTACATTGGAGGTGTCGTCATGAAGAAACAGGCTATACGGTGGGCCCTAGTAGTCATATGGCTATTATTGACGGTCTACCTATCACAACAAAATGCCGCCGAAAGCGCTGCTACTTCTGGATGGTTGGCGCAAAAGATTTATGCACTCATTAGGTTAATCGGCATCAATGCGTCGTATCGTGGATTTCATAAGCTCATTCGCAAGATGGCACATTTTGGCGTACATTTCGTTTTAGCTTGGCTAGGTTATCGTGCGCTATTAGCTACTTGCAATAAACGCCTGAATGCGATTATTATTACCTTTTTATTCTTCGGGTCGGTCGCTATCTTTGACGAAGCCATCCAAAGCGTCGCTCCCGGACGTGCCATGATGGCGTTTGATGCGTTTATAAATCTGTGCGGAATTGCAGCTGGAACTATCGTAGGAATAGCTAAGACTAGGCGGTAAACAAAATGCCCCACGCTGGGGCATTTTTTATTTCTTGTTTGCCCATTCTGGCGGGTCAATATCGAAAAGAATTTCAGGTGTATGTTGGTTTACGACTTCTGGATCCACGCCAAAATAATGCCGATAGGTTGTATCGACGGATCCGTATTTGGCCTGTTTTTTATCAAAGCCGAGCTTTTTTGCAGTTTCCCAGACAGACTTTTCCGTTGGGCCTTCTATCTCCATAAAGGCTGGAATCCATGGCCATGTATCGATGCAGATTTCGACCTTGCCAAACTGCCAAACTTCTCGTTTTGTTTCTTGTTTGGCTTTTATTTCTAAACCACACCCTTTCAAGAATAGAATCGCATCATCATAACTATTAACTTCTATATTTACCTCTTTGGTGCCCATGATAGAGCGGCCGTTACTAACGTTCTTGTAGGTCATCACGATTTTGTCGCCTTCATCACGCACGCGTGCAAAAGAATGCTCGCCCGTATAAAATACAACGCGACGCATAAGTGTTTCCGGCTTAACCATTTTTGCGCCGATTTCGGAAAGTTTAGCGCGCACATTGTCTTTATTTATGTCTAAAAATTGAGCTTCAATTTCGTTTTTCATACCTGTTTTATAGCACAGCTTCTCGCTGAACAGAAGTCCCGCGATGCGCGACAATGAAAAACCATGGGGACAAGCCCCAGGGCAACATGATTTGATGGTTTTAGCGTTGGCCTTATTCAAGCCCTTCTTCAGGTTCTTCGTACTCAAAGGCCCACATTCCGTCAGCCTCCAGAAAGAAGTCCTTAATGACCGGAATCGCCTCGAGTGCGCAAGCGTAGTCTTCGTCAGACTTAGCGCCCGATACACACACGTAAATGCCGCAGAAGTCGTCGTATTCAACAGACGGCTCGCCGTTGACGGTTTCGTATCTCGCCTTTTTGACAACAACGCAGAGCGCGCCGCGATGTGCCGCATAGCCGTATTCTTCCGTACGGTCTGCCCGGTCGAAATCAAGACCAGATGCCAGCCCAACTCCCAGGTCCTGGGCAAGCGAACAATCCGCAATCTTGAGCGCAGAATATCCGTAGCAGTCTACGGTCGCTTCGCGACCATGTTCGACAACATCGATCACTCGGCTACCACCGGGCGAAATCGCAAAGACGAACTCATAATCTGCAATGTCGGGAACGGATCCGCTGAAGTCGCTCAGCCCACCAAGTCCCTCGTCTGCTTCAGCACAGAGCGGATATATGAGAATACGCACTGCGCCATTCCCGGATCTGCGGAATGCAGGTATGTCATTAGCTTTTGTTCTCACAGTATCGCGAATCGTCTGCGCCAGATTGGTAAATCCTCTCAATAGTTTCACCACCTTTCATTAATGTACAAATCGTCAATAAATGACAAATCAATAGTTGTTCTAATTATAACATATTTTCGCCATATACACAACATGTGGCCAGGTGGAATACGGGCGCTTGTCCTCTTTTCGTGATAAAATTTGTTCTATAGTAAAGACAGCGTCAGCTATATTGCAGGAGATTGAATGAGTTACCTAAGCCAATTGCCGAGCATAATAAAGGACTACTTTGAAATTTTAGAGCCTATTTTCCCAAAATGGCTTGAAGAATATATAGAGGTACCAGCTATGCTACGATCAGCATCGATAAGTGATAGTTGCGGAATTTGCTATACTGCCCTAGAGTCGTACAACTTCTTTTTTTCAAATTTAGACCATTCAGTCGCTGTTGCGCTAATAGTTTGGCATTTCACGCATAATAAAGAACAGACTCTAGCTGGATTATTTCACGATATTGCCACACCCGCTTTTAAACATTGTATTGATGTAATGAACGGCGACGGAGAACAGCAGGAGTCACTCGAATTACTTACGTCGCAGTTTATCGAGAATTCGCCCGAAATTATGCGTCTGCTTAAGAGAGACCGCATAAAGTTGGAAGATGTTGATAATTATCATATTTACCCAATTGCAGATAACGATGCGCCACGCCTTGCGGCTGATCGCCTCGAGTATTCATTCTCGAATGCACTATCGCGCTATAGTAAATTTAGCCTAGATGATATTAGTGAACTTTATGAAGATATTGAAATCCAAGAGAACGAAGACAGATTGCCAGAACTAGGTTTCAAAACAAAGAAGCTGGCGCGCAAATTCGTAAAAGTTACTAGCGAAATGGCCGTTATTAATCGCAATGAATGTCCGAGATATTCTACTCACTTTATCGCCAATGTTTTAAAAAGGTTAAAAATGGCTGGCAAGCTCCGCGTTAGGGACCTTTTCGAAAAGGAAGAGGGCGAAATCCTGGATTTAATCGAAAAATCCGAATGGGGCGACATATTTAAGAAATGGCGAAACGCTAAGAAAATAGAAAATTCCGAGGTAGAGCCTGAAGACGTATATTGGGTAAGAGATACATTAAAGGTAAGATACATCGATCCGCTCGTTAATGGGGAACGCGTTTCGAAAATATGTAAGATTGCAAAAAGATATATAGATAAGAATTTGAATTACAAGATGGAAGGATATCTTTATATCCCGGGCATAACATTCCATTCGGAGCCAAACTAGCAAAAAGCCCCGGCTGGCCGCCGAGGACTTTTCGCTCTAAAATAGAACGACGAGGAGCTTATTTGATATTGATATCGAAGTCGGGGTATCCCGCATTATGCATCGCTTCGACTACCGATGCGGCGTCCTTAGATCTGAGGAAAACCTCACGCCATTCTTCGGCAGTCATAGCAAGGATGTCGGCGACGGTACTGACGCCCGCTCTCTTCAGGCAGTTATAAGGGATTGTGCCCAGATCAAGGTCTTCAATGAGCGACGCTTCTATAATGCCACCATTCAAGTATCTTGTCGCAGCTTCGGAATACTCCTGCGGCATCATAGAAATATTATTCAATTCAGCCATCAGTTTCATCCACTTCAAGTATTCAGGAGTTTTCTTGAGCTCATTGAGCCCAGTAACGATCCTGTTTACTCTATCCCTCTGCTCTTTAGCGGTCGGAATACCATTACGCAGCAGTCCGCTGTTTATCAGCTTTGAAACTGACTTATTTTCGATCTGGCGAATACGTTCAGGCGTAACACCAAACCTCTTAGCCGTATTCCCCCAGTCATGCTGACCTTCCCCGCCGAGACCCGACCGATATGCAAGCACTCTGTACTCTCGATCGGTCAGTGCAGTCTTCAGGATCCATACGACATATTTGAGCTGATCATCCGTTGGAAGCTCGAAGTTTTCATAGTTGCGGTTTCCTCTGGCGTAGTTACTTCTTGCATCGCCTTCTTCGCCGGGAGAGCTCTGATCCTCGAGAAAATCGGAAATCATCGCGGGGAATTTGGGCGTTTCAGCCGCTCCGCCCGCACACCTAAGTATCCTGCGGTACAGATATCCGATACCAAAATGCTTCGGCTCGATGTCGTCACGAATGAGGCCAGCCTTATCGAGAGCCTCGATGAGCTCCTTGATAGACTCATCCATCCCGGGCCACCAGTCTGAATACTTGGAACAGTACGCCATTTCTCTGCCGAACCAGATTATCTCCTCGACAGAATGGCCGAGTTTTCCTACACATGTCAGTCCCAACTCATCTATTGAGCTGAGTGTGCTAGCTTTTCTTACCATATCCATATACTCCTTTCAAAGTGCTTATTGCTGTTTGCGCAACATATTCTTTTTATTATATCATAGATGATTATATTTGTCAATCGACAAAGCTTGCAACAAGCCCTTTGAGACAAAGCTTCGAAGCACACATGAGCCGATAAAAAATATTGGCATATCAGCCAGCGCAAACGCGAATTTCCTCTGGCATTTAATGGCTAAGGATAAACCTCCGAAAAAAGTAAAGCCCCGAATCAATGATTCGGGGCTATTTTATTGTTACAGAGTAGATTAACCGAAGTGCTGGACAGCGGTATCACCAACTATGATGAAACCTTTCCCATCGAGCCTCAGCATACTAGTTTCATCGACCGCGTCGCACTGGAATACTTTTGATAAACCTTTTCTAAGATTGGTTCCCGTGAATGCTTTGATGCCCGGATCGTATACTGTTCCGTTGCGGTAAGCAATATTGGAAAGAGGCGTTGCCGAGTAGCGGACGATATTATCGTCGTATTCTTTGCCATTTACGCCAAAGACCATCGTTCTAAAAGCGCCGCTCGACTCTTCATAAATGAAGACCCAAGTTTTAGTTACGGCATCGAATTTGATTGCATACTCGCGAATTTGAGGCGTGCCCGTAATCTCGACGTCATGGTCTTTATAACTTACCATAATGCGATCACGGTAGCGGTTCACTACGAAATACCCCCCAAACTCATTTAGCGCGAGTAATGGATTGCTGGCTTGGAACAAAACCTCGTCCTGTAATCCAGCCACGGAAAGCAGCATCCTATGTAAAAGATCTCCTCGGTCAACGAATAGGACACTTGCGCCTTCAATTGCATACGACGAATTGGCCATACGTTCAATTTCGGCGACTTCGATACCCTCATCGTTCTGGACGACAAACTTTGACCTAAGCATAGAAATAAGGTAACGGCCGCCCGATACGAAGTGCATTCTTGCATTACTGCGTCTTGGAAATGACTTTCCGGTTGGAATGTATACAATGTTCCCAGAAGTATCGAAATACGTGTCGGGCCCAAGCATCATATGGACAGTCGGATCCGAAAATACCAATACGACTTTTGGACCGGTAGTCGTCGTAGCGACGACAACCTGCGTAACCTGCTTGAGTTTAGCAACTCCACTGCAAAGCGGGCAATCAGTATAGCGATCATAGTAATAAAGGTTATGAACCTTACATAGCCTGCTATGTGCAAGCTGTTCATCCAGCTCGTTAGTGATAGCATCGCGTCTGTCACCTTCAAAAGCTCCCTTCATGGTCTCCAGAAGCTTTGGGCTCATCCAAGACCAATTAAAAAGAGCTTCATTGTAAACAATATCGTGCGGACCAAGTAGCGATAAACCATTTTTGATTCGCTCAACCGTGTTCATGTTGGGCGACTTCTTATAGTTGCCGCCGAAAGGATGTATTCTGGTTAAGACGTTGAAGGCCAAAACTCTGAAACCAAAATTATCAGTTTCTTCGGTTAACCTCATGCCTTTTTTACCATTATATGCTTCAGGCGGCGTGAAAGTCTCCGTATACGAATCAGGAGCCAAACCATTGATTCCCCAGCTATCGGTATCTATCAAATGAATTTGATGGCCGGAATCAATCGAAGCCATGAAGTTATTGTCGGATACGTCACCAATGACAAAGCCGGCATTATGCACTTCGTCAACGGCATGGCTAAGTTGAGTAACAATTTGTAAAGCGTCGAGGTTAGTAAAGCCGTGATCACGGATAAAACGCGCCTTCGTAAAGCTGTGGAGCGGCTCTCCGCTGGTAACCACAGGCATCTGATAGCCAACAAACTTACCACCAATCGTGACAATATCTGTTGGCAATATCACGAGATTCCCGCGAGATTTTTTGCCAAGCATAGCGCTTACCTTTTGTTCCTTGACGGAAAGTACTGCGGGATTTTTAAAAATCTTCAAAACAGTACCTTTATCATAGGAGTAAATAGTAGCTTCGCCACCCTCGGCCAACTTCGCCAGTTTATTCAACTGAGCTTTCGTCATCTGAATTGCCATTTAAACCACTCCTTCCTACAAGACGATAGTAATATCATCCTTGAAGATAGTAGCGTTACGGTTGATAATTTGACCAATACGACCAGGCTTACCGGCAAGAAGCGCTTCTCCAAACCGTACCTTTTCCATATTGCCAAGGTTTTCCACAAACCTGTATCCGTCGCTACCTACTCCAACATTCAGATACTCACTTTTTGAAAAATGGTGAATAGCAAACCTGACTCCATCCTTATAGTCTGAGAGACTATCGGGATCCATCAGATTATACACAAAGTATGGCGGATAGTTATCGTATCCGCAATCAACATCAATGACCTTTAACTCGTTTGCTGTTGTAATTGTAAAGATGTAGCCATCTCCACATGAGAAAACTACGAACTCCGAATCTGTTTCGATTGCCGCAAGGATAGTAAAACAGAAGTTTTCAAAAAGATCCTTATCTGTAAAACTAAGACCTTCCGTAAGCCTCCGCATTTCCTCATAAACAACATGATCGAAAGTTGCGGCCGTAATATCAGTTCGCTTTGACAAAGCTTGGGCGAATAGCCCCACACCTATCTCAGAGAATTTACCAGAACTACAGCCATCGAGAGAAAGTTTCACATTGTCAAACATAATTCCAAAATCTTGCCGGTTCACGCCCTGAAAGCTATGGTCGGCGCCAATTTTGGATACTACTATTGGTTTGCGATCCATCTTATCCCACTCCTTTCTAAAAAATTAGGGCGCCCATAGTGAGGCGCCCTTCTGTCAAGATAGATAGTGATCGTCAGACATCAAAATCAAAGAAGTTGCTCTGGCTGGCGCCAGCCGCAGCACTCATCGAGGCGCTGACTGCAGACCTGCTCAGGATACCCCAGATTTTCCGGAGTTCAGACGGCGAAGCGTCAGTTTCCAGAACATTCGGCTTTAAAACACCGAGATTCTGCGCAATGCCGTGCGCGCCGGAGCCAAATGCCACAAAGGCAACAAGGACTTCGCGATCCATAAGCGCAGAGATGGCGTCAGCCGCTTCCTTCGCGGAATACCGTGACTCATTATCGTCGCCATCGCTAAAAATAACGAGTCCACCGCGCGTACGCACGCCAGAGTTGTTCAGCTGATCCATGTAGTCGGTCAGCTGCTGAGCCGCAACGATGATTGCGTCATACATTGCGGTACAGCCACCAGCCTGAAAGTCGGTGCTGAGGTCGGCGACGTTCTGGAAACCAGAACTCTTCACGTTGTCGGCAAATTCAGTAATCGAAACCAGTATTTCATCGTCCTGCTTCGAACCCTGAATCGACTCGACGAAGTTGATCATGGCCTGCTTCATATCGCCGGTGTATTTGCGCATAGAGCCGCTGCAGTCCTGGGCAATGCCCATCAGAAACATATGGTCATTTTCGATTTCGTCGACATCAATGTTTGGCGCGACTTGAGCAGTTACATCGTAGTTCATCTCTTCTGTCATTTTTTACACCTCCTTAAAGTCTCAGACTCGTGCTCGTAACGATGTTGGCACCCTGACGCTTGAAATCGTCAAAGGCATCCTTCATCTGCTGTTCAAAGCCCGCAACGGGGCTGGTGCAGTCTTCCAGCACGTAGATGCGCTGGATGACTTCGGGATGTCCCTTGAAGCGCTTCAGGATCTGTCTCGTGCTTTCACACAGGCAATGGCTGCCCGCTTCGCCGCCGATGATGACCTTCTCCCACTTCATATCCTCCAGATCGCCCGTGGACGGATCGAAGCTCGCGATGGCGTCGAGGATAACCTTGGTCACAATCCCGTTGGGGTTGTATTCAGGCTCCAGAATGCCATACATCTCGCTGTAACGATCTGTACCCTTGAAAGCGAAAATAGGATCGACATTTCTTACCGCAGAATGGAATGCGACCATCTGCATGAGCTGTGTTTCCAGATTCCAGCCGGGTGTGCCAGCAATGCAATGATCCGGCCAGATGAACACTCCGCCTTTGCCCGCCTTTTCAAGCGACTTGACGCAGTCCATCGCCTTCTTGGGGTTACCGCCCACGAACCTGTATTTGCCAGACGAAATATCCGCCGAGGTAATCAGGGTGTAGGGGGCAACGGGCGCTCCGGTTTTGTCGCGCCACATCATGCGATGGAAAATCTGGTTCGGGTAGTGGGTGTCAACGGACAGCATGATGCGAGTGATTTTCTCGATGTTATCGTAGATAAAACGAGTCCACCTCTCGATATCACCCTTTGCTCCGGGAACGCTGAGAGAGCCGTACGGCTCACCATCCGGAACCGCGGAAGCGTCGGGGATAACGAAATCGTTCTGCCAGTCGATGCCGATGAGTAAGATGCGCTGGGCGTCGGTGTTGGCCGAGCGGATTTTCTCCCGCAGGGCCATGCTGATGACTTCAGACGGATGCCTGAATTTGCCGGTGGCGATATCGCCAACATGGACGATATCTTCGTACTTGGTGTTTAGCATACGCTAATCCTCCTTTTCCTAAGATGAAAATGAATTCATTTCGCCTTAGAAAAACGATGTTCTTCATAATCTACCCTGTTAAAATGCCAGAGCCCATAAAAAACATCGTCCTCCAAGACTCTACTCAAGCTATTATATACCAAATAGCATAATTGTCAATACTCATTTACGAGAAACCCCCAGAAGACTCCGAGGGTTTGATTTTAGTTTCATTATCTAAAAAACTGCTCCGATTTTCATCAGAGCAGCCTTTATTATACATTTGAAATGGAGCCGCGACCGGGATTTGAACCCGGGACCTCATCCTTACCATGGATGCGCTCTACCGACTGAGCTATCGCGGCACTAGTTATATTTTACCACAGATAAGCAGCAGCTTCAAGCGCAGGGATATTATTGGTCAAAGTGATTCTCGAAATCGTCCATTATCCTATCGCGAGTCTTATTGAACTCCTGACGCGAGTCTTCGAAGTCTTTGTTTATCTTGATTGCAAAAAATATAGAAAAACCAATTATTACGAGCGTAGCAATTGCAACGACTACAACAATAACCTTTCTAAACTTCAGCGATTGATCAACGCTGTCAAGCAATTTTAGTTGAATATCTTTTGCTTTTAATCTGACTTCTGGATCTACGAAATCTTTATCGTATTCCACAGCATAAGCGCGGCGGCAGTTTGGGCATTTAACATTCGCCTCGCCAACGTCGAATTCTAAGTTAGCATGGCAATTTGGGCATTTTTTCTCTATAATCTTCATTCTTTAACAATTCCTTCCCTAGAATCCATAACGGAACGATTCAGCTCTTCTTGCTGTTTAACCTTTTCGTCGTAGCTAGTAGTACTGTCGGTCCAAATCTCATCTGGTTTTTCCTGTTTTGTTATTTTAGCTTGTAGGTATGTGCCACCAAAACAGATAAATGTGGCTATAATCAGCAGAAAGCAAAAGAATATCATCTTTTTGCTCGCCTGTTTTTCCCAAAACGCTTCTCTTCTTTTAGCCATTACTTAATCTCCGTTCCGCCCCATTCTACCACGGTGAAACCTTGACGGCTAGCCGGCGATAGTTGCTGTGGCTTTGTTTCGATTTTAGTGTCGAGATTTTGATATTCCATCACGATGCGAATCATTGTATCTGGCTTCGGGGTGACGATTAACCCCATATTTTTCTCTATTTCAGCCGCGGTCTGAAAGCGAATGAAAGTGTATGGTTTCTCTTCGAGAATACCCGCCCAATAGGTTATAAACTCCTCGCGTTCTTTGAAATTCAGGCCCAAAACCGCAAGTTTTTCGTCCAAGAATGACTCTACTTTTTCTCGAGACACCACAAACCCCTCTTTGAGACTGTCCGAACTATACTTCTTAGTGTTCTTCGACTCATAATATAATGCGTAATATTTTTTACCATCTAGATCCGTGAGCGTGCCGTTCGGCTGTGCTGTTACAGTCCATCCTTTTTGGTAATCTGGGTAGTCTGTGGTTAAGCGCTCAGGGTTACTTAGCATAACATTAACCTTCGTAGTCTTCGTTGGATATAAATACACTATCGGTTTTTTAACCGGTATGTCAGCCGGGTTATCGTGCTCGCTCGCATCCCAACTGATCGTAACTGTCTTCGGCTGAATGTTCTGAATCTGGATAAGAGCCACACTACCTCTAACACTGGAGTTTCCCCTAAGTGTCGAGTACGACCCGTCAATATGAATATTGTAAGATTCGTCGCGTGTTACTTTTTCGATATCCATCATATTAAAACCGGTAGCCTCCTTTGCGACCGCGATAATAGAGCCAGTCTTAAAGAAATCGGAACCAACGGAATAGACAAATGGAGCACCATCATCGGCCTTGACTGAATTAATGGCATCCACAAAATCGTCTAGCTCCGACGAGCTGCGAATTATTGCATACTCCTCGTCTTTAACTCCGTTTAGCGCCAAGAAAGAGTTCGTAGCCTCCTCGGAATCGCTCGATGGCGCATTATAATCAATGGAAACGCTATCGTAATCAACTTCGATTGACTCCATTATCGGTCCGACGACGGTCCGTCCATCTTGTTCGTCGGTATTATTGGTACATTTATTTGATACCTGAATACCTATAAGCACTAGACCAAGTACGAATACGGCGCCAAAAACTACTACTAAAATTGTCGTCATTGCTATCTTGGAATCGACATAATTCTTCGATACGGCTTTCTCGTTGTTCTGGCTCGACTCGCCACCCTTTTCTTCCATGTTGCGTTTTTGCCCTTTCCTTAGATTTTCATTATTTCTGCTTCTTTTTCAGAGAACAACTTGTCGATTTCGGTATTAAAGTCTTTGATAATATCATCGACTTCTTTTTCGGCGCGCTTCTTGGCATCCTCGGCTAATTCGGCAGCCTTGATATCCTTGCGCGCATCATCGCGTGCTTTACGAAGGGCAATTTTCGCCTCCTCGACCTTTGCGCTCGTAGTCTTCACGATTTCCTTACGGCGCTCTTCTGTAAGCGGAGGAATCGGCACGCGAATTACGCGACCATCATCAGACGGGTTGAGACCGAGTGATTGGTCGGCGCGAATAGCAGCGGAAATCTTGCCAATGTTTGATGCGTCATATGGGGTGATTAAGAGCATAGTTGCGCCCTGGACGGTCACGTTGGCAATTTGATTGAGTGGCGACATTTGGCCGTATACCTCTGCTCTGACATTAGCAAGCATATCAGGATGCGCACGGCCAGTGCGTACTTTTTTTAATTCTTCTTTAAAATGTTCGACCACGGTGGTCATCTTGGTTTTTACGCTGTTAGTATTGAACATAGTTTTTCAAACTCCTTCTCGTCTTTAAACTTTAGTACAATATCGCCGGAACCACGCGCATTCGTGCGAACCTTTACGCCAACCCCTAGCTTTTTGCTAAGTGCAGCAGCACGAGACTCACTCTCGGCGCTCACTGGTCGTTCCTCGGCTTTCTGGGCCGCTTTAGCACGCGCTTTTACTTCCACCATATATTGCTCGACTTTACGAGCGCTCCAGCTTTCGTTGATGATTTTCGGCAAAACTGCCTTGATTTGCTCTGGCGTAGCGGTAATTAATGGACGCATTTGCCCTTCGGATAGTTTGTGTTCGACCATCGCATGTTTTGCCTCTTCTGGCAGACTTAGTAAGCGCATAGTGTTAATGACGGCAGACTCGCTCTTACCGACGCGCTTAGCGACCTCCTCGGAACTCATATTGAATTGGTTTTTGAGTTTCGCATAGGCGGTTGCCGTCTCGATGGCATTTAGATCTTCGCGCTGAACATTTTCGATAAGTGACAACTCCAGCCGGTTCTGCGCATCTAATGATCGCACAATTGCGGGAATCTTTTCTATTTCGGCAATTTTAGATGCGCGCCAACGACGTTCCCCGGCAACGATCTTATATTTGTTGCCATCTTTCGTTACAACAATAGGCTGCAATACGCCGTGTTCTTTAATTGAGTTAGCTAATGCCTGTAGTTGCTCAGGTTTAAAATCGCGTCGTGGCTGGTCTGGGTCTGGCTCAATGTCGGACACCTTTATTTCGCGCAATTTGCTATCTTTTGCATCTTCGTCTGCCGTCGGATCAAAAGTAGAATCGATACTCTCCGTCGGAATTAATGCTTCAAAGCCCCTCCCTAATCCGCGTGCGCTCATTTTTCAATCCTTTCCAACACTTCATCGGCTAACGATTTGTATGCTTTTGCGCCTTTACTAAAGCGGTCATACTGGCCAATAGCAACACCATGACTTGGCGCCTCGGCCAGGCGAACGTTGCGCGGGATTGTAGTCTCAAATACCTTGTCTTTAAAATATCGCTTCAGCTCTGCTAGCGTTTGTGAGCTAAGGACCGTGCGACGATCATACATCGTAGCAAGAACACCAAGTAGTTTGAGTTTTGGATTCATTGCTTTTTTGACTAGATTCATACTCTCAAGTAGCTGCGCTACGCCTTCTAGCGCGTAGAATTCTGTCTGGACTGGAAGCAAAAGATAGTCTGCAGCAATCATGCCATTAACCGTTAGTAACGATAAGCTCGGCGGACTGTCGATAATAATATAGTCGTAATCATCTTTGACTGAATCAGTAGCCTTCTTTAGAATGCGGAATTTGTCTTCCATATCAGCCATTTGAACTTCGACATTCGCGAGCTCGGGCATGGTTGGCGCAACAAATAGCTTCTTAATTTTTTGGTTAGCCTGGCAAATTACATTCTTAAGCTCAGCCTCGCCAAGCATGACATCGCACATAGTTTCTTTGAGGTTGCGTTTATCTATGCCGAGGCCAGAGGTGGCATTTCCCTGAGGATCAAAATCTATTAATAATACTGTTCTATTTTTCTTTGCAAGATAAAAAGCCAAGTTGATAGACGTAGTAGTCTTACCAACACCTCCTTTTTGATTGGTAACCGTAATCACCTTTGCCATATGTCTATTTTATAATAAACTCCACTTTTATTAAAGAGGTACTACCAAATATAAGACTCTATTATCTCTGGTAATGGAATCTCTAATAAGATAAGACCGCCCTCTTCGGCGCGCTCACCGATATAATGGATTAAATCAACTTCTTCCTCAAAATAATGAACTTTTGGGTTTTCAGGATCGGTGCCCGTAGTGTCCCCTAAGACGCAAATATCTGTTAAAAGTTCCGTATTTATAGTTTTAATCTTATCCACATCATCAATGATGACGGTTTTTGCCGGAGACTCTAATGCAAACATCGTCGCACAGCCAAGCTTCACGTCGTCCGCAGCTACGTAGGCCGAATCGTCAATTACGATAGTTCCGCCGATACCCTTTGCTGGCGACATGCGACCATGTAGCGGCACAATAGAGTCGGTGCCAGCGATTAATTTTTCTTTCGGTATCTGGAATTGCTTGCCAACTGCGCAAGCCATAATGATTGGACGGATATTATGCTCGCCAAGTATTTTGATTTTAACGTGAAGCCGATCGCGCTCTTCGTCGATGAAATCGCCTTCATAACCTTCTAGCGAGAAGCTACTGTTTTCAAAGTAAAAGTCGGCCGGGAGCTCATCGCCGTAAGTGTATATGTTGGGGTTCTTTAGGTATTTTGCGAATTCTTGCGGAACGTCATTAAAGTTCACAAACACGCGCCTGGCGATATTCGCAATCGAGAAGAAGCGTTGCGCCTCTTCGTCTGTCCGACAACTAGTAACTACAACGATGTCTGGCTCTATTTCTGGGAAATCTGCTGACGATTTGTAGTCAAGGATAACGATATCGGCATCGACACTTTTGTTTACACCCATAGTTACGACGAATTGCTGGCCAAGTATCATACCGAGGGCACGAATTGCAGACTTGCGACCATATGACCCCGCTACTACAATAGTTTTGATTTGTGGATTTTTCTTTAGATATCTTTCAATACGAGCTTTCGGTCCAAACATGGCTATTTCTTTGCCTCCTTACCGGAAGCGCTAAGTGCCTTCTTGCGCTTAGCCGAGCGCTCAGCGTGTAGCTCTTTCATTTCATCCTTTGAATGAATGCCAAAGAACAAGTCGGTAAGACCATTAATTAAAAGATAAGTTCCAAATAGCATAATATGAGCCACGTCACTGATGTTCCCCGCATTAAAGATAACAAAACCTAAAACACAGCCAAGCATGCCGTTTACTACCCACATGAAGCGATCGGTAAGATTGTCAAAGCTCTGAAAGCCCATCACCACCGTAATAATTGACGCGGCTAGCACATATGCAGCAAGCATTGACAGACGAAGCGGCAGAAGTTCTGCGAGCGTAGCGTTAGGGTTCACGGTATAAAGAAGTGCAACAGAGATGGCCATCTCGACGATACCCAAACCAAGCGGAAAGCCCCAGTTGCGCTGACGGCTAGAGCGATGTGCGACATTGATAACTTCAATAATCGCTAATGCAAGCATTGTCCAGCCGACAACTTGAATTAAGAAGTTGACGTCTTGACGATGCGTAAACATCATGTAAAACCCCGCAAATAGCGAAACAATGCCTTTTAGGACAAAAACACCCCAATGGCTTTCAATATATTTTCGTTTTGTATTCACTTCAAAAAGCTCCTATTTCTTTAATTTAAGTATATTTAAAACAAGAGCGTTTTGCAAGTTGGAACAATTTAGACGTGACGAACTTTGGCGCGTATTTTTTCGATTAAATAATTAATGCGATATTTACCAGATTGAATAATAAGATCGTGTGCATGTAAGTATTGAAGCTCATATACGCCAAAGCTTCGCTTGAACTGGCTGACACCATAGAAACGATGTTTTGTATCGTTCAAGCCGGTAATCCCCCAAAGATTATAGCGCTCAATACCGCGCTCGCGCGCATCTTTCATCGCCATTTCGTGAAGCAGTAGCACGCCTTTGTGCTTGAGTCCCAACGACGTAGATGCCGCATAATGATACGAAGCCTCATTGCCGTAGAAAATAATATAAATTTGCGCAAGAATCTCGCCTTCGTAACGTGCGGTGTATAATTTTACCTCGTCATACTTAGCAAAAGCTTCGAATTGTTTTTGCAAGAAGTCTTCAGAGAAAGCCACGAATTTATGGCGGTCTGCCGTCTCCATCTGAGTTTTATAAAATTCAGGAATACAGGAAGGATCCGTGCTGACCTCGGTCGTAATACCCTCGTCTTTGTGCGCCTTGCGGAAGTTGCGGCGCAGACTCTGCGAGAAGCCCGCAAATACTTCGTCTTCCGATTTGCTAATATCCACAACGCCAGCATATTCCACGGATAGATACATCGGAGCTGGTTTTAGGCCGAGCTTTTCGAATAACTTGCGGTTATCTTCACCTTCAGTAATCTGCGGACGCACGCGTACGAATACGCAGTTGTTAGCCTCGCCCTGCTCCCTAATATCTTTAAATATCTCTTTGACTAGCTTTTTATTGCTCCAATCGAGAATCGGGCCACCAGCAATTGCCATATAGGTGCCACGCTTAGCGGTTTCTACTTGTCCGACATAGGCGGCCTGGATTTTGTTTTTATCGTCAACGGCTATGCGGCGAACGACCGTTTTGCCGCGCGATTCGTGAAACTCGCCCCATGCCCAGCTTTGCAAAAAGTTAGCCTCATCATGGCTCGTCACAAACTTGTCCCATTTTTTCTGATCAGTAGCGTCAATAATCTTCATGCTACTTATTTTAGCACAGTTATAAATGACGGCGTTTTTTGCGTACTTCTTCCAGGAAATGAACGGCTTTATAATGTATCTTTTTGACTGGCAAGTCGTGCGCTGGCACGAAAGTGACCTGCTCGCCACCGAAACCGCACTTAAAAGTCGTCACTCCGGCATAACGATGATGTGGCG
Organism: uncultured Candidatus Saccharibacteria bacterium; assembly: GCA_947304395.1. Lineage (GTDB taxonomy): Bacteria > Patescibacteriota > Saccharimonadia > Saccharimonadales > Saccharimonadaceae > UBA2834. The sequence goes on from CAMZBA010000006.1 coordinate 28,617, forward strand.
AATTAGGTGGCGCAATGCCGAAGAGGTTGTAGCGCTTAATGCCCATCGCCTTGGCATCTTTTATGATTTGCCATTGCAAAGCGTGTGCGCCTGGTAGCTTTCGCCCCTCATCAGTCGATGCGGCTTCATGATAAATCGCCTCTGGCTTTTGTAATAGGATTAACCCTTTAGCTAACTCTACGCCATCGAGCGTAGCTGTATATATGCGCGCATTATCGCCAAAGGCCTCGCGCTGCGCTTGTATAAACTTGCGCGAAGACGGAATGAAGCCCTGCCGTTCGGCGGTTTTTAGTTGGATGTCGTAAAAATTATCGAATGCTTCTTTGGAGTTATCGGAGTCGACCTTGATGCCAAGCTTAGCGCTGCGGCGCACATCGTAACGAGTCTGGCGGCGCATGTCGGCCAATAGCTCGTCTTCGCTCTTCGTTAAATCGAGCATGACAGTATGCTCGGCATGCAGATGCATCGGTGACTTTACGAGCCCCATTTCCGCTAAAAGCTTCTCCATTTCGGGCGAATCGTAGACATTTGGGCGCATACGCACGAAGACGCATCTATTTTCTATCGCTAGCTCACGAACCTTGTCGAGGAAGAATTTTAGTACTTTCTTGCCTTTATTCCAATCTAGTAATGGCCCGCCAGGTATTTCTAGATATCTCCCGCGCTTTGCCGGCTTTAGAACAATGACAGCCGAAGCCACCATCTTGCTGTCCTTTTCAACGCCGCGATAAAATACCTGCTCTTTGTCAATCTCGTATACTTTACCCCAGGCCGAGGTCTGCAAGAAATTAGCCTCTGGGTGAGCCTTAAAAACATACTTGTCTAGCTCTTCCGGCTTTAGCTCTACGAATTTCAACATTATTTTTCCAGCTCCTTATATTGCGCCGCGATTTCCGCCGCCGTCTCTTTAATGTCTTTGAGATAATGCGAATGGCGCCAACCTTCTTTTATGGTTAACGAGGAATTACTGAGCAACTCGTGCATCTTTTTGCCTTGGCGAAGAGGCGTCATCCGATCATCGGCGCCCCATACTATTCTGGTCTTAGTCGTGATTTTGCTCAAATCCAGTTTCTTATCAGAGTCAAGCATATTCGTCATTGTTTTCTTCATATTGTCAGGAGCGTCGTTATAGTCATGTACGCCTAGTACCTTGTAGACGACCTTGCGCGCAAGCTTACTCTTTCTAAGTGGCGCAAATACTTTAGACATCCTGCGCATTAGGCTGTTTTTTAGCGATGGCTCATAAATTCCAGCTGAGTCGAGCAAAATTAAGCCACTCAAATAATTTGAGCCCTTTTGCTCGAGCATATTCAACAGGATGCGCCCACCGTTACTATGGCCAAGCGCAATTGAGCCTTTTGGAATCTCTTTTGCCGCCCATTCCGCATAATCGTCGATAGTATAAACTTCGTCCGATTGCGTACCAAGACCAGGAACGCGCAATAGTACTGCATTTATCTTATAGCTCTTAAGTTCTTTGATAACTTCTTCCCACGGTTCTGGCATATAGGTCCAACCGTGAATAATATACAATTTCTTCATCAATTTAGCCCCCATTGCGCTCGGCGCTTCTTGTAGAGTGCGGTTTGGCGAGGAAGCTTCGCGGCGTCGTCTGGGTTTTCGAGTAATTTTTCAATAATCCATTCGAGATATTGGCTACCCTTAAACATGATTGTTTCACCCCCCTTGAGGTTATTTTCGAGATATTTTAAAGCAGCATCTGGTTTGCGGAACGCCATCGCGCGTACGCCCTTCTTTTTTTGAAGAACTGGATAGGTATATTTTGTCGTGCGTCGGCCTACCATCAATATCTGCTCAACATCCATACTAGCTAATAACTCTGCCAGACGCTCGTGTTCTTCTTTTTCAACACTACCCTGGTCGATAATGTCACCAATTACGAGCCACTTATGTTCGGCCTCCATTTCCTCGAACGTCTCGAGCATAGTTTGCATACTAATAATGTGGGCATTATAGCTGCTATCGATAATCTTAATATCATTCTTGCCTTTGAAGAAATTGTTGCGACCGGGTGGCGTAATATAATTGCTTAGATTGTAGTTAACCTTGACGTCAAGATAATCCATCAGCTTCTCGAGCATTAGCAACTGAATCGTTGCGTCGCGCGGAATTGGGTCATGAAATGTAAACTTACGCTTCGTAAAGGTAAATACTGCACGGTCTGGCTGAACTTTATAGCTTTTAAGCTCATTTTTACTAACCTTTACAACCTCCGCATTAATATCGTTGGTCTTTTCGACCATAGTTTTATTGTCGCCATCAATTAGTACGAGTTTTTTAGTATTATGCGGAATGGTAGCAAATTCATGTGCAATCGCCTCATCGAGAGATTTAAATTTCCCCTTCTTGACTACCTCGTCGAAACACATTGCATGCGAACGCCCAAGACTAACCCAAAGTGACACTTCTGGCTTTAGCCACCTAGAGATATATTCTGCCCGTCCCGGAAAATCACCATCAGTTTCTACAATGTAATATTTTTCTTTATGACGAAAAGTGAATGCACGAATTGGCGACTTTAGAATTAGCTTTACCCACTGCATCTTCGAGCCAGTTACGCCATGTTCGCCCAAAATGTCAAAAGCGATTCCGAAAGCGGAATTAGCATTATGCGAGTAGTGCGCTTTGCGACCAAGCTGAGTCTCGATTAAGTTAAGCATCGTCGTCTTGCCAGCGGATCCGGTAATCATAATTATGCGCGGTCGCCAGCGCTTTAGCGAGATATTCGCCCAGAACTTAAAGTAGCCCGCAACTATAAAATACAATTTATCACTAATTCTCGATTTTAAATCCATGGATTAATTATACCATCAAAAACCGCCCCATGAGGACTACGGGGCGGTAACTATACTATACCACATTTGTGTGGTCTATTGTCCACGTTTCTTTAATTCTAAAAGCACCGTTGGCACCGCTGGAGGCGGCGTAAAGTAATTTGGCCTCAGTGGAAGACGGATACGCGGGGCGTATTGAATATAGAGCTGTTTGCCCAACTGTGAGGTGTAATGTCGGTCATTATTGAGAAGTTTTAGCGCAAATTGCTTCTGCAAAATCAAGTATATGGCATCTGGCGGATTCTTTGCTTCGTCAAGCTTATGTAGAATCGCCGAGCTCAGATGAAACGGAGGGTTAGCAAAAATCTTATATGGGCCGTCCGGCAATTCCATTTCAAGAAAATCCTTTTCCACTATCACAACATTGTCGTATCGCTTCGTATTTTTACGCAGAAGAGCAGCCGTCTCAGCATCCGGCTCAACGGCTATCACCCGTTTGCATCTACGCGCAAGAGCCGAAGTGATTACGCCAGATCCGGCGCCAATATCTATAACGACATCACGCTTCTTTATATTGCTATGACCAATCAAAAAACCAGCCAACTTGGGGCTGCGTAGAAAATGTTGCGATAATTGATATTTACGCATCTTTCGGCAATAATCCTAACTGTCGCACAGCTTCATACATCGCAACTGCACTTGCGCAACCAACGTTGATAGAGCGAGTGGAGCCGAGTTGCTCGATATAGAATGCGCCGTCGGATTTATCTAATAACTCTTGAGAAATGCCGTCAGATTCTGAACCAAATATTAAAATCGAGTTTGGTTTGATTTCTGTTTTTGCAAGCGCCTTCGCTTCTGGACGATTGTTGTCGACGGCAATAATAGACATATTACGGGCGCGCGCGTCCTTTATGAATTCATCAACTGTCGAAAAGTGATCGATATGTAAGTATTTATCCGTCACCATTGCACCGCGGCGGTTATATTTGCGCTTGCCAATGATATGCACGCGCGCCACATTAAAAGCGTTCGCATTGCGCACAATGGTGCCGATGTTAAAATCGTGCGCCAAGTTCTCTATTGCGATTTCCAGAGGAATCCGAGATTTATCGAGGTCGGCAACAATCTCCTCATTGCTAAGGCCTTTGTATTTATCTATGAGATTGCGCGTATCGTCGCTCGGATTCATTATTTCTTGGTATTTTTACTGCTTTGTTTTTCGATGCGAGCTTTAGATTTTTCGTTCTGCTCGTGCGATTCAATTATAAAACGAATCAACGCCCAAACAATAACATTCGCCAACATCGCCGCAATAGCAATTAGCGGCACAATAAGTAGCGCCACGCCAGCGGATTGATTAATCAATGCAACAACACCAGCTATAACAAATACTATTACTGCAACCGATGCATAAGTCCAAGTCAAAAGGCTAATTTGCCTTTTTTCACGATACATTCTAGATAATTTTTCAAATAAACTTTCCATGTCATCATTATAGCACAAATTCCTATTTTTGTCAATCTATGGCAATGTGATAGAATACTTAAAGTGAAAGACGCATTAATCAAAGAATTAGAGAAAGGCATCGACGCCGAACGCTCCGAACGTACGCAGCATTATTTTGGCATATTCCCTGGCGGCTATGGCGAGGGTGATATTTTGCTTGGCATTCCGACGCCATATATCCGTAAGCGCGCCAAAGATTATAATAAGATGCCACTTCCAGAACTTCGCGAACTACTCCAATCCCCCGTACACGAATTTCGCTTTGCGGCTCTTGCTATTATGAAAGACCAATACCGCAAGAATAGCGAGACTATTATAAAACTCTATCTCGATAACCTGGATTATATAAATAACTGGGATTTAGTCGACTGTTTTGCGTCACATTTAATTGGGCGATGGTGCCTTGAGAACCGCGACGAAAGCGTGCTTGATACTCTTAACCAGTCAACTGATTTGTGGCGACGACGCATCTCGTTGGTTGCTTATATGGCTTTCTACCGCAAGAATCTCCTCGGCGATGGGCTCGAAATGATAGATCGACGCATTGACGATCCCGAAGATTTGATGCACAAAGCCTGCGGTTGGATGTTACGAGAGATTTATAGCAAAGTCGATAAACACCTAGTGGAGTCGTATTTAATTGACAATTACTCACGGCTTTCACGCACAACTCTGCGCTACGCGATCGAACATATGCCAGAGGAGCAGCGCCTCCAATATCTACACGGAGATTTTTAATGTCGCGCGCCCAAAATAACCGCCCCGCTCCATACGATCCGCCGCGTTGTTGGGTCGGGGATAAAAATAAAGTATGTTATCCCGACGAAATAACGGCAGAGATGAGCGCGCGTTTAGTAGAGGCCGAGCATGGCCTAGCGGCTAACTCTTTGACCTGTTATCGTTGCGAGTATGGCAACCACTGGCACTTGGCAAATAATAACACTAAAAATCGCCGCCAGCGTTAGACTTCCGCGTAGCCTTGTTTCTTGCATGTTTGCTTTTAACTATCCGAAGATGTCAAATATTCTTATACAAAATGCACCTTTTTACGCCTCTTCTTCACAGATAATTCGCGACGGACGGTTAGAGCACAAATTTGCGCCGTCCTTCTAGGGGTCATCAGAAGCGCCCATCTGGCGATATTGTACAAAAATCTTGGACAACTTCGCATATGTGCAAGAACACAAGACGCGCGCCTATAATAAGACATCAAAAAATCGCCGGCCTACCGAATAGCAAAACCGGCGATTAGCGAACTATTTTTTAGCCTTTTTGGCGGCAGCTTTTTTAGCTGGCTTCTTGGCGTGTGGCTTATTAATTTCAACAAGCTTGTTCATAGTTCGATCAACACGCATGCGATTGCGAATGCTGACGGCAACGTCAGGATTCTTGAGTTGCTCGAGCACCTTCGGGTCGTTCTTGTAGACGGCGCGCATTTCGACAACCTGCTGTGCGGCTTCTTCTTCGGAAACCTCGATGCCGAGCGCATCGGCGAGCTTTTGTACTACGATACTACCAATAACGCGCTTACGGGCCGTTTCGCGAAGCCCTTCTTCCCACTCCTCGAGCTTTTGCTTGGTTTGCTCGAGGTATTGCTCGAATTCCATGCCGCGGGAGCGAAGATTGCGGAACATATCCTCTTTCATACTTTCAAACTGCTCTTGAACGAGCGAAGCTGGTGCCTCGGTCTTTGAATGAGAGACGATTTCGTTCAAAAGGCTGTCTTTGTATTTTTCATCAGCCTCATAGGTGGCGCGAGATTTAAGATTCTTCATGATATCTTCGCGAAGCTCTTTGAGAGTCTCAAAAGCGCCAGATTTCTTTGCGAGATCATCGTCAATTGCTGGAACGTTAATCTCGGAAACTTGCTTTAAGAGAATCTCAAACACGGTCTTTGCACCAGCAAGTTCTGCGCTAGCGTAATCTTTAGGAAAAGTAATGTCGAGATCGAATTTGTCGCCAACTTCATGGCCAACAATGCCGTCTTCAAAGCCAGGAATAAATTGTCCAGACCCGAGGCGAAGATGATAATCCTTTGCAGATCCACCGTCGAAAGCTTTGCCATCTTTTTTACCCTTGAAATCAATAATGACTTCGTCGCCATTCTTAGCTGCGCGCTTTACAACTTTTGGCTCAGCATAACTTTCAGCGATACGGCGAAGGACGTCCTCGACATCATCGTCGGTAACCTCCGGCTCATCATAAACGACCTTAATGTTCTCATAGTCGCCAAGTTTGACGTCTGGCATAATGTCGGAAGTAATCGTTAGCTCCGCCATTTCACCAGGAACATACTTCTTAACGTCTACGTGAGGGATAGAGATTGGGGTTAAGCCAGCCTCGGTATAAAGCTTCGGGATGGCTTGGCGAACAACAATATCAAGGGTTTGCGAAGCAAGATCGTTTGGATCGACGTGCTGTTCAACAATGTTTGCCGGAGCTTTGCCGTTGCGAAAGCCTGGCACTTTAATATTTCGAGCGAGGCGCTCGAGAGCCTTCAAGCGTGCAGGCTCAAAGTCTTTTTGATCGAACTCAACGGTAAATTCTACCGATGTGCTGAGTTTTTTGCTGGTAGATTTCATAGGAGAAATTATAACATGAACAGATAGAGATTATAAAGCGTAACTATTTTATAACACTAATGCCGTTATTGTAATCCGTACGGAAATGCCGCAAAACATTGCGCGGCTCAACTTCTTGCTTTAAGCCCGGATTCAAAATATCATACGGATCAAAGACTCCTTTAATCTTGCCATAAATTGCTAGAGTATCCGTATCTTCGCTTGGTCGAGTAAACATAGCCAGAAAACGCCCCTCTGGAGCATCGCCACAAGGATAACCGTCACAATGCTGAACGAGCTTCAGATATTTGCGCAAGAAGTCGATTAAGGCCTTACGCCCCTCAGAAGTCGCAGGCGAGAAACTCGGGCGAACCGTAAAAGTATTAAAATCGACTGAGCCATATATGGCCAGCTTTAGTTTTAGTTTCTCCGTCATTAGGCGCAAGCCTTGGAAGAACTCCGCTTGGCGCTCCTCCGGAATATATGCTCCGTCTACGAGTGGCAAGAAATAGTTTGGATTAGCATCGTTCAAGAACGCCAAAAGATTCTCATTTACGGCTATAAAATCGCGTGTATTTTTAATATCCTCTATCACTAATCTGTCTTTGCCAGATAAAGCTTTGCGAAGTTTGCGGAATTTACGGCGGCGATCACGGCGCGCATCGTCTTTCGCATTTGCAACAATCAAAAGACCATCGTCTGGGACTTTTCGGTAAAGACCACAAGCTTTCCCGGTGCTGCTTGCTTGATTAAAAATAGACGCATCATATACTTCTATATCGGTAAATTTGATTTTCTTCAAGATTTTGCAAACACGCATAAAATCTTTACCATCGCTACACGGGATTGCAAACCAGTCTGGGCTCTCAAATACCGGCTCGACACGCAAAATCACCTCCGTGATGATACCGAGAGTCCCCTCTGAACCACAGATTAATGGCAATATATTAAAGTTATGTCTTTCTCGTACAGACTTGATGCCAGCGTAACCTGAGCGATTTTGAGTCGTAAGCGCGATTTTTGCCACAGTCTCGGATTTTTTATCGAGAATCTCTTTTATTTGACGATAGATTTCGCCTTCTAGATCCTTTTGTTCTAACTTTTTCTTTAGACCCCAGCGGCCGTAGTTGCCCGTTTGAATTAGGCTGCCATCACTTAGAACAATTTCCGCCTCTTCAATAAAGTCCGTAATTGTCTTCGGTTCGGTATTCACGCTTGCGGAAGCATTTTTCGCAATCAGACCACCAATAGTTTCGTGCGGGTCGCCGCTAACCGGCAGGTCGAGACCGTGTACACCGAGTGACTTTTTAAGTTCGCCCAGAGTTACGCCCGCCTGAACGCGAATTAGCCGTTGGCGCACATCAATTTCCTGAATATGATTGAGCCTCTCCGTAGAAATAATAAGACCGTTGCCAATACTAGAACCAGTCTTGCTGTAGCCGGCACCGCGCACCGTAATTGGCAGAGAGATTTTTTTCGCAGCCAGCTGGTTAGAAAATCTAACAAGACGGCGAACATCACGTGTATTAGCTGGAACCGCTACTATGCGTGGGTGAAACTTCAAAAGCGAACGGTCAGTAGAGTACCGCTCCAAAACATTAGGTGCACTATAAACAACACCATCGATATGCTGATTTAAATAAATCGCAATACGGTTCATAATCCACCCTTAATCATCACATTTTATTTTATCACATAAAAGCACGAGCTTAATGTTTTTAAAGAATGAAAAAGCTCCCCAAAATATGTATGGGGAGCCAACCTATGGACTATCGTAGCGTCAAACGTTAAACGCTGGCGGGCCGGCGGCGAAAAGCGCCTTTTTTGAGCAGATCCCAACCTTCACATCCGTAAACATAAAAAGTCGTATCTACATCTGCGGGGCGCACCTCGAGGATGGCCCTCTGCTGGTCGTCGTCTTCGATGTACTTGACGCTCATTACGGGCGGGGATAAGTACTCGATTCCGTCCTTAAGCTTGACAGCGTCTTTAAGGTTGGTTCCGTTGATACGGAAACCGCACCCAAGCGCAGTTTCGCTGTCAGCAAAGAAGACCAGTTCGTCGCCGATCCCCGCGTAATGGACGAAATTCCACATACGCCTCGCAAAAGCCTCATTGTCCAGCTTGCTAGGCTGGTTCTTGCTTGCGGGACAAATAGTCCAGAGTCGCACAAAAAGTTCGTCGGATGCCATACTTTAGTCCCCCTTTCATTGGATAGCATACAACTTTGATATTATACAATACTAGCCGTGTCTTTGCAAGTGCCATTGATGTTTTTGTTCTCTTCTGTTAAAATAATTCTTGTAAACCGCTATGTTTCGTTACCCATGCGCGAGTGGTGAAATTGGTATACACGTATGCCTTAGGAGCATATGCCTTCGGGCGTGCTGGTTCAAGTCCAGTCTCGCGCACCAAAGAAAGCCTCCGATTGTTCGGGGGCTTTCTTTGATACTAATGTAAGATGACTCGCCTCTAATTAACATAAGGCATAATATACGCATGCGACGCTATGTGCCCTCTTGACAAATAGTATATTTTTTGGTATAATTGGATTGCTCGTTTACTATAAGTAGCGGGTAGAACCTTTAGAAAGGAGGAGAACAGATGATTCTCCGTGAATTAGAGAGATATTCGGAAATCTGCGAATCATTAAAGACTGTCAACGGAAGAGAGTTCGTTGGTCTGCTGCTGCTGCTGGAAGAAAGAAGGCTTCGCCATAAGCTCGCACGGTCTGGCGTGAGCGTCTTGAACCTGTTCGCTACAGAAAGGGCCTTAATGATTATCTATGGCCCTGCCGTTGTGGAACGCCTTGCGGCAGCGAATGACGGAACTTTCGCTGAATTAAAGAACTCCTATGGAATTGCGTGCGATGTGAGTAGCGAAAGTTGCTCCGAAGCACTGATCCATGCGGAGTCCGATCTCGTCGTAGCCGCGGCCAGGTTCGAATACCTGAAGGGCAAAGACGCCTACCACGGTATTACGAAAGGAGAGTATGACGAGATAGATAATCTTTACCGCATACTCTTGGAGCACGATATCATGCCACACTTCGGAAGTACGGTGCAGCAGGCGCTGATGCTTCGCGACGAGTCCGTCTTCAGCAGCTACATTTCGCCTTCCGACGAAGACGATAAACGTCAGGCCATCGAGCTTCTCTGGGATATCGGTTTTTACAGAACCGATTTCATTACTGGAGAGGCCGGCGAACATGAGAGAGATCTCATGCTCAAAAATCCGGACTGGCGAGAAATGGCAAGAAGTCGGATTTGGTTGGATGCGGCAGCCGATGCAATCAGGGCCGAAGATAGCTCGAGAATATCCATGGCTCCCGCATACGAATCCGACATGAAGCTGTTCGAGAATAATCAGGATTGGGTTGAGCTCCTTACAAACCCCTTGATTATCTCTCTGGCTTACGCCTGATCTCTGGCTTACGCCTGAGATTTTCGTAGTCTCCCACTCTCAAATGGGGCGCCCCACCAACGGGACGCCCCTATTTTCATGCTTTTACTATAAGTGTGTTCTCATACATCCGTTACGCTGGAGCGTACGAAGACTAAAAGCATAATTAACCTCTGCAATGCGTACGTATTGACTTTTTAACGTGTTTATGCTATAATCTAGATGTAGTTACCAAATTGGTAGTTAGGAACATTTCTAGAATCATGTTTTATATTTTCTTTCTCCTACCTCTACTATTCGAGCTAGCGTCTGACTTCTATAAATTTCGCATAGTAGCCAAACGCTGGCCCGAATATCTGAAGGGTCGCAGGAAACTGTTCTAAAACAAGGAGGTACCTATGAAAAGAAGAAAATTCGAAGACATTAATATTATTCACGAAGATTGGATGCACGTCTACGGGCGTTACAAGTCCGGTGGCGCCGACCACAAAGCCGGCGACCTCGTCATGCTGCCGAAGAACATGTTCGCTCTGGTCATCGACTGGATCGAAGACATGGCCGTGACCCACAACGGGGTTTTCTGCGGAGCGATTACGGCAATCTGCCTGATCGGCGTGATCGTGTTCGGAAAACTGCTTTGCGAGCTGAATCCCTGGGAATGGGGCATCAGTGGCGATGTTATCTTCGTCGCCACAGTCACCGTGGTGTTCGTAGCCCTGGCCGCTCTGTTTGCATACTGGTGGATCAGCGAGTCGATCGCCCCGTGGGCGCAGCGGAAAGCCTACGAGGCTAAATACAAGGCATAAACGCTTGCCCCCGACGGAGCCTTCAAAAACATGATTCAATCATCCCCCCGGAAGAAGGGCATTGCCAACTAGCAATGTCCCGCCCCTTCCGGGGCTTTTTCATGCAAAATTAATTGCTAAAAATAGCATTAGCTACTGGCGGCTCGGGCGCTTTTGGCGGCGCAGTAGGTGTAACTGGCGTTAGTGGGATAAAATTAGGATCATTTAAGAAAGGGTTCTCCGCGGGACTTGTCGTCGACGGAGTCATCTGAATTGTTTCTGTATGGTCGTCAACCTCGCCGCTCGCTTCTTGATTGGTTACTAATGGTTGAGATACAGGCGCAGCCTGAGGTGTAGGGTTATCTATCGGTCCTGTCGGAGCGATTGGTTCTGGAGGTGCGGCAGACTCGATGGACTCATCCTCTGCCGCTATGCCACCCCCATCGGGCGAATACATGAGTGGCGGAAGAGCGTCCTCCGAAGGCTGCTCGATAACCGCATCGGCAGGAATAGACAACTCAATCGCATCAGCGATCAAAGTAATTGCGCCTTGGTCACTTTCTATATTAACGCTACCGCCATCATCAATCTGGACGTTCTTAATCCAAAAGCCCAGCGGCATATCAATAGTCATACTAACATTGGAAATGCGCGAGAAGGCTAAGTACCAAATTCTACCGCTATTTTCGTGCGGCCAATCTTCGCCTTCAACTACCTCCTCAATCGAAAATGCCAAACCAGAGCTATCGAATTGCAAATTCCCCAATGCGAAGCCACTAAATCCCCCCACTGTCTCCACGTACTGCCTGATTTCTTCTATATCGGTTACGATTTGGTATCCATCCTGCTCCATAATATTCCTTTATTAACAATATTTTAACACAAGCATTTTAAAAACTTCGCGAAGAGCCACCGCCGCCTGAGCGACCGCCGCCACCCGAGTGTCCGCCGCCACCCGAGTGGCCAGAATGAGAATGCCCACCGCCAGAGCCGCCACCTGTAATTAAGCTAAATCCGAAAAACGCCGCAACAAAATTGATGAAAGAAAACATCAGTGGGAGCTCATACCATCCTTGCGCATAGTTCGTTAACCCGTCAATAATTAAAGGAATAGTAAACAGTTCAAGGACAATAAACAAAGTTGTTTTATGCTTAAGACTGCCATTACTAAATAATGAACCAATCGAGCTGGTGATCGCGCACAATATTACACCAATTAGACAAAGACTGACGCTGTTGTCCTTTTTAGCTACGCGTGTTGGCGCAACGTCGCTATCGTAATCGTATTCCTCGGCAACCACCCGAAAGAGGGCTTGATAGCCATTTCGAACGCCTTCGTTAAAATTGTTATTGCGGAAGTATGGAATTATATATTCGTCCTGAATCCGTCCGGTTTTGCCGTCTGGTAAAGCGCCTTCAAGCCCATATCCAACCTCGATGCGCGATTGTCTATCTTCGAGCGAAAAGAGAAATAGGAGACCGTTATTTTTCTCTTTGTCGCCGATGCCATAGCTGCGAAACAGCTCCGTGGAATATTCCTCAATGCTCCTCCCCTCGAGACTCTTTATCGCCACAACTACGATTTGCGCCCCCGTAGCCTCATCTAACTTGAGACTATTCTCATAGATATAGTCCTCAGTCTCACTACTAAGAACATCTGCAACGTCATTAACATAGAATCGCTCCGATTGTGGCACAATAGCCAAGACATTTGACGCAAGGACACATACTGACGCAAACGCAATTAGCAAAATACGACAAAGACTTTTCATTACTTGGAGTCGGCGTTATCAAAATTAACACTCGGAACTTCTTCCTTCGACTTGTCGGTAACTTCAAAGAATTCTTTCTTTTGTTTCCCCATCATTCCCGCAACGATTGAGGTTGGAATTGATTCGATTTTTGTATTGTAGTCCTTTACTGCCTCGTTGTAATCTTTACGCGACGTAGCGATACGGTTTTCAGTTCCGGCAAGTTCATCTTGAAGATTGATAAAATTCTCACTACTCTTCAGGTCTGGATAATTTTCAACAATGACATTTAAATTATTTAGAGCGGCATTTAACTTATCATTAGCAGCGCTAAGCTCCTTAATGGTGCTGGCGCCAGAAATATCCTTACGCGCCTCGGTAATTTCATTGATAATCTTTTCTTCATGACTCATATACCCCTTAACGGTATCTACGAGGTTGGGGATCAAATCAGCGCGACGTTGAAGCTGAGTTTTAATGTCTGAAGCTTTTTGGTCCACCTCATTCTCCAATGCAACAATAGAGTTGTGTGCGCTAAAGTAAAAACCAAATATTACAATTGCTATAGCAGCAATGATTCCAATGATGCCGATTGCAGCAATACCTTTTTTCTTCATTTAAGAGTCTCCTATTTTTACGCTTATATTATAACATTCAGCACAATATCGCGCCTCTATAAAGGAGCACCCGAACGCATTTATTTATTTTTTGTTATAAAATAATTGTATGAAGAAAGCTGTTATACGAAGATATCATGTAGCTATCGCAATCGTAGTTGCGTTGTTCGTTGGTATCGTAATTGGAAATTTAAACATTACTCATTTTAGCGAAAAGCTCCCCGCCTTGCCGTTGCCAGAAGTAACCGATGGCCAACGTGGCGAGCTCGGCATCGACAAGAACATTAACGAGTCCACGATAGATAAATATCTCGGTCGCACAGACAGCGTTTATATAGACGTGCGCATGCTCGACGATCCCGCTAACTATGAAGCGATCGATGGAGATAGCAAGCTTTCTGGGCTTGTGAAAGGTTTTGAAGTAGTGCCGTACCCTTATCTAGCCAACGTCGTTGGGCTACCGAAAGAAGTCGGCGAAACATATACTGGTAAGACTCTCTTTACGCAAAATGACAAAGGTGAATATTCCGCTAATTACAAAGAGTCGATAACAATTCTTGAAGACCTTTTTCCGAAGGATAAAAATATTTTTCTGATGTGTGGCGGCGGCGGCTACTCCGGTATGACTAAAAGCATGCTCGTCAAATTAGGCTGGGACACCAACAAAATATACGTCGTGGGCGGTTATTGGTTCTACGAGGGGCAAAATGACTTCAAAATTAAGGACGGCGACGGCAAAGATGCCACATATGCCTTCTGGAAAGTCCCCTATCACAATATTGATTTCTCAAAATTGACAGAAAACAAAAAATGACCAAGCAAAAAAAGCCAATTAACCCAAAGCCAAACAGAGTTGCCCTGATTTTAATCACGGCGCTTTGCCTTGCAATGTTTTTTGTTGGATATCTTATCCTTCGAGCCATGACTCCAAAAAAGTTTAGACTCACAGAAGAGCTATATGGGGCAAGCGAAGTAATAGATATTGACAAAAATGACTATGAAAAATTGCTAGAAGATAAAAAATCATTCGTGGTGATGGTTGATAAGCCTGATTGCTACACGACGGCCAATATGCGCGAGTATATGGCAAGTTTTCCAGAAGATATGCAGTTTAAATATTACCGGATTATGTGGTCGCAGGCCAGAGAGTCTAGCTTGCACGAAAAAGTAAAATACGTACCGTCAGTCGCAATAATAAAAAATGGCACCGTAGTGGACTTTTTGGATGCGAATTCGGATGAAGATACGTCGAAATTTAATAACGCAGAAACGCTACAGGGCTGGCTAAAAGATTACATAGTTTTTAATTAAGAGCATGAAAAACCCTCTAGGAAACCCTAGAGGGTTGGTTAACCGGTTGCAGTAGAAAATCAGTAGAAATCAGTACAGATCCGTCAGGTCCATTTCGGTGGCCAGATCCATGTCGTCCGCTTCGTATCCTTCTTCGGGCGCTTCGACGACCGCTTCGTTTCCGTAGTGATCACTCAGCCATTCCGAGATTCTGGCGCCCGCGTCTCCGTTGAGGAAACGTGACGTCATAACGATAGCAAAGCGTTCGCCGTCGCGCACAATGGCGATTCTGGCCGTGTCGCTTGCCAGCTGATAGTATAACGGGACACTGTATCCGGATTTCACCATCGGGCGGGGCCCGTCAGACATCCTCCTGACCGTGTCGCAGAGATAATCGACAAGTCTGTAGAACTCGCGGTCATCCTTCGGCTTACGAAGTGCCTCATGATCTTTCTGGCTGAAATTTTCAATTTTTTCAGCGCAGCTGGGTTTTCTTCCGAGCAGAGAAGTGTTGAGCTGCCTCAGCCTGCTGACAATGGCCTTCACCTCAATCCAGGCTTCAACCAGTGTTGCAAACGTCTGACAAGACCTGAACCTGTTGATGTAAATTACGTTCTGAATCTCATCAATGGTGACGGTAGCGGTAGTATTATTTTCCATAGCCCCCTCCTTATGGGTGCTGGTTTTTATTCCTCTTTTCGCCCACCGATTCGATGAACAAGAAGAGGAATAAAAATCCATAAACAAATACTATCTTTCTACTGCAAAACGGTTTAAAGGTGCGGTACGATTAATTAATCATACTGGTTCATTATAGCACATATGCCTAATATTGTCAATACATATATACTATATATTGTATCATTGTCTATTGAATACTCTGTTCGACCAGCGTATAAGCGTCATTATTGGCATTCGTGATTGCAATGGATTGCTGGTTATTTTGGGTCTTCATTTTGACAAATATCTCATCACCAATTTTTACTTCACGGTGAAATATAATCCGAATTGCGCGAGCATCAAATTGGCTCACCTCTTTAATTAGGTCCAAATAGGTCGAGTTATGCATGTGGCCATTTAAGTCCATATCTGCTTGGCGAATGATTGCTTGGCGCGAAATGTCGTACTCCTCCAGCACGGAAAGGCGTTTTCGCGACTGGTCCGATAGTGCAGCACGGGCGCTAGTAGTGTATTTCGATAAACGCTCCGCGCCAAGACGGATGATTGTTTTGTTTTTCAGGTCTACAATCATCCATTTTGAACTGGCGGCGGCGATTTTTTGACCACGGCAAAACATCTCAAAATCACGCCAAACGTAACGAGAGTTTACTTCGCGAGGCCATGTACAAACCGTAACCTCTTCGCGATATTGCGGGCGAGAGTATACTTCTAAATTCCATTCCACTATCACCCAACTTAATCCCTGGGCATTAAGCGACCGAATATCGTCTCCCGTTCTCGCAGAATCCTCATCGGAAGTATTCTCCATCAACTCCAGGATAGCCTTATTTGTCAGCGCGTATGTAGCATCTACGTCTTCAAGGCGCAAAATAAAATTCCGTCGGTATGACATTTATCCCTTTCGAATGGGGGATATATCTTCTTCTGTGTTAGATTCCGAATCGTCGAACTGCGGGGTAATCTGAGGCGCATTATAGCCGTCAAGATTATCGTCGATTTTATAGACGCGAGAGCCACAAGCTTTTATCTCCTCAACATTCGAAATACCTTGGAATCCGCCACTAATAGTGATTTCTACGCATCCTCCAATGTCTTTTTCTACATTGCTTAGGCGTAAAACCAATGGCGAACTCAGATCCTCATTAGCGCCATCCGCAAAGCCGGCCTCAATGCCAATGCTTTTGCCCGCCTCGCAATAGCTAACAGGATCATACCAAATAGCAGGCTCCCCGTTGTAGTTCGCATAGCCCGTAACGGCGTTTTTAAGCGCTAGACAGTCGCCTTGCACAATAGTAGAGGCAGAATTGTCATTATTTACAGTGCTCCAGACTCGCGCAATTCGACGCTGCTCGTCTTGATTTAGCCTATAACCCTCACCACCAACCTCTAGCGAGTAACCAAACGGAAAATCATCTATAAACTCGTCTTTTATGAATTTAACAAAGAAAAGCGTCCCAACAAAAGGCGCAACAAACATGATGATAATTATCACGACTACAATTACGACGGCTGAATTATTTGAAGATCGCCCACTTGCATAGCCGTTATTGTTGGGCATGTGATTTGCAGAATTATTTTCACCTGGCCGAATCGGTTCAGCCATAAAACCATTACTCATCGATGACTCCTTCTATATTTGTATTCTAACAAAAAAGCAGAGCGTTTTGTAGCGCCCTGCTTTACTTTGAACGATGGGTATTTTCGTTTTAGCCTTCAATGGCAATATATTTTTGTTCTTCTGGCAAATCCTTCTTTGGCTCCGCTTTTGGAACAGTAAGAGATAGGACGCCATTCTTATAAGAGGCTTTTATCTCGTCCTTTTTAATGTCGTCGCCAACATACCAGCTACGACTCATCGAACCAAAATGACGCTCCTTGCGAATTAGACGGCTACCATTCTTGCGTGGCTTGCCGTTTTTGTCTTCACGCTCCTCAACGTCCTCGCTTTTTTCGGCACTAATTGTTAGCATGCCTTCATCGAATTTAATTTTAATATCTTCCTTCGTGAATCCTGGAAGATCAATTTCAAGATTATAAGCCTGTTCAGTTTCGCTGACATCTGTCTTCATAAGGTTATGTCCGCGCCCGCCACCAAGCGCCGGCAACATTGGACGACGCCCAAAGATTTCGTCATCGAAATCGTTAAACATTTCGTCAAAAAGGCTCTCAAATCCCGAGTGAATCATCTTTTTCCTTTCTTTATTTATTAGTGTGAGGTAAGTTAGTTGCTAGCCGTTATATCTTATCCTGTCGGCTGCTTTCGCTTATGATTCCATTATATGTCATATAATTAGCACTGTCAAGCCGAGAGTGCTAATTTTTATATTTTACGATAAATTTTGATACATGCAGCGGCGTATTTCTTGTCGCTAATTAGCTCTAAGTAAGCAAAACGCGGTGGAGCTGGGTCTTCTGGGTGCGACAAGACTAAATAACCGCCTGGCACGAGGTGTTGAATTAAAGAGGCCACTATCTCGTACTGCGGGTTATCATATGGCGGATCGGCAAAGATAATGCCATAATCGCCGTCAGGAATGCGCACGAGCGTGGACCGGTCCGCTAGCTGGAGACTTACCAAGTTCTTCTGAATAGTGCGGATTGCTTTGGGATGCTTCTCCATAAAATCCACATGCGATGCGCCGAGCGAAAGAGCCTCGATGCCGATAGCACCACTGCCAGCGAAAGCATCCAATATGCGCCTTCCGGGAACCTCGTCGCGCAAACGATTAAAAATCGCCGAACGCTCACGCTCGCCCATTGGGTGCGTAGCATTGGTTTTTGGCGTGTCAATTAATCTACCGCCATATTCCCCGGAAATGATACGTATTTGCGAACTGCCTCTTGCCATTTTTTACCTAATTCAATGTCGTTAATCGTTGATATTTGCGAACCGAATTACTTAATTCCTTATACTCTAGCATATTATATCCTTGCCGTCTAAATTGTTTGACTAGGCCGTCCGCCTTATGGACAAGCTTAGTGTCGGTAATTGTCGCGATGCGCAAATCCAATGCGCCATGTTGCAACGAGCCATATAGCTCGCCCGGTCCGCGCAGTTTTAAATCGGCCTCAGCCAAATAAAAGCCGTCTTGCGAGCGTTCGATTTCTCGCAACCGCCTCGTCGGTGCATCCGAATTCGAATTGATTAAGTAGCAATACGAGGCGTCGCTGCCGCGACCAACGCGGCCACGTAGCTGATGCAGCTGAGATAAGCCGTATTGGTCTGCGTCTGCAATTACCATCACTGTAGCATTCGGAACATTAACGCCCACCTCAACTACAGTTGTGCTAACAAGGATGTCGATTTGTCCTTTGGAAAATAAAGTCATAATTTCGTCTTTTTCGGCAGGTTTCATTCTGCCATGCAAGAATGCCACATTGCAGTTCGGGAATTGGTGGGCGATTTTTTGCGTTTCCTTTTTGACGTTCGACAGTTCACTAGCGCCCTTGTCGTCGATTTTCTTGCAGATATAGTAGACTTGATGTTTTTTCGCCAATTCCTGTTCAATACTTTGCCACATTTGCTTCGTAGAATTCGGTGAGATAATTTTGGTTGTGATTGGTTGGCGACCAGCCGGAAGCTCATCCAAGATCGAAACGCTGAGATCGCCAAATATCGTCAGCTGTAATGAACGCGGAATCGGCGTTGCGGTCATTGATAGCAAGTGTGGCATCGTATGTGCTTTAGCAAGAAGCTTTTGGCGCTGAGCAACACCGAAACGATGCTGCTCGTCTATAATAGCTAGGCCAAGACTTTTAAACTCCGTATCGTCCGTAATGAGAGCATGCGTCCCTATTACCAGGTCAACTTCCCCATTCTTTATATGTTTCTTTAATTCAGGTTTATGCTTGGTTGAGCCGGTTAATAATGCGATACTCAAACGGTCTTTAAATAATTGCGAAAGCGATTCGGCATGCTGCGTAGCGAGAACTTCCGTAGGGGCCATAATAGCCGCCTGCAATCCGGACATAGCAGCCACAAAGCAGCTCAGTGCCGCCACCATTGTTTTGCCAGAACCGACATCACCTTGCAGCAGGCGATTCATTGGAATTTCTTGTTCCATATCTTGGATTATTTCCCAAGTCGCACGACGCTGCGCATTTGTGAGCTTGAAAGGCAAACCGCCAATAAAATCTTTGAGCTGCTCCATGTCGCCACGAATGGCCTGCGTGCGCAACTTTTGGTTCTCTTCACGGTTCAGCTGGGCAGCAAGCAATAAGCTAAATAATTCTTCAGTAGCAAGATACTCGCGACCGGCCTTGGCGGCATCTAGTGTTTCTGGAAAATGCACATTTAGCAGCGCATCGGCCCTGCCCGCATAATTAGGGATCATGTCAGGAATTAGGGCAATATTATTCTGAATTGTTTTAATGAACTTTTTAAAGTCTTGCGATTTTACCGAGCCGCGCATTGGATATACGGGTTGAATTTTGGCCGTGCTAGCCTTTAGGTCATAATCGTCGGCAAGCGTTGCGGAAGGGTTCGAAATTTGATACCGTCCGTAAGACAACGCCATCGTGCCAGAAAAATAATAATCTTTACCTGCGTCGAATTGTTTTGCACGGTAGGGCTGGTTGAACCAGACGGCTTTGATGGCGCCAGTTTTATCGCGCAAAGTAGCCTCAACGATGGTAAGGTTACGGCGCATGCGCCTGACGGTAGTTTCCTCCACTTTTGCTTTTACGGTCACTTTCCCGGGTTTTAATTCTGCGATGTTTTGCGCTTGCTGAAAATTTTCGTAGTCACGTGGCAAATGATAAACAAGATCACGCAGCGTAAAAATACCAGCCTTATGTAATACCTCGGCCGTTTTTGGACCAATTCCCTTCACCTCTTGAATAGGCGCCGCCAAATCCATATCTATATTATATCTTAGTCGTGAGGTTCGGTCGGAGAGTTTTCGGCGCGCCATTTGGCAATCTCGCCATGATTGCCAGATAGCAAAATTTCTGGCACTTTCATTCCGCGAAATTCCTCTGGACGAGTATATTGCGGATATTCATAATTGTCGCCATCGGAGAAACTTTCAATCTCAGCAGACGTTTCGCCACCTAGAACTCCAGGAATAAGGCGCACAATCGAGTCAATCACGGCCATAGTTGGGATTTCGCCACCTGTCAGAATAAATTTGCCAATTGAAACCTGATAGTCGACTAGTGTAGTGATGCGCTCATCGTAGCCTTCGTAATGCGGGCAGATAAAAATATAGTTTTGCCCCGCTGTCGCTAGCTCGCGCGCACGCGCTTGGTCCCAAATACGCCCTTTCGGCGTCATTAAAACTACCTTCGCGTCAGGATTGCGAGTTTTTGCATCCTCGACAGCAGTAAAAATTGGTTCTGGTTTTAGTAACATGCCATCACCACCGCCATACGGCGTGTCGTCTACCTGATGACGTGAGCCTAATCCAAACGGTCGCAAATCAATAATTTCAAACTCTACTAATTTTCGATCCTGCGCCTTCCAGAGCATCGATTGATTAAAGACTTTGTCGAACATCTCTGGAAATAATGTAATTACCGATATCTTCATTCTTTGGAGACTTTTACCATTGCAGGACGAATCACTTCGCCATCATACGTATACCCAGCGCGCAATTCTTCTGCAATAACTTCATTATCGCCATCACCCTCAACCAACACTGCATCATGTAAATCAGTGCTAAAAGCGTCGCCTGGCTTAGTGACAATCTTCGTGAGGCCAATTTCACGCAGGGTTTTTTCTAAGTTCTTAGCAAGAGGGCCAAGCGTATCAGGGTTAGCAGCAATAGCACGATCGATGTCGTCAAGCAGCGGTAAGACCTTTTTGACGGTCGCAAAACGGGCAGAATTAGCATAACTTTCACGCTGCGAATCAACTTGGCGACGAAAATTTTCGAAGTCGGCACGCGTGCGTTGAAGGTCGGCTGTCAACTCGGATATCTTAGCATCCTGCTCATTATTTACGACGTCTTGATTGATATCGTTCGCAGTATTTACATTTTGTGCTGTATCGATTATTTTTTCGCCCATATTTTTTACGGCTGTATTATCGTTTTTATCTTTCTTAGTCATAAATTATATCCTCCAACATTATTCCAGCATGTCGCACTAACGACATGACACGCTTGTACGATTGGCGCGTAGGACCGAGTACGCCAATATAACTACGGTCCGAGTAAGGCGAACGAAAACGAGAAATAATCAAAGAAACATTTGAAGCTTTGCCGATTGGGTTTTCGGTACCAATGTAGACATTTATAGCTTCGTTTGGCTGAACTTCCAACAGCCATGGTTTTATATTGTCTAGTAGCATGCCAACCGCTTGTACTTGGGCGGCTTGCAAAAATTCTGGCTGCGAGAAGAGATTACTAAAGCCAGAAATGTAGATTTGGTCGCCAATTGTAGCTAGCCCAAGATTGCCTGTCAAATTAACAAGACTATCAACCGCCGTGCGAATAGCATAATCGGCTCGAGTTTGAGCCTGAATACGCGTCGCAAGCGCACGCGTGGGGCGATCTTCTTTCTCAATGTTGACGCGACGACCAGAGTCGGCACCATCTTCGTGGTCGATTTTTTCCTGGAGCGAATTGACATATAGACGATATCCTGCATCGGTCGGCACGCGCCCCGCCGAAGTGTGTGGCTGCGTAATATACCCCATCGCCTCTAGCTTGACCATCTCCGAACGTATAGTAGCCGAAGAGCAGTCAAATAATTTCGCAAGAGTAACACTACCGACTGGCGTGGCCAGTTCTGCATACTCTTCTATGATTGCATAAAGTATCTCTCGTTGACGATCCGTCATAGCTCTATTTTATGCTTTTTAGCACTCTAGGTCAAGGTTTGCTAATCCTACTTATCACTATAATTACGCGCAGTAGGCATCATATAAAACTTATTCTTTGGATCTTTTAGGTAGGCAGACCGTTTGCTACTAGTGACTGAATTAATCTCCCGTAAGGTGGCATTTTTGGTAACAGATAGTTTATTGCCAGCTTCGTCATAACCGGCTAGGGTTTTTCCGGTCAAGAACACATACCCGTCACGGATAAAGATATCCTCGTTTTCTTTTGCGACAAATATTTCTTTGCCACTCAGATTAAGAATGCGTCGCATACCACCACCGTCAATTGACATAGCATACTTCTGGTAAACATAAACACCCTCAGTTCCCGATGCAATTTTATTTCCATCCGATGCATCGTACAGGCGATATTGATTGCTCTCGCGCACGATAATATACTTACCTAGAACATCAGTCATGTCTTTATAGGCATTATGTTTGATATCCGAATAGAAGTACGATACTGTGTTTGGAATTATTTGCGCATTGCTAGAAACAGAATAGAGACCTAAGTTGCCTGTCATTGGATACAAAACGACATAATACTTTCCGGCTCCCCATTCGAATGAAGTCATTTTGTTATATTCGATAGTGTCATCAATTGTCATTAGTGTCGAAGTGCCTTTTTTGATATCGTAGATATAAAACTTCGTATCGTAAATAACAATTTGCTCATCTTTAACGATGTCGGTCATTTTCTTACACTTATCCGTCAAGCATTTATAGCCATCAATCGTAGAGAGCTTTCTTGCCGCCTCTCTACATTCTGCATAATTCTTATATTCCGCCTTATCGCAGCAAGATTCCATAATCTTACCTTCGGAATCCCTACACCCATCAGATACTGGCCCTTGCATACTTTTAACTATTTCTACAATAAGCCAACCCAATGCAACTAAAATAATTAGGCCTAAAATTACTAGCATCACTTTCACTAAAGCATGCGCGCCTTTTTCGCGACGAACTGCCGCTTGTTGGCTGCGCAGCATCTGCTCATTGTAGGCTTCCTGTGCAGCGAGTTCTTTTTCGGCCACTTCGCGCGAAGTCTCAATTACACTCTGCGTGCGCACATTTTCATAAACATGGCTAGGTCCAGGAGCGGGTTGTTGCTGATTATTTTGAGGTTGATTTGGACTCTGCGGAATCCCACCTTCATTCGCATTTTGATTATCCATAGTTGTTTTTATTATATAATATTTTTATGGACGAGAGAATTGAAATTATAAAAAAATGGTTGGGCACTGGGAGCATCAATATCTTCGGCATGCCTTTTTCCGGAAAAGATACAATTGGAATTCGACTAGCAGAAGCAATTGGCGCAAAATTCCTTAGCTCTGGCCTAATATTGCGTACGGAAAATAAGGACGATAAAGAAGTTCAAGCCGAGATGGCATCAGGACAACTAATTAATACCGACAAGTTTCGTTCTATTATTTTACCTTATATTGAAAAGAAAGAATTGGAAACATTTCCTTTGATTTTGAGCAGCGTTGGACGTTGGGAAGGTGAAGAGTATGGCGTCATCGAAACAGCGCAAAAAGCTGGACACCCCATAAAGGCCGTGGTTATTTTGAACGTGTCCGAATCGGAAGTTAAAGCCCGTTGGCAAAAAAGTCGAGAAGGCCAAGATCGTGGCGAACGTCAGGATGATAGGGATATGCGCGTGCTAGACAATCGCATTAAAGAATTTAAAGAAAAGACAATCCCCGTGATTGAAACTTATCAAAAAAGAGGTCTTATTGTTTCCGTCAAGGCTACTGGCGACCGCGAAGAAGTCTACACAAACGTGATCGAGTCATTAATGCATTTTGCGCTCCAAAGCAATCAGTAGTCTTACGCTAAGTAGTATTAGATGTTATAGTATATAAAGTCTAGAAAAGGGGCTCTGCCCTTTTTTGCACCTAATCACACAAGCATACGTACGAAAAGGAGGTGTTATGTATGCAAGACACAACAACAACTAGTTGCACGCGGGATTTTAAAGTAATCTGCAATACGGCAGCGAACAAGCCGCCCGTCGATGACGCCAAGATACGCGCTACCGCAGACCAAATCGCCGAGGCGATTATGGCGAATGCGCCCAATATTATGGATAAAACCATCAAATCCGCCAACGACCCCGAGGCTACCGTCTCTATGGCGATGACATTTATGGCACATCCGGAACTGCAGAAACATCTCGGCGACACTGCAAGCAGGTACGACACGCCATGGTACTACAGTCGCGACGAAGATGGCCGCAAACTTTCAACTGGCCTTCTTTGCGACTTAATACTGGAATGTGGCTATACGTTGAACCAGTACGATACAGATCAAGAGGAGGATGAGGCCGCTGGCGTAATTCTCACTATCAGCTATCGCCGTGAATACTTCCAGCTGATTTGCGTAATTGACTTCAACGAAAGCGACCCCGAAGAAGAACTCTTTGATGATCGCGCCGAAAAAATGGCGAATACACTTCGCAGCTCGGTCGTCGAAGCGCTCAAAAATGTCCATCCCAAATCCGACTTTGGCATCATGGAAGTGACTCGTTGGGGCACCTTCAATGGATTACTTCTCTTTGAACATGTATGAGAATAATCCGCCGCACACTCGGGCGCATATGCGCCCGATTTTTTAATCCCTTTTAAGCATTACAGTAAAAGCCTCGCTCGGAATATCCACTTTGCCAAAACGTTTCATGCGAGCTTTGCCGCGTTTTTGTTTTTCCATAAGTTTTGCCTTGCGGTCACGATCACCCGTATGGATTTTGACAGTAACATCCTTGCGGAATGCGCCGAGCGTTTCGCGGGCAATAATGCGCGCGCCGATAGCCGCCTGCAGAGCGACTTCAAAATTTTGGCGCGGGATTACTTCTTTAAGTTTCTTCGTAACACTTCGGCCAATCCCATCCGCTTCGCTTCGGTGTGCCATTACACTAAGTGCATCAATACGCTCGCCGGCGACTAGAAAATCTATGCGCACCAAATCTTCAGCCCTATAGCCGCCCAATTCGTAATTAAACGATGCGTAACCGGAAGTTGCGGATTTTAGCTGATCGTAAAAATCCGTCAACAAGTTCGCCATTGGCGCCTCGAAGTCAATTACGGCACGCGTGTCGATATATGAAATATTCTTTTGGATTCCACGCTTACTAACAATGAGCTCCAGAATAGGACCAATATATTCTTTTGGCGTGATAATTTCGCCCTTCGCCCAAGGCTCGCGAATTTCCGAAACCTTGCTAACGTCCGGCAGATCCGAAGCGGAACGAATATCCAGCTCCTCGCCATTCGTGAGAGAGACATGATAGTCTGTTGACGGATTCGTAATTATTAAATCTAGTTTGAATTCACGCTCGAGACGCTCACGAATGATATCCATATGTAGCAGACCTAGAAAACCGATACGTAGGCCAAAACCTAGAACAGGTGAATTTTCTGGCTCAAACTGTAATGCCGAATCGCTGAGCGAGAGCTTCTCTAGTGCTTCTTTTAGATCTTTGTATTGGTCGTTGCTAACCGGGAAGAATCCAGCATAAACAAACGGTCGCACGTTTTTATATCCCGGCAAAGCAACGCTAGCTGGCTTTTTTGCCAACGTGACAGTATCGCCAACTTTTGCTTCGCGCGTAGCTTTCAAATTAGTCACAATGTAACCAATCTCGCCGTCCTTTAGTTCGGCGCGGGGCGACATTTTCGGATTCAACACACCAACTTCGAGTGCAATGTCGCTCGACTCGGTCGCCATCATGCGAATGTTTGCATTCTTTGATAGAGTTCCGCCAAACATGCGAATATATAGCACGACGCCACGATAATCGTCGAAATAACTATCAAAAATAAGAGCTCGCATTTCATCAGAATCGGATGGTTTTGGCGCCGGTATGCGTTCTATTATTGCATCGAGAACCTCATCAACATGTTCGCCAGTTTTGGCAGACACTTTAATAATATCCGATTCATTGCAACCAAGTAGATTGGTGATTTCTGCCGAAACGCGCGGAACATCACTGGCGGGAAGATCAATTTTGTTAATAACTGGAATAATATGCAAATCTTGTTCTAGGGCAAGATAAACGTTTGCAAGTGTTTGAGCCTGTATGCCCTGAGTTGCATCAACGACTAGAATCGCACCCTCTACGGCTTGAAGGCTACGAGAAACTTCGTACGAGAAATCGACATGGCCCGGCGTGTCGATAAGATTCAACGTGTAGTTCTTATATTTCATACAGACTGGGGCAAGTTTAATAGTAATACCCTTTTCGCGCTCAAGCTCCATTGAATCTAAAAGTTGCGATTTCATTTCGCGCTTAGCCACAGTGCCGGTTATTTCGAGCATGCGATCAGCTAAGGTCGACTTGCCGTGGTCAATATGTGCGATAATACAAAAATTACGGATTCTCTCTATATCCATAGGTAATATTATAATATTTTTTTGCAAGCTTCGCTAGTACAGTCTTCGATTCAATATTTAATAACAACCGTTTTAATTGCGTTGCTTTGCTTGGTAAATACAAAACGCAATACTGACGGCGACCAATACCGCCGTTCCGATCACTACAACCGTCGTATCGAAGAACATAAAAACAGGGATTAGGGCAAGAAACCCGAGTAGTATTAATGTAATGAATAACGTGCGCGTATGTTTGCGCTGCTTTATTTTATCTAGCGGTGGATCTAGGATTTCATCGACATAGACCTTTTCGCCACGGACATAGACGGTAGCCCGCAATGGCAAGTCGGAGTTATAAATGCACATATCACTATTTAGGTATGGCGTGTTAATACGACGTTTCTCGTGCGTTTGCGGATCATCAAAATCTACCACGAAAAAGTAATAAGTCGTCGAATCATCGCCAGAGCCGACCGTAATACTTTCTGAACTGATGACAGATCCGATTATCTTTTGCCCTTGAGTAATCGTTTCGGTAACTTCTTGCTGAAATTTTTGATATTTATTGCGCGCTGCTTTATTGACGATTGCCATTATGCCGAAAAATATCAGCGCAATGATAATTGGAACTATCATCCCTGTGTTAATTTCTTCTGGATTAGTGACAATTGTTGTGGCAGACAGAATTAGCAACATTACACCAATTATGAACATAATGACAAAACCATTACTCTTGTGACCGTCACGATAGTCTAGTTTAATTGCGCTAGCGCCATTGACGGAAAGTGGTGCCTTGAGAAAGTCATTATTCTTCATGTTTTTATATTAGCATAACTATTGATAGAAATGCCCCCACATGGCGCGCTTTTCATAGCCTGGCTTTAGAAGGTTTAGTTGTTCGATGATTCCCCGCGGAGACAAGTCATAGCCTCTTATTTTTTCCGCCCTGCCGTCTATTATTATCGTGGCGTCTACTGGTTCAATCTCACCTAACGCGTAGGCGAGATACACATAGGCCTCGCGAGCGTGACGTTTTAATAGATAGTCTACAGCAATTTTGCGTGCCATATAGGCCGCCGAACGATCGACTTTGCTTGGATCCTTACCAGAAAATGCACCACCGCCAACTGGTACGCGTGGGCCATAGCTATCTATGACTATTTTTCGTCCCGTTAGGCCAGTATCCGCATCGAAACCGCCCAAATCCCAATCGCCAGCAGGATTGATACTTACTCTATAATCATCGCCGAGTATCGCTTTTTCTGGAAGATTATGCGCCCAGCTTGCGATTGCTGTAGATAATTCTTTCTTAGATACTTTCTGCCAACTAACTACAATGTGTTTAATTATGACATGAACAAAGCTATGATTATTGTCGTATGATAGTTCTACGGTAATTTGTGTTTTTCCGTCGTATGGAAACTTAGAGTAGATTTTTTGACACAAATCTCGCGCCAAAACATATTCTGTTGGCATAAAAAGTGAATTCTCGGCGCAAGCATAGCCAATCATAATACCCTGGTCGCCGGCGCCACCATCGTCGACGCCGCGCGCAATTTCTGGACTTTGTCGCGCAAGATTAATGCGCAATTTCATACTGTCATCAATTTTTTCAAGCAATTTTTTCTTTAAATCAATTTTCGCTATGGAAGAAACTTCTCCGCAAATATTTAGCTCTCCATGACCGCCCATAACTTCTACGGCAACGCGCGCATGCGGATCTTTAGCTAAATATAAGTCTAAAATATAGTCCGACAAAATATCGCACATTTTGTCGGGATGTTTTGGCGAGACAAATTCTGCCGTGCGAGTAATTGTTTGATATTTTGGCGAGCGCAAGCCCAAAGATAATGTATTTTTCATATCTTCCCTTTCTGGACGGAATTAGCACCTTGCATAATGTAGGTTGCTGACAGATCATAGGGCCGGTCCCTCCCTGTCTCTTGATATTTAAATTGTTAATGTAGTGCTATTATAGCATTTTTATTTTAGTAGCTCAAAGATAATTACAAGCGTCGCAATTATCACGCGATACCAACCAAAGGCTTCGAGCGAGCCGTCTTTTTTAAGAAACTTCATGACGAATTTAATTGCAATGAGGCCCGATATGAATGCGATGATGTTTGCGAATAATAACATACCCCAGTTTTCGGCAATATACACACGAGAAGAGCTACTTAGTAAACTTTTTACTACTACGCCCGTCATTACTACGATACTGACCAAGAATGAATAGTCGGCAGCGGATTTATTATCCATTCCGGCTACGCGGCCTGCCAAAATGGTCGTACCAGAACGCGAAGTGCCCGGAATCAACGCAAAACATTGAGCGATACCGATTCCAATAGCCTTCTTTGGCGTGAGTTCTTTTTCGCTTTTAATCTTTTTGCACTTTGGTAAGCGTTTTACATTAATCATCAAAATACCAACTACCGCCATCATAACAGCAATTACGGACAAATTCGAGAAGAATGGACTACTATCAATCAAATCATTGAGCAACAATGCGGCGACCACCACCGGGATGCAGGTCAAGATTATGTTTAGCGCAAACTTGAAATCATGTTCAATAAAAATCTCTTTGAGAATCTCCATGATACGTTTGCGATAATAAATCAACAAAACTAGCAAAGTGCCAACATTGATAAATTCTAGAAATAAATGAAAACTTTCTGGGTTGCCGCTGAGAATTTCGCGCATTATTTCGAGGTGCCCAGAACTTGATACTGGAATAAATTCCGCCAACCCTTGCGTCAAGCCGAGCCAGAATGCCTGCCATGCTTCCATCATTTTGCTTCATACCTCCCTGTGTGTTTTTTGTTGTCGTAAATCATCGTTGGAATACCCTTTGCGTGGATATTATTTGTCACGATATTATTATTCTTTTCAATGATTTCGCTAATCGAATCAGCCGTGATGCGCTCGGATATTTCACTAATTGCCTTATCGTCGAGACCGAATTCTTTTAGCCATTTCTTGAGTTCGTCGCGCGCTTCTTCGTTGTTATAAAAATCATTAAATACGTCGAGCCAAGCGCGTTTCTCAGAATCTTTTTCAGTATAAATACGTTTGATGATTTTGAATGCAATAGAATCCGTCGTGGTATTTTGCTCGCGCTCGTTGACGGCATAGATATAACGAACAATCAAATCAGAATTTGTGAATTTGAAATTACCATCATTGTCCTGAATTGGAAAAGCAACCAGTTTAACGCTATAGTTTTCAAAGAAGCCGCTGTTTAGCTGTGCCTGGAACGAATTTTTGCACACAATACAGCCCGGATCGAAGAAATCGATTGCAGTAGGCTTACCGTCGTTCTTTATTTCTATGCCGACCACATCAAAATTCTCCGTATTCCAATCGCGGAATTTATCCGGGATGGCGCCAAAGATTTCGCCCCAATCACTAAACCAAAGACCAATGTATTCGATTGGGTTAGTCGCCTCCGTGTTGTTATCAATACTGCACACTTCAGAGCCAAGCGAACAGGATTCCGCATGTTTTACATTGCAAGTGCCTAGAGAATACAATGCGAGGCCAGCCTTAACTCCCTCCACCAACGACCAAACCGTAATTACGACTACAAGAATTGAAATCACTTCGATGGCTGCGGAAACTGGCTTGACCCATTTAGGGTGCCGAATAATTAGTTTGCTAAGGATTGTATTTTTAACGTCGTCACCAAAGCCAGTCTCGCACTTTTGTAAAGTAACGCGTTTGCCAACGCAACCCCAGGACTTTTTAAGAGTTTTTAAATATTGCTTGCCAACTTTTGGCTTAAATATCGAAATAAAAGCTACAAAAACGCCGACGATGGCCAGAATAATAAACGCCGCGATACAAACCATTAACTAAGCATCCTTTCGAATATCTCAATCGTCTTGTCGATATCGCTAGGACGAATATGATAACCCATCGAAAAGCGGATTAGTGGTGGATAGTGTTTGACGTGATCGAGGTAATAATGAACGCAGAAATAGCCAGTACGAGCCATAATGCCTTCGTTAGATAACGCGCCGCCGACCAGATGCGAATCGAGCCCATCAATATAAAAAGACATAGTTGGATTTGGCTCGGTATTGATTAGGTGGACGCGTTCCTGAGCGCTTAGATAATCAAATAGTCGTTCGTATTGCTTATGAAAGTTTTCTTTATCGGCCTTTGAGAGTTTATTGAGCCATTTGATTGCTTGACCGAAGGCAACAATTTCACCCCACGCCTGTAGGCCGGATTCGAACTTCGTATAGGCATGATTGGCAGATTCGGCCGACAACTTATAACTTTCCTTTTCGACATCGTCTACCATGCCGCCGCCAATAAATGACGTTTCGATTTTCTTAAACAAATCGCGGCGAACAATCATAACGCCGAGTGACGGGCCATACATTTTATGCGCAGAACTACAAATAGCATCGGCTTCGGTTTTATATAGAATCTCTGGATTGTGCGCCAATGCCTGAGCGGCATCGATAATAATAACGCCTTTTTGCTTGTGCACTTTCTTTATAAGCTCGTTTACGTTGCTTAGTTTGCGTCCATCAATATTAGACGCACAGTTCACGACAACTAAAGCTTTCGTAAAGTCATAACATTCCACATCTATCGAACCGTCATCTTCACGTACCATAACTTCACGCGGGATATTATGACGCTTTGCGAAGGTCATCGTGGACAGGAAGGGCGAGTTATGCTCAATATCAGAAGTCATAACCTTGTCGAAAAGGCCGTTTTTGAACTGATCGAGCAGAAGATTGATGCCATAAGTGGTATTGAGCGTGAAGGACACGGAGTAATCTTTCGACTTAAGCTTGAGATACTTAAGCATCAAGGCACGAGTTTCCTCAACTAATTCGTCCGTCTCGCGGCCCCAGGCATATTTGACACGTTCGCCACAAGAATTATGCTGCGTATAATAACGATTTATCGCATCAATGACGGGACGCGGGCGCAATGATTGACATGCGGAATCTAAATAAACGTCACCCTCAGCTAAATAATCAAAATCCTTCACTCTGCCTCCTTATACTTTTACTAGTATAGCATTTTACTATACATCTTGCTACTGGGGTTTAGTAGTTGAAATATTTCTGAAGATATTTTACAGTACAGTTAGACGCAGTTATGGAGGGGGGTGAGAGCATGGTCTGCGTAGTAACCACTGGCAACATTGATGACGTTTTGAATAAGGCATATGAAACATTAAATTTTAGCGGAACGGATTTTGTCGTTATCCCGGAGGATGTATACGCATGGTTGCGCTCGCATACTCTCGGCAATGCAAGTCGCGGCAAAATGATGCGCTTAGCTTCAAAAGTCATGTTTGGCGGAAGGCGCGATATAGATGACGAGCTAATCGGCACTGTATTCGTCGGCACCACTCGCCAGCACCTTATCTTTGATAGGGATTTAAGCAACGGCAGAAATGTCGAAGTTGCCTGTTTTAGCGACAGTCACAACGACTGGTCGATTTCGCTGATACCTTTTGAATCGTTAGCTGGCGAGGCTTACTATCTTGTAGAATCTATTTGCTACAAACACGCCAACGAGAGTTGGCATGAGAGCAAGAGACGCAGTTCCTCCGTGGTAAACTTTTTTACAGGTGCATTTTGGGAGGATTGGGGTATCACTGACTCAACCGAAACCTCGACGTAAAGTCGAGGTTTTTTATCGCATCTATTCTTCCTGGCTCTTCTTAGTAAGTCTGCGGATAAGTATCATTGCTATAAATAATCCAACAGTTGAAGCGATGGCGACCGCCACGAAGAGTAGAATATTGTCCAACGTTATCGCGTTGCTTGGCAGCGGTTTAGGTTTACGACCCGTGCCACCCGTGTCGCTACTGCTCTGATTGTTGTTTTCATTACCATTTTCACATTGACTGCAACCACAGCAAGTTGGACAATTGCACGGCTGATCGTCTTTGTAGCCCTCAGCGGTAAAAATCCAGTCAACTTCTCCGGCGCGATGCATATATTCATTTCCCAGAGTTTTCGGAATATTTAACTCGACCCTCAGCGTAGTACTGGCGCCGTTTACGAATTCGCCCAGTAAAACATTATTTTTGAGACCGTCAAGCTGATCTGGCGATGCGTTATAGATAAGATTGCCACCATTATAGACGCGCATAGATAGTTGCGATAGAAAATCAGACATTGTAGCTACTGTTTCTCCTTGCGCTACACTATCAGAGAGAGGGTTGTTAGATTCGTCGTGCGCTTCGGCGCGAAGGTATATTTTTACATAGTCATACTCTGGTGCAGTATTGCGAACTTTTATAGTCTCAGTAAGCTTGTCGCCCGGCATGACATTCTTGAAGCCATCAAATAAATCCACTTCGCTCCATGTAGTGCCTGGATAGAATACGAAGTTATCCGCGCCACCCTCAAAATAGACAGCAGAATTCAAAGCGCCAACATTTGGCGTAGCTAGCGTCACGAAAGCTAAACTGAATAGTAAAATGTTTGCGAAAATCTTTCTCATTTTACTCCTCAGGCCAACCTTCCGCCTCGTAGACATTATTGCCATTATTAGCTACCTGTACACCTTGCGCGGTTAATTCTATACTAAACGAAGTGTCCGCATAATCCGCCGATAAGTCTTTCGACAAAGTCACTTTCGTAAATAATGGCTCTGTAGTCTCGCCGGCTTTTAGCGCGCGATAGTAGTAATAGTATCCATCACTGCCATCCAGCCAGTTATGCGTATTATAATCTGCGCTGATTGCATTATTTGGCAAGCTAACCGTAGTATTGTCGGCTTTTTTGGCGCTGTTTTTTACTAAAATGCGCACCCAAACGTCACCATGGTCAATGTTTTTTACCTGCGGAATTTTGCTATAGGCATCTCCTGGCATGGCATTATTAATATTCGTAAAAGGAATCGGGCGCCCATCAACGCCAACCTGATTAGTGTTTTCAATTAGGTCTATCGAAACGCCATCAGTTGTAATTACGTTATGGGCGCGATCGGACGTCACGAAGAAAGCAGAAGTACCACCAACCACCGTCATAGCGATTGTAACGATTCCAACTAGTAGTAACTTCTGCTTCTTAGACATGAGTTTATCCTAATTCCGTTTAGTTATTTTTGTTACTTATCGAACTCAGCAAATGCGGTCGTCGCGTTGGCAAAACCATCGGATTGGATAGCATCGGCTTCAATTAGGACATTAAACTTGCTATCGTTAGTCAAGAAGCCACGATTCCTCAAGTCGACGATTTGTTCTTGGGTTACATTTTCGCCAAGTTTAATATCTCCCCAGACGTTCCAGAATGTCATTGTGCCCGCCTTAACTGGGTCGACATAGGTAAACGCATATTGATTATAAATTATGCCATCTTTTTCGAGGTTATTGGTAGTAGCCAAAGTGGTAGCCCCACTAGATATAGCCGTACTCGTATACATACTATTACCTAAAATACCATTATCGAGCTCTGCGGGAACAAGTACGCGCACGCGAACATAGGCGTCAACACTACCAACATTCTTGACATATGGAGCTTTCATAACATTTGCGCCCGGCACGAGATTTGCGCCAGCATTAGCTAAATAGTTGCTCTGATATGTTGCCGCATCGCTCTCGATTTGAGCATCAGTATAGTATGCACCAGTCCAACCATGAGAATCTTCTGGGGCGGAGCCAGCTGCGCCATTCATCGGGAATACGGACGTATCGTGACTGAGGCGACCGGCCGCGGTCGCTCCGGCATTCACGCGATGAAATTGCGACTCTAAGAGCTCAATATCAACGTTGCCTATCGTAAAGGTGTTCGTAGCTTTATCGGTATCTGTGAAATACGCCAAAGTACCTGCGCTGAGGACTAGGGCGGCGATGCCGAGAACGCCGGCTACTGCTAAGACTTTTTGCTTTGTCATTGTGTTTTTTCCTTTCATTTATTATTTATTATCGAGAAATTGGAATGCTTTGACTGCCGTGTCGAATCCGTATGATTGTACGGCGTCGGCGGCCATTTTTATTACCAATTTACCGTTGCTATCTACAAATCCGCTCAGATCTACGTCTTCGCCGATTACGTCTTTCGATAATCCCATGCTCGTAATTGGCGCAACGGAACTTTGCTGCCTTGGCGCGAGTGGCTCTTTTCGGTAATATGTAACTTCGCGGTAGGATTTTCCTTCAATAGTTACGTCTTTCGAAGCGCGAAGCCACTCAGTATTGTCCTGATTTTCTGCACTGATACTAACAATGCCTTCCGCTTGCGTAAATGTGACATATTTGTCGTATAGTCCACTTGGAATATACATGCGCATACGCACATAGACGGGCATATTGCCAGTATTCGATATATATGGATAGAGCGCGACACTCTTGCCGCCAACCAGCATGTTGCTACTTGCACTTAGCCAGTTCTCGTAGCGCTGATTAACGCCTGGCGCCTCGTCACTATTGTAATATCGAGAAATTGGACTATACCATCGAAAGAATTCGATATCTGTTTTTCCGACAGAGAAGCTGTTGGTCACTTCGCTTGTGTCAGTAAAATACGATAGCGTAACAGTAGAACCAGTTACCGCCAAGCAGACCGCAGCTAATGCAACGATTAAAACTTTTTGTTTCATCAACCTCCTTTCTCCCTATTAATGTACAATTTTTGAAATAACTCCAGATTGCCTTTTGGGCTAGTTTTTCTTTTTGCTCGCAGTTTTCTCCTTTCTTTTATCATAAATAGACGGGTAGAAGACCACAAACAGCAAGCCGATGGCGGCTACTGTTGCGATATATAAGCCAGGCGGTCGTTGAATATGAAATGCTAAATATCCAAGAAGCGGAATGGTGAATTCTGGTTTGCCTAGGACGTTTTTATAGTGGACGCTTTTTGCGTCAGGCACATCATTCGCATCGCCTTGAGTGCGAAAATGCGTGGCATTATTCTCATATGTTACTTCAATAATGCGGTGCGTAACGATAGTATTATCTTTGTCTGCCAAAAACGTAATAACGTCGCCCTCTTCAAGTTCGTCCGTATTAACTGGTCTTACGTAAATAAGTGAGCCAACATGATAGGCCGGCTCCATCGAACCAGACATAACAGTGTAAATCTCAAAACCAAGGAGACGAAAAGCAACTAAAAAGATTGCCAACAGCAAGACGATTCCCACTAAAACGGTGGTAAAAATACCCCAATACCGCTTTTTCATCCTGCTCCTATCCACAATTTAATTATATTCAGAAGCATTTAAGTTTTCAAGCACTTAAGTCACTCGCGTGGTAAATTTTCGCAAAAGAAAAAAGCCCGGCAAAGTGCCGAGCTGGCGAATTGCTTCGCCGAAAATAGGAGGGGGATTATCATTCGCCACGAATGATGCAAGCTAACTCGTCATAAAACATCTCCCACGCATCAAATACGGGCAGGCCGGCGATTGTTTCTACTCCCGCAATCTTCATCAGTTTTGCCAAATCGGCGTCCAGGATCACGACGGCGCCAGCCTTACGATGTTTTTCTTCTTTGAGCACGTTCTTGACATAGCGCTCTACGATTTCGCGCGACACATAACCCGTCCCCTGCAGACTACTCAGTTCCCGAATAATCTCATAAATGAGTTCCGCATTAGCATTGAGATGCGAGCATCTCTTGTACCTGGCAAGCTGAATACCGTGCCGTCTACTGAAGAACCTTTTGGTGTCTTTCAGTTCCATCTGGCTACGGTCGCCAAGGACGATGATTCTCGAAATACCCTGCCGCTTCAGCGCCTTTGCCACCGGATCATAAGCGTGGACAAAGATAGGGTACTCGTTGCCATGAACTCTCATCTCCCGAAGCGCCTTGCTGATATCGCGCCCTGCAGGAAAAAGCGGCTCGCACGCAACAGCCACATAATCGCCATTCACCATGACGGCGCGTTGTTTTATTTGCTCCGCAAGCTCCATGCGACGCCCGGGATCTCTCGCAAGAGGCATACTGCCTCTCTGAATTTCGCCCCAATGGAACCGCTTGAACGTGATATGGCATTTGCCATCTCTTGCGTTTTCGCGCGCTATTTGTCTGCAGCGAATTGGCACTTGCGAGTAAGATTGGGCGACAATTAACAAGCTTTCTCTCATAAACACCTCCTAAAGTGCAAAAACTTTGCCAGTCTCACATGGCAAAACATTATGTTTTCCTATGTTTTATCTTATCATAAATCCTTATCATGAAAAACCGCCCGGGGAGCCCGGGCGGACATTGATAGCCTAGTTAGTAGTCAGAGCGTATAGACACCTCCACGCCCGCAGTATATTCCCATTTCTCGAGACGCTGGAAGCGTTTTTTGAACTCATCTGGATGGTTCCATATACTATCCAGCATAAACTGCGCAACATACGCCGTCAAAGGAGAAATGCGACTGCCGTCAGGGAGCATAATCGTTCGCTCATCCTTATTGTCATAGAAGAATACGCGGACGGTGCAAGGGTGGTCAGTATATACAGTGCCCTCCACGTACGGAATGCTGACCCCCCTGCTGCCATGGACCCGAATGAGCGTTCCCCATTCGGGCACGCACTCATACGTGAACGTCTCATCGTCATTTTCGGTCATTTCCGAGGTAGCCTGACCATAATCTTTAGCCAGCCTCTGCAGATCGAGAATCCTACCGTTCATGTAGTAAGCGTTACTCTCCTTGACATAGAAGAAACCGTCGCCAAACTCCACGCGGCAGTCAGTATCACTCTCATAGCCGCTGCGGCCGTATTCCTGCACAGTCTGTACTATAATGGTCATTATGCCACTAATGATAGCCACGGTAAAAAAGAATACCGAAAGCACTTTGCCTACGTTTATCTTTTTAAGCATAATCCCCTCCTATTACTATAAATGAACTATTTAGCTATTATGTTAATAATACCACATTACGCTAAATAAGTCAAGCTATAGCTTGTTCTAAGTAAAAGATAAAAAATCCCCGGTAGCTTCCGCCACCAGGGACAATAATGCTCAGTTTTTAGCCGCAGAGTCCGATCAACGATATCTGGTCAGCTCGTCGTCAATCTGCCGGAGAAGCTCGCTGAAAAGTTTCCGATCGCTCTCCCTATCCTGGGCAATCATCAACTTTCCTAAAAGCCACACCAGAAGTGCCGCAATGGCACAAATTGAGATGACGATAAACGCCACTCCGGCTACTTCCGACGGGAAAAGCGCAACGATCCGGTCGATGATCCCTACCCCTTTAAGGATAAGTGCGGTCGCCATCATAACGATCAACACCAGAGGCGCAGCGGTCTGATATGCGTAAGACGGACGCATCATAGGTTCACCGAAATTAACGGCGACGAGCAGTCTCGCCACAAGCGCACGCGACAGCAGCAACCTCTCTTTGAGTTCCGCGTTTGGCCGAGTTTTAGACTCGAATACCACCGCATTTGCATCGCTGAGCGTCCTTGAATAGCATCTTCTTTCAAGGTTATACTCGTTTTTCATATTTCACCCCCTTTTTCGAGCATTTTTATGTACATCTTCGCGCCACGCAAAGACTATAATTGCATTATAGCATAAACGTTATGTATTGTCAAGCATAGAGCGCCTATTGCGCAAGATGAAAAAATCCCTGGTAGCTTCCGCCGCCAGGGACAATAATGCTCAGTTTTTTAGCTATAAGAGTCGACCAATCACACCTGATTCAACTCGTCGTCAATCTGCTCGAGCAGATTGCTCAGAGTCCGCCGCCTGCTTAACTGGATGGTTGCCGTTATCAGGGTCCCCAATATGGCAGTTCCGATTGCGGTCACCGCTAATATGACAATCAAAATCGCGGCGACCCGAACCCACTGAGGTTTAAGGAATCCCGGGACGGCGATAGAAAATCCCAGCAGGTCGAGAAACACTCCGTACAACATGGTGGCGTAGAGAACACAGACGGCCGTTAGGGTATAAGTATTTCCACTATTATCTAATGACGCCCCTCCGTTCGCCGCATCCAGTAGATATGCAACCACATTACGATGACTCTGAAGCTCGGCCTTTATATCTGAGTAGAAGTATGACCTAGACGCCAGTATTACGCTTCTAGCGTCATCTACTACTTGCGCGTAATACTCTTCAAGGTGGTTGCCCACCTGCTTTTTATCAATCCGCCCAAGCAGACCACTCAGACACTTCCGCTCTGTACTGATCATAGATAGCGCAGAAAGCTTCCACAAGGCGTAGCCACCAACGGCCGTGCCTACAACGAAGTGACAGCAGACGATACAGGCCTCTGATCCCACAAGGCGGCTCAATGTCGCGTAAAACCCTCTGAGGGGCTCCACTGAAACTATTACCGCCAGAGAGAAGAATGACATTACAAGACCCATGAGCGCACACATCACCCGGTCCATCGTTCTGGCCGTAAGGCTGATCCCGCTATTTACGGTGCTCAGTAAATGGGCAATCACGTAGCGATGTTTGTGCAACGTGATGTCTGTGGCCTCGCTGGGATTAGCCACGGCGTTCAGGAGTGCCTTTTTGGCGTCCCGCTGAGCATTGTTGTAGCTATTCTTCTCAACGCTATAGTACTCTTTCTTCATGCTAAACCCCCTTTATTTGAGCATTTTCAGGTACATCCTCACACTATGCAAAGACTATGATTAGATTATAGCATAAACCTCATAGATTGTCAAGCAAAGAGCGGCCTGTTGCGCAAGATGAAAAATCCCCGGTAGCTTTCGCCGCCGGGGATAATGACCATATACCGATTCGATAATACATACCTCGTTGCCACCTATGGAAATAAAGCTTTAGCTGCGAGGCATACGATTACGATGGCCGCCGTAATGCCCAGCAGGATCGCCAGCGAGCAGGCACACATGATTACGTATAATAAGATGTTGCCTATAGTAAAACCAAACCTCTCAATCAGAGGCGGCGTCACAGTGTCGTATAACCACCCACTAGCAGAAATGCTCTTGCAAGCCTGCTTAGTGATTAAGCTGGCGCAGAAGAGCGAAAACGCGAGCAAGAATCCGTTGTTGGTTTTTCGCTCCCCTATCGCGTCGGCGCTTTTTCTATTATTCGTAATAAAGTTTTCTGAATCGTTCTTCATACTAACCCCCCTTTCGGTATGTCAGTGATAAGTTACGCTTCGCGATTGCGAAAAAGGCCAACTAATTATATAAGCTTTTACACTATTCGTCAACCGAAACAAAAAATACCCCCATTCCACAGGGGGCATTTTTTGCGAAGCGCTAAATTAGATATTATCTAATTCATCTTCTACTGGCTCAGAACTCCCCTCCTCCGATACGCCAGTATATTCAGCCAGCGGCTCTACGCCGGTGCCTACTGGAATCTTGCGACCAATAATCACATTTTCCTTGAGACCCTTGAGATGATCGACGCGGCCAGAAATGGCACTCGAAATCAAGACGCGAGTTGTATCTTGGAAGGACGCGGCCGATAAGAATGAGTCGGAGTAGATAGATACCTTAGAAATACCGAGTAGCATCTGAGTATATTGTGCCGGCTCTTTGCCTTCGGCTAGAACTGCAGCATTCTCTTCAGCTACGGCAGCTTTACTGACAATATCGCCAGTAACGAAGCTGGTGTCGCCCGGCTCATCAATCATCACGCGCGAGAACATCTGGCGAATGATGATTTCGAGATGCTTTGCGGAGATTTCATGACCCTGAGCGGCATAAATCGTAAGAATATCATTCAAGATATAGCGTTCGGTTTCCTCGATGCCTTTGTACTTCATGAGGTCTTGCAAGTTCAAAGAACCTTCGGATAGGCGATCGCCCGGTTCGACGCGGTCACCATCATGAACAGTAAGCGCGAAGTCTACTGGCACCGATACCTTGAGCGGCGAACCGGCGTTTGCAACGAGAACGATTTCGTCTTGAGTTAACTCAGCAATACCATCAAATGGAGCGATGATTGGGTCGGCGCCCTTCGCCTTGCTGGCAATAACTGCGCCAGTCTTGACGTTTGCACCGTCCTTTACCTTAGCCTTACGACCGTCAAGAACAAAATGCTCTTTCTTGCCAGCATCTGGAGTAACTTGAACGATATTATGACGACCTTCTTCCCATGTAGACACTACGCCGGCAATAGTCGAAATGTATGCCTGGCCTTTTGGTGTACGAGCTTCGAGAAGCTCCTCGACGCGCGGAAGACCACGAGAGATAGCACCAGAACCGGCAACGCCGCTAGAGTGTTTTGTATCGAGCGTAAGCTGTGTACCCGGCTCACCGACGGACTGAGCAGCAATAACACCAACTGGCTCATGATAAGCGACTGGCTGGCGAGTTGACATATCAATGCCGTAAGCTTTGCGCGGTACGCCGTCATTACACTCGGTCGTTAGAACGCTCTGAATCTTGAGGCTGTCAATATCCTCATCGGCAGCGAGCTGATCGGCCATCTCGCGAGAGATGAGCTGGTCTGCCTCGAGGCCGTATTTCTCGACGGCTTCAGCAGAATAGCGACCATAGATACGATCGGCAAAACCAATACCAGTAACATCCGACTCGCTCTTGTAGATACGAAAACCAGGATCTTCGGCTTCGGTTTCTACCGTAAAGACGTCTTGAGACACGTCGACGAGACGGCGAGTGAGATAGCCGGAGTCAGCAGTACGAAGAGCGGTCGATACCTGGCCCTGACGTGCGCCGCGGGTTGCAATGAAGGATTCGAGGGTATTGAGACCTTTCTTGTAGCTAGATTTAACTGGAAGCTCGATTTCGCGGTTAAACACGTCGACCATGATACCGATTGTCGCAGATGCAAGCTTAATGTTACCAGCAGAACCACGAGCACCAGAGTTAGTCATGATAGAGATGTTTGTATCGAGGTGAGCAAGATTATCCTTAACGAGCTTGGAGATATCGTCGTCAACTTTGCGCCATGCGGCAACAGTGAGACGATAGCGCTCATCTTCCGTAATGAGGCCATCCTCAAATTGCTGATTAATCTGAGCAGCAACACCTTCACCCTCGGCAAGCATTGGCTCGACCTCTGGGTAGTACGGATAATCGTCTTTGGACGTAGAAACGCCAGCGACGGTCTCATACTTGAAGGATAGATCCTTGATAGCATCGGCGGCCTCAACGGCAGCGTCGGCACCGAATTGATTAAGGATATTCGCCATGACCTTCTTGAGGTGCTTGCTGTTTTGAACTTCGTTATCATACGGATACTCTTTTGGTAGAATCTCATTGAAGAAGACGCGGCCAAGAGTAGTATCACGCTTTTGGCCTTTCGTATGGACGCGAATTGGCGTCTGAAGCTGAATGAGGCCCATATCGTAGGCAAGTTCCGCTTCGTATACGCTAGTGTAAGCCTTGCGCTCGGTTTGAGCGGATGGCTTTTCGTAAGTTAGATAATAGCTACCCAATACAACATCCTGTGTAATCGAAAGCACTGGTGCGCCATCGGCTGGCTTCAAGAGGTTCTTGCCGGCAGCCATGAGCTCTTTTGCTTCGGCCTGTGCCTCTGCGGAGAGCGGAAGGTGGACGGCCATCTGATCACCATCATAGTCGGCGTTAAAGCCGTTAGCTACGAGTGGATGGAGTTTGATAGCTTTACCATCAACCAAGCGTGGCTGGAAAGCCTGGACGGAGAGACGGTGGAGAGATGGAGCGCGGTTCAAGAGAACATACTTGCCCTCAATAACCTCATCGAGCGCATCCCAAATCACGGTCTCGCCTTGCTCAATCATACGAGAAGCAGAACGAATATTGTTTGCGTATTCATTCTTAATCAACCAAGAGACTACGAATGGCTTAAACAATTCGAGTGCCATTTGCTTTGGCAAGCCACATTCATTAATGCGAAGTTCTGGGC
Organism: uncultured Candidatus Saccharibacteria bacterium; assembly: GCA_947304395.1. Taxonomy (GTDB): domain Bacteria; phylum Patescibacteriota; class Saccharimonadia; order Saccharimonadales; family Saccharimonadaceae; genus UBA2834. Next base: position 70,963 of record CAMZBA010000006.1, read on the forward strand.
CTACGACAATTACCGAGCGACCAGAGTAGTCGACGCGCTTACCAAGAAGGTTCTGGCGGAAGCGGCCTTGCTTACCCTTGAGAAGGTCAGACAAGCTCTTAAGTTTGCGGCGACCATTCTGAGAGTTAGCGGTACGACCACCGCGAGACGCGTTATTATCAATAAGCGCATCTACGGCCTCTTGAAGCATGCGCTTCTCGTTGCGCTGGATAACTTCTGGCGCATTGAGATCGACAAGCTTTTTCAAGCGGTTGTTGCGGTTAATTACGCGACGATAAAGATCGTTTAAATCTGATGTAGCAAAACGACCGCCAGCCAAGGAAATCATTGGGCGTAGATCTGGTGGAATGACTGGAATCACATTTAGGATAAGATCAGTCGGCTTGATGCCAGCAGATTGCATACCCTCAAGCACCTTGAGGCGCTTCATAATGCGTTTTTGCTTCTGTCCCTTTGCATTCTCGGCGTCCTCATGTAGTTGGTCGACGAGCTGATCTAGGTTAATTTCTTCAAGAAGCTTCTTGATACCGCTAGCACCCATCTCGACAGTGATGAGGTCTTCGTATTCTTCTTCAAGATTACGATAATCTACTTCATTAATGACGGCGCCTTTAACAAAACCAGTAAGAATCGATTTCTTGTTGCGATAGTCATCTTCCAGCTCCTCCAATTCTTTGGTCTGAGCTTCAGCGAGTGCTTTAATGTCGGCATTATCAGCCTTTGACTCGTTCTCGTAGCGAACCTGGATAGCCTGACGAGCAACGTCGGTTTGAGCTTCTAGGTCCTCGAGGCGCTTGTCGATTTCGGCTTGATCAGTATCAATGATGATATATGAAGCAAAATAGACAACTTTCTCGATATTCTTTACGGTAATATCTAGCAAAAGACTCAATGCGGAAGGCGTGCCGCGCATAAACCAAATATGCGCAACTGGAGCTGCTAGCGTGATATGTCCCATGCGTTCACGACGGGTAATGCTCTTGGTTACAAGGTTGCCTTCTTTATCGACGGCTGCCTCGCGAGAGCGAACGCCCTTTAGTTTTGGATCGTTTGGATTAATATCCTTCACTGGTCCGAAAATACGCTCACAGAACAGACCATCACGTTCTGGCTTTTGCGTACGGTAATTAATTGTTTCTGGTTTCAACACTTCGCCATAGCTCCAGTTGAGGATGTCTTCCTCGCTGGCGACGCTTAGGCGAATAGAGTCGAACTCGTTGGCGCTGATGAAATTATCTTCCCAAGCCATATTATAGGTCCTCCCCTAAATCTGTTATTGTATCTTCTTCGTCGAAGTCTTCACTTACCTCGATTTCTTCCTCATCGAGTGGATTACCTTCGCTATCTTCTAATTCAAATCCGTCAGCATTCTCCCCAAGATCCTCCGGCGGGGCAGCCTCTTCATGCTGAGCATATATTACGGAATCATCACGTTGACGCTCGACTTCTTCGGTGGTTTTCTCAATGACGCGACCCGCATCTTTCGCATCGCCATGATCGAGCAAGTCAACCTTAAGACCGAGGCCTTGGAGCTCTTTCACTAAGACATTGAAACCTTCTGGAAGCTTTGGTCCTTCGATAGGCTCATTCTTGATGATAGACTCGTAAGCCTTTGCGCGTCCGTAGACGTCATCTGATTTGATAGTAAGCATTTCCTGTAGCGTCGATGCAGCGCCGTAAGCTTCGAGTGTCCACACCTCCATCTCACCAAAGCGCTGACCGCCATTCTGAGCTTTACCGCCAAGTGGCTGCTGAGTAACCATTGTGTATGGGCCAGTAGAACGAGCATGAATCTTATCGGCGACCATGTGGTGTAGCTTGAGCATATACATTACACCAACCGTAATGCGCTCTTCGAACGGCTCACCAGTGAGGCCATCATAGAGTTTGACGCGACCATCTGGCTCGAAACCAGCTTTCTTGAGCTCTTCGGAAATCGTTTCATCAGATACAGAGTTGAAGGATGGAGTTGTAACATGATAACCGAGTGCGCGAGCAGCCATACCAAGGTGAGTCTCAAAGAGCTGACCGAGGTTCATGCGGCTTGGTACGCCCATCGGGTTAAGAACCACATCAACTGGAGTACCGTCTTCCATAAATGGCATATCCTCAACTGGAAGAATGCGCGCTACGACACCTTTGTTACCGTGGCGGCCAGAGAGCTTATCGCCAACACTAATCTTGCGCATTTCGGCGACATAAATCTTAATCTGCATAATAACGCCAGATTTAAGATCATTGCCCTGTTCGCGGGTGAAGATTTTTACACCAACGACTTTGCCACCATCGGATCCATTCATACGAACGGAGGTATCGCGAACATCTTTGGCTTTTTCGCCGAAGATAGCACGAAGGAGGCGCTCCTCAGAACTGAGCTCCTGCTCGCCCTTTGGCGTAATTTTACCAACAAGAACATCACCGTTGCGAACTTCTGAGCCAACAGTTACGATACCGTCTTCACCAAGGTGGCGAAGGGCAGCTTCTGATACGTTTGGAATATCGCGGGTAACTTGTTCTGGACCAAGCTTGGTCTCGCGAACTTCTACATCAAAATCACGAATGTTAATACTGGTCAATTCATCATCTTGGACGAGACGGCTAGAAATTACGATAGCATCATCCATGTTATAGCCGCGCCATGGCATGAAGGCCACGAGCATATTCTTACCAAGAGCAAGCTCACCATTATCGATTGACGCGCCCTCAATCAAGACATCGCCCTTCTTCACTTTCTGACCACGCTTGACGACAGTACGCTCATCGTAACAGCGATCGTCATTTGTCTTCATGAAGTGAATTAGATTATAAGTCTTAGTTCCGTTCTTATATTTCACTTCAACGGAATTCGAATCAGCCTTGACGACTTCCCCGTCAGCCTCTGCGTAGGCAATTTGCGAAAGATTCTTTGCAACTTCGCCATCAATGCCAGTGGAAACAATTGCGGCTTCTGGCTTTATGAGCGGCACGGCCTGTTTTTGCATAGCGCAAGCCATCAAAGAGCGGTCAACGCGGTTCTTTTCTACGAATGGAATCATGGAAGCGGCGACACCAAGAATCTCTTTGTGGGCGGCGTCCATGTGTGTTACTTCGCTCGCCATAACCTGCGTTGGCTGAAGTGCCTTGCGGGCGGATACGTATTCGTCTATAAACTTGCCATCCTTGTCGAGTTTGGCGCTGGTATCAGCAATAACCATCTTTTCCTCAGCGGCGGCATCGGCGTAGACTATTTCATCAGTAACCTTACCGTCTTTCACAACGCGATATGGAGCTTCAATGAAGCCGTAGTCATTAATATGCGCATAGGTTGCTAAGTTTAATACAAGACCGACGTTTCCGCCTTCTGGAGTCTCTACCGTACAAATACGACCATAATGCGTAGGGTGAGTATCGCGTACTTCGAAACCTGCACGCTCGCGCGTAAGACCGCCAGGGCCCATACTGGACAGACGGCGCTTATGCGAAAGTTCACTGAATGGGTTAGTCTCGTCCATGAGCTGACTGAGCTGAGAGCTACTGAAGAACTCTTTTACGGCTGCCGTAACCGGACGAGAGTTGACTAGCTGCGACGGAGTGACCGTTTGCGGGTCGCTCATCGACATGCGGTCAAGAATATTGCGCTGCAAGCGAAGCATGCCCAAGCGGAATTGGCGTTGTACGAGTTCGCCAACAAGCTTGACGCGGCGATTTGCGAGCGAGTCAATATCGTCAACTGGATCTTGCGTATTATTCAGACGAATAATCTCGCGAATAATAGCAATTAGGTCTTGCATTTGCAGCGTGCGGTGAACTTCATCATTTGGCGTATCGAAGCCGAGACGTTGATTAATCTTGTAGCGGCCAACACGAGAATAATCATAGCGACGATAATCATTGAAGGTGCGATCAATCATAGAGCGCGCATTTTCAATGGTTGCCAAATCGCCTGGGCGAAGGCGTCGATAGATTTCGAGAAGAGCGCTACCCTGGTTATCGGACGGATCTTTTTCGAAAGTATTTTCAATGTAATGAATATCGCCGGTATCAATGTCTTTGAAGTCGGCCATAATCTCAGTCTTCTTGCGACCAAGCGCGCGAAGCAAAGTTGTTACAGGGACTTTGCGACGACGATCAATCTTGACATAGATAACGCCCTTAGTGTCAGTCTCGAACTCAAGCCATGCACCACGGCCCGGGATTATCTTTGCGCCGTAATAATTATGACCAGCAACCGTATCGGCCTGGAAGAAAACGCCAGCCGAGCGAATTAGCTGAGAAACAATTACGCGCTCGGTGCCATTGATGATAAAGCTGGCGCGATCGGTCATCCACGGATAATCACCAAAATAAATATCCTGTTCCTTAACTTCGCCAGTTACTTTATTTGTCAGCTCTACGTTTACGTGTAGTGGAGCCTCGTAAGTTGTAAGATTTTCTTTAGCCGTACGATCGTCTTCTACAGGATCTTTAAAATAATAATCCTTAAAGCGTAGACTCATTTTTTGACCAGTATAGTCATCAATCGGGTTTAGCTCGTTGAAGACTTCCTGGAGACCGTATTTTACGAATTCGTCCCAGGATTTTGTCTGGTGCTCAGTTAGATTTGGTATTGGAAGAACTTGGTCGCCCTCGGTAAAAGATACCCGGCTACCACTCTTTGCGGTGTTTGTAGATTTTGCCACGTTCCCTCGCTGTTTTTAGTGTTGATACTTTGGCCGGAAGATCCCCGCTTTAACCTCAACCGTTTCGCCAGTACGGTTCGAGCAAAAAAGTTAAAGCACACTACTTCTTAGTACAATATTTTAGCGCGTTTTTACAACTTTATCAATACTTTTATTATAATAATTGGTTTGAAAAAAATAACATAAACATTTATAATTTGAGTTATATGAGTTATGTTTGGTTAAATGCGTTGGGGATTCTATTTTTTATAATCTTCAACCCAATTACGTGGGGGATAGCGGCAGCTATTTTAATAGCTAACGATAAAAAAAGGAAAAAACAAAACAAGGGGCGCCCCAGTAACATAGCGGCAAAGCAGACGCAAAGAGCGCCAATGCAACGAAAGCCCGAGAATCCAATGGCGAAATGGAATTGGCTACTATATATTGGTAGCTTCTTGGTCGTCTTGGCGACGGTCTATTTTGTGGATTCCGTTAACGATAGCTTCGTAGCTCCATTAACAATATCCTTAACAATATTAATATATATAATCGGCACCATCATTCATAAGCGCATTAATTATCTGCGCCCAGTCGGCAAAGCGTTTATTTACTCCGCACTCTGTATGATTCCGCTTTGGACGATTTCATTTAGTTCGCTCGGCATGCCGGACAATATTACACCCCTATGCGTTTCTATGTCACTCACCGTCGCAGCGCTCGTTGGCGCGTTCACGACCGCAGACTCAGTAATGGCATATATCACTTATCTATGCGTCGCTCCATTATTCTGGTCTATATGTCCAGCATTAAAGCTTAAGGGGGAGCGAGGCATTATTATACTTCTCATACCTTTCACTAATAATCACCGCATTAGTGCCAATGACACTACATGTGAGTAATTGTAAGAATCTTCCTGCGGCCTTCAAGTCAGCGACAAGTGTGCTAGGCGTTTATTTGATGCCAATTGCCTATGCGGTAACATTGTTATTATTCTTTATTCCAAGCATTCACCTATCCGCGCCATTATTGCGCTTCGTCTGCTCAATCTTCTTTCTTGCGTACGCTCTGGCTTATTGGATTCGTGACCATATGCAAAGCCATACAATCTTACTACGTTTTGCAGCACAGAGCGTAATAGTATCCCTTGCCTTTGATCTGCTTGGTTTTTCGCTGGTTAGTACAGACTATCGCCCCGATATTACCTCGGCTTTGATATGCGCCATAATTTGGCTACTTACTTTTACGACACAAATCGTCCTTTCACTATTCGCACCCAAAAAGACCACAAAAAGCAGAGATTCAGAGTATGCCGTCAGTATTATTTCTATTATCAGTATTCTCTTTACCCCTGCACTTTGCCATGGCTTCACTACGGCCGCTATGGCTGCCGTTTGGTTAGTAATTTGCTTCATCGTCGCAATTCTCGGCATCATACATGCGGTACATTACAAGAACGTAACTTGGAGTATTGCAACCGCCGTCAGCGTAATGATAGTTCCTGTAATTATCGGTGGATATATTGCATCGCCAGTATGGGATGGCGGGGCTTACCTTGCAGCCTATTCGATTATCTCAATCTTATTCCTGCTGGGGACCTATTTCCTACGCAAGATTCAAAAACACGAGGCGAATATGCTGGGTATTGCATGTGTAATTGCTAGCTGTTTTGCGATTATCGTGTCGGCGGCCGATATTAAGGTTGGTTATGTTGGTTTTCTGATTACGACATGCATATTAACCTTATTCGTGTTCATTACGGAAATACCTTGTTTCTACGAAACGGCCGTCTATACCTTCGCCATTTCGCTATTCCTAATAACAGATACTGTCGTAGATAATGCTACGTTTTCTGGAGCTGGCTCAAGGTACGCATTAGCCAACACACTAAAAGGCGCAATCGATGCGCATATCTTAGGTGGCGCAATGGTCGGTGCGCATATATTATCAAAGTATTTATACAAAACAAAAAGCCCCGCACGTTATATTGTTGGCTATATTGCGTTTTCCTTAATCATGACTATCGTTTGTCTCGAGGATTATTCTGCGAACTCTGGCATCCTGTGGCCATTATTGTTCTTAATCGAACAGGTAGGCGCACTGCTCTATAGCGTCTTTAGGAAGATAAATTGGATGATTTGGTTTAGCTCGATCGAGATCCTATTGATTGCCTTTGAACTAACGGGCGGCATGAGCTACTTATGGCTAGGCATTATTGGCGTCGGCTTGATTGCGGTTGTAATTTGGCAACTCAAGAAAGCTAACGATAAACAGGTAAAAATAGACAACTCCACAAAGAAGGAATAAAGTAACACCAAAAAACCATCCTCTGAAAGGGGGATGGTTTTTTGACATATAAGCTCTCAACTTTTTATGTTATAAAGCTGACTCGCAGTTAGCTTAATGCCCGAACAAAGCATTAACGATATTATATATCCAAATCGTCTAAATCCGCAAGCTCTGCGCGGGTCTTTTTTGCAAGTTCACTACCTTCCTCTACGGTAGACTCGCTGTTATCGTCCTCTATTTCATCATCATCGGCCTCCGGTGCGTCATCATCATGCTTGGCTGGCTCGTAATTATCATTGTTTACAATTTTGAGATTGTAGCGAGCGTCATTCTTGGTACCGAGAGCGCGCAAAAGCGTACGAATGCTTTGCGCGGTTGCGCCGCGGCGACCAATAATGCGACCGACATCTTCTGGGTCTACTTCGAGGCTAAGAAGTACACCTTTTTCATCGATAGTACGATCGATACTAACTTTGTCTGGATTGTTAACTAGAGTCTTTACAATATATTCTACGAATTGCTGATCTATAGTAGCCATAGGTTCTCCATTTTGTTAATTCTTTATGCTTTTATTATATAGTATTATGACGTTTTTGAGCATGAAAAAATCCCGCCTCAGAGGGGCGGGGGTGGTAGTTTTTAGGAGTGAAGTATCTTTTGAACTTTATATGCAATGAAACAGGTAGAGCTCGCAATCAGTAAAAACGCGAAGAAACCCCCAATGAAAATGGATAAAGCGACGTCGACGGCAGCCTGGCACTCCTCCCTTTCTGCCCTAATAGCCGCATCTACATACTCCTTGAATTCGGAGTCGTCGTCGATTTTTATAACATCAAGCAATACACCATTGGCGCCTAATATTTCATATTCATATCCCAGAGTGCCTCCGAGTACCAGGATGCGATCCGTCTCGACTCCAGGTTCGTAGTTTTCGACTACGTACTCCTTCGCCCTTTTAAGGGCGTTATAGTATTCCTCCTTATAGCTCATAGCTTTCATATAAGAGGACGCGAAAAGCGCCCCCATGATAACAGTGGCGATTGCGTATACGAGGATATATCCTCTTTCTTTCCTTTCATTCTTCAAATACTATCTCTCCTTGGCGCCATATAGTGCGCCAATACAATCTCCCCGCATTTTCTGCGAGAAGAAGGCGAAAATGTAAATATGTGCTTCGATACTACACGACTGTGAATGATTCTATCATAATACCTAGCGTTTGTCAATAGAAAAAATAATCAAAAAAACACCCCATTTGAGGGGTGTTTTCGTGCGAGACTTAATTCTTTAAGCTTCGGCAGCTTCCTCTGCAGGAGCTTCTTCCTTTGGTTGATTCTTGCGAAGCTTGTCTGCATGTTTAGCATTGGCATGCTTCTCGGTTGGCGTTTTGACCCATTTTGGCATTTTGATGCCTTCTTTGGTCAAGATGCGGATTACACGGGTGCTTGGTTGGGCACCGTTGCCGAGATATTTTTCAACCTTTTCCTTGTCGAGGTTGATTTCTTTAGTGTGTGGGTTGTAGCTGCCGACCTGAGCGACGATACGACCCGAAAGAGGGTGACGTTGCGCTTCTTGGACGACTATCCGATAAAGCGGTAAAGCTTTACGGCCATTACGCTGTAAGCGAATCGCAAGCATAATACTCCTTAATTAATTTATCTTATTTATTATAACTTATTTTTACCTATTGAGCAAGTATACTTCTTTGGGTATGAAAAATCCCGCCTCAGAGAGGCGGGGGGTGTTTTTGTCGCGCAATGACCATCAGGCGAGTTTCCAGGAGATGTCGTCGATCACGTCATAGATCGACTCCCAGTGTTTAAAAACCAGGAAATCCACGACGATGAGCACGAAGAGCAAACAGCCCATGGAAAACTGGGCTTCTCCCGCACCGACAGCGTCGTAGACGAACCCTTCGAACTTGGCGTCCGTCACGAGGGCATAGCGTTCGCCATTGCTCGCCTTGCGGGGCCACTTTACCTGGTAGTAATAGCTACCATAATCCACGGCCTGAGTAGAGTCGAACTTGTCGCCGTAGCGCCAAACCTTCAGGTTTCCCACCTTAAGGTTGGGCTCGTAGTTTTCAACGACGTACTCCTTCGCCAGGCGAAGGTTGTCCTTTCTCTCACGAGAGAATGCAGTGTAGGACTTGAGCACGCCGAAGGTGAGCTCGAAGAGAACGACGACAATAACGATGGTGGCTACTTTCTTGAAGAATTCTCTCATATATCTCCTTCGCCCTCCGCGACAGGGGGCATACATCTCTCGGATTCCAACCGAGAGGCGACATTAATGTACACTATCAAAGCAAGTGTATTGTATCACATTTTTATGTTTTAGTCAAGTACTTTTTTATTAATCCTTTTCTTTACGCTAAAGCCTTAGAATAATAAACATCCACCGGCCTAGCCGGTGGTTTTTCTTATGCGGGCATAGCCCT
>CAMZBA010000007.1 GCA_947304395.1 uncultured Candidatus Saccharibacteria bacterium
ACGACACCCTGCTTAAAAGGCAGGTGCTCTAACCAGCTGAGCTACGGACCCAATGCACTTATTATACGCCAAATTGAGATAAAATCAAGCTTAGGAATAATCTAGCATGTGTGGCGCGCGGAAAATAGTATAATTGTGATATGAAAACACTTTCTTTTTCTAGTTTTAGACGTTATGGGGCGATGGTGCTCCGGGTATTATGGATGACCGTTTTGGGTTTTGCGATTTTTTGGTTATATGAGATTCAATCAACTAAGAATGCAGCAATGATTCGGCGGGGTGCGTCAACCTTATTTACGCCGATGACGGTTATGGTTGTGTTGTCGATTTTGTTTGTAGTTAGTCTGTTTAAATTAATAGTGGGGCTATTTGGCAGAGTTATTGTATTTGAGGATCTTTTGCGTGATAAAGAAGTGAAAGTTGTAACGGATACAGACGATAATGGTCGTACGAGAGAAACTTATTATTACTATTTGTACTTTGAGCAGATTTATGGCAAATACGCAAAAAGGATGGAGGTTCCGGAGAGGGTCTATGATTCTTCGGTTGAGGGTGAGAAATATTATGTTGGAATCATTAATGGCAAATTAAGTACACGGATATATTCCGTAAAGTCGTATGAATTAGCGAGTGCTGTTCAGCGGGCTGTCGTGACGGATGTTCGCGCTTTGGGTAAATCTGCGCATTGGCGTTGGCGTGCGCCCGAGGAGAAGCCGGTGAAGGTCCACGATGGCGTAAAACAAATAACCCCCGAGCAAATAGTTGAAGACATGTATATTTACGAGGAGGGGGAGGGGGAGAAGAAAAGAAAATATTTCCCAATCATTTTTACGCTGGCGGTATTAGCGGTGATTTTAGTGCTGGTTTATATGGCATTGTCGGAGGATGGCGCTTCGTTGGAGGAGTTCCTTTCTACGGCACCTACGATAGTTACGGGATATGTGATAATGATTTTAGTGGCATGCTTGCCAACGGTCTTGATTCATTGGCTCTCAACGATGGGTGTTCGAAGAAAAAAGAAGGAGATTTTAGCGAGGCATTATCGGGTGGTTCTGGAAACTGTTGAGGCTACGGAAGATTACGATAATGGTCTTAGCTTTAGGGATATACATAGATTGATGCCGATTCGTCTCGCGAGCGGTCGTGCCGTTAACCTTAATCGCGCAAGTTTTAATAATGTGAAGCCGGGCGACAAGCTTTACGTTGTTTATTTGGAATCTAATAATACACTCGATAATAATAGCGTAGTGGCGGTTTATCAGGAGAAGCTTGGCAAGCTGGACTTCGGTTTTGAAGTTGAGTGGGCGAGCTGATTTCTATTTCGTAAAGTTACAGAAATAAGGTAGGATTAGAGTAATGAGCCACGCAGAGAGTTTTAGTCGTAGCGAAGTCGAATCTTCGGGAGAGGATTTACATAAGAGCTTTGTAGATTATCTGGTTGGCGTGGGGGAGGAGCCGAAATGGCGAGACGAAGAGCAGTTGGGTTCGGTTTTTGATGAGTTGATGAGTAGCAGGGATGCTAGAGATAAATTGCGGGAAGAATTAGCGGAGTTTACTAGTAGTCCTGAAGGAAGTGCTTATGTAGAGGACAGTGTCGCTAAGTATATTGGTGGCGAACGTGACTCGCTGTCGTTGAGACAGGATGTTTTGCGTTATTTGGTTATAGATATAATCGATAAGAAATGGGCAGATTTTTTAGCTCAGAAGAGGCCGGATATCTATAGGCCGGATGAACAAGCCGTAAAAAATGGAGTAAAACTGGATGTCGTAAATCTACTGCGCGACCCAGAGAAGCCCGGGTTGGATAGAAGAATATTCGATGCTTTGCCTGAGGGGTCGATAGATTTTGCCTATTTAGACGTAGAAGAGGTTACGCCAGTTATAGAGAATTTCGTAAGAGTGGTTGCGGAAAAGATGGGGCTGGAAAGCGTTCCCGAAGTAAGCGTAACTGTATCGAATGATGTGCGTCGTAAAGTTTATTGTCACAACGAGGGGTCGGCATCGATGGTTGATAACGCAATTAAGGTAGACATAAATAGTCACACGTCTTTGTCCGAGGTTGCAAATACGGTCACTCATGAATTATGGCATCGTAGGCAGGCCATGGATAAAGACTACGACGGTGACGAATTGGCGCAGCAACTATATATTATATAATACTTACTACATACGTGGCAAAAATGATTTTGCGGGGTACGAATCTCAGCTAGTAGAGCGGCAAGCTCAGTATGTGGGGAATCAGATGGGAGCGTTCTTTAGGATGGACTATCTAGATAGGCATCCAGAAAAAGTTGCAGAGATGGCCGAGATGTATGCGAAGATCGAAAATGGCGAATACGACCCGGCAAAAGTTGAGGATGGGCTAGATGCGGCGTATTATCGAGATGCTAGAAATATGCTAGCGCGCTTGCAGAAGCAAGAGTAATATGCTAAGATAGGTGCAGACTTTATGGGCGGTTAGCTCAGTTGGCTAGAGCGCGTCTTTGACGTAGACGAGGTCATAGGTTCGAATCCTATACCGCCCACCATATTCAGAGATTATGATTGCCTATCTCGGCATTTTTTTCTGCCATAGCTCGGTCAATAACCGCGCTAGGCATAAAGAAAGTACCAAGCTAGACAACCCTAATTCTCTGAATAGAAAAGAAGAAAGCACCAATTTCGACGATTTTAGCCGTATCGGAAAGAGGCAAAGTCTTCAATAGAAAACCTGAACATGGGTGAGGAAATATATATGAAAGATAAGAGTAAAATTCGTAATGTGGCGATTATAGCGCACGTTGATCATGGCAAAACTACTTTGGTAGATGCGCTTTTGAAGCAGAGCAATACCTTTCGCGAAAATCAGGCTGAAATGGGTCAGACTTTGATTATGGACTCCGGCGACCAGGAGCATGAGCGCGGTATTACGATTACGGCAAAACAGACGGCAGTTTTTTATAATGGCTACAAGATTAATATTATCGATACGCCGGGGCATGCAGATTTTTCGGGGGAAGTGGAGCGTACGCTAAATATGGCGGATGGCGTGCTTTTGATTGTGGATGCTCAGGAAGGGCCGATGCCGCAGACGAAGTTCGTATTACAAAAGGCTTTGGAGCTATCCTTGACTCCGATTGTAGTCGTAAATAAAATTGATAAGCCAGCAGCGCGCTTGGGTGAAGTTGAAGATGAAATTGGCGATCTTTTCTTGGAGCTAGCGACTAATGAAGAGCAATTGAAGTATCCAACCTACTATGCGGTTGCGCGTGATGGCAAAGCAGGCAAAACGCCAGAGTTGGATAACGATTTACACGTAATTTTTGATGCAATTATTAATGAGATTCCAGAGCCGCAGGTAGATACGGATAGCTCGAAGGGTGCGCAGCTTTTGGTGGCGGCTTTGGCGGCAGATAGCTACCTTGGAAAATATGCGATTGGCAAAATATTTCGTGGCAAGCTAAAAAAGAATGAGGCTGTCACGATTATGAAGACAGACGGTTCGACCGTGAGGGGTAAGATTGATAGTTTGTATACTTATCGCGGCCTTGGGCGTGAGGAAACCGCTGAGGCGATTGCGGGCGATATCGTAGCGCTAGCTGGCCTTGGTGCGGCTTCGATTGGCGATACGATTGCAACGGGCGATAATCCTGAAGCTCTGCCGACGATTGAGCTTGAAGCGCCAACATTAAGTATTTATATTGGGCCAAATACCTCGCCACTAAAGGGGCGCGAAGGCGAGTTCACAACTTCCCGCCAGATTGGCGATCGCTTGAAGCGAGAGTTGGAAACAAATATTGCCTTGCGCCTAGAGCCACAAGGGCTTGGTTATAAAGTATCTGGACGTGGCGAGCTTCATTTGTCGGTTTTGATTGAGACAATGCGCCGTGAGGGTTACGAGATGGAAGTCGGTCGTCCAGAAGTTGTCTATAAGGTGGAAGACGGCGTAGAAATGGAGCCAGTTGAAGAATTAACGGTCGAGGTAGCGTCAGAGTTTGTAGGTGCAGTTTCACAGGAGTTAGGAGTACGTAAGGCGGAATTAATTGAGCAAGAAATGACCACGACTGGCGCGGTGCGTTTCCGCTATAACATTACAACTGCAGCTTTGATTGGTTTACGCAATAGCCTATTGACCGAGACTAAGGGGACGGCAATTATGAACACGTTACCAAAAGGGTATCAGCCCGTAACGTCGCATTATCGCCAAGAACGGAATGGTGCTTTGGTGGCATCAGAGGCGGGCCAGAGCACGGCTTATGCACTTGACGCAGCACAGGCGCGAGGGGTGCTTTATATTCCGCCGCAGGTTGATGTCTACATGGGAATGATTGTTGGTTTGTCGAAGAAGGATGAGCTAGACATTAATGTCTGTCGCGAGAAGCAGCTGACAAATATGCGCACGCATGCGTCGGATGGAGCAATTCAACTAACTCCGTATACGCAATTATCGCTAGAGCAGTGTTTGGACTTCTTGATGGAGGATGAGCTTCTTGAGGTTACTCCAAAATCTTTGCGCCTACGCAAGAAGGAACTGAATCCAACTATGCGCAAGCGCCAACGTAATCATCAGATGTAGCTCTTACGCTTGACGCAAGTGTGCGTTTTTAAGACAATAGATTAGACACGGCTAAGTAGTTTTTTGATGGAAAGGGGGTGACTGGCGTGTTGATGCTTAAAACAGGTGTAAGTGTAGTTGGTGTGTTTTCGGCTTGTGGAATTATCTCATGGGTGGTAGCAGATCTGTCGGGCAAACTTATAATGTTGTTGCGGTTTTACGGATATTCTGTAGGCGTCGTAGTGTCATATCTGAGAGAGGATGGCATGGGGCGTGGCCATTATGAGAGATACAACAAGCGAGCGTGTGAATTAAACGCAATGTTTCGTACGGCGATAAGTTTTATATTCTATTTGGTAGGGTATATATTATTATTCCTGCTCTTAACTAAAATACTACCAATGGCTTCACTCCCGTTGCACATATATCACGCGATAAGTTATGGCTGCCAAACTGGGTGGCTAATAGGTGGCGTTTTTAGAGTGCTGTATGAGAAGAGCGTTGCGCCAGTGATTGGCCGTTTCGATCGAATAGATGAGAATAGTGAAAGCGGTGAGAAGCTGGCAATTTTCGTACAGCCGAACGGGGACGAGTATAGATTTGATTTGGAAGACTGGAAGAAAGAGGAATATCCTAGTGAGAAATGCTATCATGTAGTATTTTGCACTAAGAACTATTGGGTCTTTTGTCCACTGGGCCAATAAAAAAGACACTTACATGAAAGAAGGCCCGGATATGCAATCCGGGCCTTTTTGCGTTGAAGGTGCGTTTTTTGTCTAGCGGTGGGTGCAGTTTTTTAACGCCTGTTTCTTTTGCTTCGGCGTCTCAGCATTCTGAGCTGGCGCCATCTTTTGGTCTTTTTTCGTTTACTCCTGACTCTGCTTTTTGGAGAGCTATCTTTAAACAATGCGGCCGATGTATCATTTGCCACGATCATCGTGGTTGCGGTGGCGTCTTTCTGCTGACCCAGATATGTGATTGCGTTGGGGGCTACGGAGAATTGGCCGTCATCTTCTGTGCCGACTGCGGCGTCACTCTGCTGCTGGCTTTTATCCAGATAAGCATACGTCAGTATGTAGCCAGAGAGAATGCTTAAAACATGTATGTTCGAGTTGGTAAATGTGTTTGCGAGGGGGAGAACCAGCAGGAATGATGCGCGATAGATGTTGCGAAATAATGTTTCTCTTTCGGCGAACTTGCGCAGAACCGTGGCCGTTATAGCCCCGACGATAACCATCTCTATTGCGGCAATAGCTGAAGTTAGTGACATTACGGAGCGCAGATTGAGTGTGTCTGTTATCTTGATGTAAGTCCATAAGAATGACATGGCCATAAATCCCATGGCTGCATCTGATACCATTGCCGTCGTACTATTAACGACAATCAATAATGAAATAATGCTCGCGGCTAAAAACATGACAAGCACCTTGATCGTAGATGGCGTAGCGGTAGTCGTGGCGACATGGCTGGTGGTTGTTCCGAAGAGGAAATGTATGCAAATGGCAGCGAATAATAACCCGGCCGCGAAGCCTATGATGTTGGCGATAAGGCGATAGATGAAAGTTTTACTATTATCTCGCATGTAAGTACCTCCTTACAGATAGACAAAAAATGTTTAGGTGCAATGTATCTTTCTATTTTATCATATATTAATATTTATGTCAATTTTGAAGAATAGTGTCAGGGACAGGAATAATGTCGCTGCGCGGGACAATATGAAGGACTATATCTTTGCCATATATACTGTCCATAGCATCTTAATTATTACTATCATATAATGTTTGTGGCGACTAGTCAATGGAGGGGAGTGCACATGTTTTAAAATAAAATGCACAAAAATGCAATAGCTTGAATGTTCGGTTATTAAAGAATGCAATATGATAATGCGCAAGTGTGGAAAAACATGAGCGGAACAATTTTTTTGTTCGGTTTTTTCTCTGTTATGGTGGGTAGTTTTGCACCGGAATGTGGAAAACTGTGTAAAAATGGGTCTTGCAATATATGAATTTGTTGTCTAAACTAAGGACAAGTGGAAACAACATAAAAACCACGAAACAAAAATAAAACCAAAGAAACGATTGGAAAAGCAAAAATGAAAAAGAAGATCGAACTAAAAGACCAGTCGCAAGGCTACCAAATTATTACGTTGTCAAAGAAATAATTGGTATTTATTTTAAGCACGTTAAAAACGTTCGAATCCGAACATCTAGGAGTTTTGGGCGCGTTTAGGATACGCGAAACAGAAACCGCAGGCACATTCATTAAAATACACACCTCCCAAACATATAACTCACCTCACACAAATTAAGTCTCTCAACTCCATAATTAATGTGTTGGCTAAATGCTAGCAGTAATTGTGGATTCTTAAATGTGTTAAGGACAAAATAAACAACAAAAAACACAAAAACCTGAAATTTCTAGATGCTCGGGTTCGAACTAAGATATAATGAAGAAATGAATGAAGTTCATATTCCAGTGTTATTATCGGATGTATTAAAGTATCTACAGCCGGCTGAAGGTGAAACATATTTAGACCTTACGGCGGGATATGGTGGGCATGCTGATAAAATTTTGGAAGTAACTCGGAACTATAATGGTGCGGTCCTGAATGACCGTGATCAGAATGCGATAGATTTCTTGGAGGCGAAGTACCAAAAGGTGAAGCCGAAATTGATGCATGATGATTTTTATAGTACTGCGCTACGACTTGTGGAGAGTGGAATTAGCTTCGATATGATTCTGGCGGACTTTGGAGTTTCTTCACCGCAACTAGATAGACCTGAAAGAGGATTTTCGTTTACTAAAGAGGCGCGGCTCGATATGCGAATGGATGAGTCGCAAGATTTGGACGCTTGGACGATTGTTAATAGATGGAGTGAACGAAAATTAGCGGATATTTTTGAGAAATACGCAGAGGAACGACGTGGTCGTGCTGAATTGCTAGCCCGCGAAATCTGCATGAATCGGCCAGTCGAAACAACTACCGAACTCGCTGATTTAATAAAGTCAAAATCACCGTACTCGCATGCACATCCGGCGACACGGATTTTTCAGGCGATAAGGATTGTTGTTAATGATGAATTGGGGATCATCGAAAGGACATTGCCTTTATTGCCGAAGTTATTAAATCCGGGCGGAAGGGTAGCGATAATTACTTTTCATAGTCTAGAAGATCGACTCATTAAGAATTATTTTAGGGATGAGAGTAGCAAAGGATTAGAGTCGACATTAAGTATAGTAACTAAGAAACCGATTGTTGCGGATAATACGGAAATTGTTAATAATCCACGCGCACGCAGCGCAAAGCTAAGAGTGGCAAAAAGGATCTGACCAATCTTTGATGGCGCTTAAAGCGGAACGGGCGGGCGTCATCGTAATAAAAATAAAAAACAAAAAAGGAGTAAACAGTATGGCGAAAATTATCGTTACGAATAGAAGCCGTGCACAACAGGTAAAAGTTCACTTTCGCTAAATAATCGGCAATATTTTGACCAATTAAAGATTTTTATTTTGACCGGTAAATATCTTTTTAATGCTTATTATTTAATACGCAGAGACTAACCTATATGCCCCGGTCTCGGGGTGCCTCTACAGTAGGTGTAGTTAGTGCGGAGTGTGTAAGACCTAAAAAACATTTTTGACCTTCTTTGGTGAGACTGGGCGTTTCTTCTCTTGGCGCTCAGTCTACCACCAAAGCTTTTTGCATGTAGAGATAAAAACAAAGAATAGTAAAAACAAACAGGATATTTTGATGCCAGCATATTATGCAACTAGGAGAATGACAGGATCGAGCAGTGCATCGTCGAGTACGTGGGCGCGTAATCGTAATGCAGTACGCCATAACTCGAAAATTGTCCTGGGGCCAGTTAATCATACAATTGCGATTGTTCTAATTGTGTTACTGACCGGCTTAATCTTTCTGACGCAGAGTACGAAAGTTACGAACTATGACGTCGAAATAGCCAAGGTAGATAGTGAGATAGTAGACCTCGAAGCGCAGCGCGATGCTTTAGCGGTGGAAAATGCGAAAATAACCGCGGCGGCGGCTGATGAGGACAAGAATAAAGTTGCGGCAACAATGGTTGACGCAAATAGTGCGGATTTTGTAAAAGAATAATCTATTTTTCTTGTATAAAAATTCCGGCGGGCGAGCCGGAGTTTTTTGTTTTTAAGTGTAGTATAATCTTCTTATGTTTATGTCGCGTAAGTCGCGTTATTTGTTGATATATGTCGCATTGTTTGTGCTGTTTTTTATTGCGGTCGCTAGGCTGTTTTTAGTACAAATTATCGACCATCGTAAATATGTCGATGCGGCTAGTGAGTTGCGTATTTCTAAATATTCTTTGCTGGCAAAAAGGGGTGAGGTATATATGATGGATGGCAAGAATTCGACGACTCCAGTCGTGATGAATGAAAGGACTTGGCTGATTTTCGTAGACCCGAGCTATGTGGCGGATAAAGATAAAGTGCAGGCGCAATTAACCAATATACTTGGTGACCAGATGATTACGACTTGGAAAAAAGTTTGGTCGAATATGAAGAGTGGGTATGTTGAGGTTGCGAAGCATGTTAATTATGAGACGGTTACGAAAGTCAGGGAAGCAAATTTGCAGGGCGTTGGTCAGAAAGAAACCTCGCGACGTGTTTATCCAGCAGGGCAGTTGGGAGCGCAAATTTTAGGCTTTATTAATGCGGAAAATGTAGGTACGGGGCTTGAGGGCGCTTTAAATGATCGGCTATCTGGCAAGGATGGGCTATTAAAGACCGTAACTGACGTGCATGATATTCCGCTCTCGATTGGTGATGATAATGTAGAAATACCAGCGCAAGATGGCGAAAATATCGTGTTGACGATAGATGAAAACGTACAAAGGAAGGTTGAGAAGATTCTAAAAACGCGGATGGACAATAACAAGGCAATAACAGCCGCCAGCGCCCTCGTGATGGATCCAAATACAGGAAAAGTCTTGGCGATGGCGAATTATCCGACATTTGATCCGGAGAAATATTATCAGGTAAAGGATGCGAGTTTGTTTACTAATCGCGTAGTTGAATCGCCATATGAGCCAGCATCGGTATGTAAGACTTTTACTTATGCGGCGGCAATCAATGAGGGGGCGATGGTCCCAACCGACACCTATTACAATAAGGGTTACACGTACGTCGAAGATCGGCGAATGCAGAATGCGTTAACAAATACGGCTTTGGGCGAGATTACTTTTCGAACGGCTTTAGACTATTCATTTAATACTGGTTCTATTGAAGCGTTGCGCCGTTTGGGCGGGGGTAAGATTACTAAGGCTGCGCGAATGAAGCTGTATGGTTATCTGACGGACAATTTTGGCCTGGGGAAGCGTACTGGTATCGAGCTAAATGATGCGCCGGGGATAATTATTAGCCCAGAGGAAGATGAAGGTAATGCGGTACGTTATGCAAATATGACTTTTGGGCAGGGGATGAATCTAACGATGATCCAGGTGGCAGCGGCATTCTCGTCGTTAGTAAATGGTGGCGATTACTATCAGCCAACCATAATCGCGGGAACAATGAAGAATGACGCATTCTACAAGGACGAAAATAAGAAGGCTCTGCGCCAGACTGTATCGGAGAATACTAGTGAGCAAATGCGTTCGATGTTAGAAGAGGTGCGTAGTAAGGAAGTGCCACGGTCTGGCGATAAGGCTGGCTATAAGATTGGGATCAAGACTGGCACTTCGGAGACATATGATGCGAGTGGCAAATATACATCTGATGCGACAATAGCTAGCGTGATTGGGTACGGGCGCAAAAACCAGCAGGGTTCAATGCCGGAATATGTAGTGATGGTGCGCCTGGACGGCAGTAGCTTGCTGTGGGGGTCGCTTGATGCGGTGCCAGTGTTTACTGAGATTAGTAATTATTTGTTAGAATATTTAAGGATAGAGCCGATAAAATAGAAAGGATTATGTCGGAATGTTAGCGGATATAAATTCTAATATTGGATACGAGCTAATTTTGGCGTTGGGGGCTTTCTTGCTGTCGATGTTTTTAACGCCGATTTATACGACTTTTGCGTACAAGCATAAGCTTTGGAAGCGGCAGAAGAGTGTAGATGTGACTGGCGCGGAGCTGACAGTAATGAACAAGCTCCACAAGGATAAGATAAAGCGTCATTTCCCGACGATGGCGGGGATGATTATGCTAGTGACGGTGCCAGTGGTACTAATTGCTTGCAATTGTCTGAATCGTGGTCAGACTTGGCTGCCGATTGCGGCGTTTGTGGGCGGTGGGCTAATTGGCTTTATTGATGACGTAATTAACTTATTTGGCAAGAACGCAGCTGCGGGTTTGCGGGCGCCGGTAAAATTTGCAATGATTACGGCCTTAGGCGCGGCTTTGGGGTGGTTCTTTGCGGTAAAGCTCGGCTGGACGTCGGTGACGGTGCCATTTATGGGCGCAATTAATATTGGCGTAGTTGGGATGATAGTATTGTTTGCGTTTGCGGTGGTGGCGACGGGCAATGCGGTTAATATCTCGGATGGGCTAGACGGTTTGGCTGGCGGTTTAGCGATGTTGGCATATGGTTCTTACGGTGTAATTGCCTTATTGCAGGAACAGTGGTTCTTGGCTGGTTTTTGCTTTATTGTGCTAGGGGCGTTACTGTCGTATATTTGGTTCAATGTTTATCCGGCGCGCTTTATGATGGGGGATACTGGTTCGTTTGCGCTTGGTGCGGGATTGGGGGTCGTTGCAATGATGACTAATTCGTTCTTGTTGCTGCCGGTGATTGGCGTACTATTTGTGGTTGAGGCGGGTAGCTCACTGCTTCAGATTTGCTCAAAGAAATTCTTCCATCGAAAAATCTTTGTTTCGGCACCCTTGCACCACCATCTGCAGGCGAAGGGTTGGGAAGAGAGTAAGGTTGTGATGCGTTTTTGGATTATTGGTGGCGTGACGGCGATGCTTGGGATATTTTTGGCAATGGGTGGGGGCATTATTAAGTGAGAAAGCATCGGCCCGATTTTTCAATTCTATTGATAACGCTAGGCCTGATGGCGGCGGGGTTGATTATCGTCTATGCAATTGGTCCGCGCACGGCGCAGTCCGAGGGCTTCTCTAGTGATTATTATTTTTCTGGGCACTTAAAAGCGATTTTTGCATCGTTGGCGGTTTTGTGGATTAGCGCTTTTTTGCCGTATAAGTTGATTGGTGCATACAGCAAATGGCTGACAATTATTGCGTTTGCGCTCTGTTTTCTGACGGCGGCATTGGGGCGCGCTGGGATTGGGGGTAGTTTTGTTATTTGCGATGAGGGCGCATGTAGGGCTTTAAATTTTCCGTTACTGGGAAGTTTCCAGCCGGCCGAGTTCTTGAAGATTGCGGTGCTTTTTTACGGTGCCTGGTTGATTTCGGACCGGCGCAAGAAGAAACAGCTGGCAAAGAGTGAGTTTTGGCTTCCGATGGGGGTAGTAATTGCGGCGGTGGCTTTCGTGGTGGCGTTTCTAGAGAAGGATTTGGGGAGTACGGCAGTAATTTATTTAATGTTGGCGGCGATGATGTTTGTGGGGGAGATGCCGTGGAAGCAACTGGGTATTTTTGCGTTAGTTATTCTTGCGTGCGTTGTAGTATTGATTAAGGTGGCGCCACACCGATTGGATCGTCTAGCAAGCTTTAGTGGCAAAGGGGATGATTTCCATATTATGAATTCATTGATTGGTTTCGGTACGGGTGGAGCTTTTGGTGTGGGTTTGGGCAACAGCGTTCAGACTACTGGTTATTTACCAGAAGCACCGAGCGATTCGATATTTTCGGTAGTGGGGGAAGCGTGGGGCTTCTTTGGGGCGGTATTTATATTGATTGCTTATGCGGTGATGTTGGTACGCATTCTAAATGTCTCTCGTTGCACGGAGGATGATGAGCAGAATCTGTTCACGGTAGGTGTTTTTACCTGGATTTTTGCTCATGTTATAATTAATGTAGGTGGAATGCTAGCGCTGATGCCGATGAAGGGTATCACGTTGCCGTTCTTAAGCCACGGCGGTACGAGCATGATGTTTGTTTCGTTTGCTGTGGGTATGACATTACAAATATCTAGATGGACAAAGAGAGAGGCAATCGATGAGGATTCTAGTAGTAGGCGGGGGCAGCGGGGGGCACGTTACGCCGGTAGTCGCCGTCGTACGTGAGATTTGGAAAATTCGTCCGCGGGCGAGGATTGATTTTTGGACTGACAAAAAATATTACAAGAATGCTCGCAAAATCACCATTGAAAATGGGATGGATGTAGATATCAAGAAAGTCGCTTCGGGTAAGTTGCGTCGCTATGCAGGTTTTAAATTCATCGATTATTTGAAGCATTTTGATATAGTTTTGCATAATTTTGCGGATCTTTTCAGGACTATTGGTGGCTTTTTCCAGAGTTTTTTCCGATTGGTTGCGCATCGTCCGGATGCAATATTTCTAAAAGGTGGTTATGTGTGCTTGCCGGTAGGTCTGGCGGCGCGGATTTTGCGAATTCCATACGTGATCCATGATAGTGATTCGGTGCCAGGTTTGACGAACCGATTATTGGCGAAAAAAGCCGTAAAGATAGCGACGGGGATGCCGCTTAGTTACTACTCTTACCCAGAAGAGAAGGCGGAATGGACAGGGATTCCAATTGGTGAGGAGTTCAGGCCAGTTTCCGAGTCAAAGCAGAAGCGCCTAAAGAAAGAATTGGGATTCGATCCTGAGAAAAAGCTCGTCTTAGCGACGGGCGGTAGTTTGGGGGCGGAGGATATCAATTTGACCATGCGAAAGATTCTCCCAGAGTTGCTCAAAAAGAGCTCAGCTATGCTGGTGGCGGGGCGCGAACGTTACCCAGAGATGATTGATTTGAAAGATTACGAAGTGTGGGAAGACGGCGTATTGAAGTCTAATTTTCGAATGGTGGAGTTTTCGAGCGAAATGTGGAAATTGTTTGGGGCGGCGGACATTGTGATTTCGCGGGCGGGCGCCTCTACGATGACCGAGCTATCTAGCATGGCAAAGACGGTTATTATGGTGCCGAATGAAGAATTGCCAGGGCATCATCAAGTAAAGAATGCGAAGGCTTATGAAAAGGCGGAGGCTGCCGTGGTAGTGTCGGATTCGAAAATGATGAAGAAACCAGAGCTTTTATTGGATACGATTGTGCATTTATTAAAAAGCGAACGCGAGTGCGAGCGGTTAGCGGTGAATCTGCATAGCTTTACAAAAGAGCGTGCGGCTGAGAACTTAGCGAAGATGGTGATTGGAATTGCGGGCGGTAATTGACGGTCGGTGTCAATTTGAGCGTTTTTGAGTTAATATGGACGTGCGTACTATTGACTAATTGTAATCCCTGTGGTATAGTTCTCTATAAGAGCGTCTTCGCGGTGCGATGATGCTAATGCACTTTTATGCTATGCGTACTAGGCAACCCCTCTGCGGACGCGTAGGGGGTGAGCTAGACCATATATGAGTCTCGGAGGCGAGCTCATTGGTCTTAGCTGCAAAAGAGTCGACGCTTTTGCGGCGAACGTATGTAAGCGCACATTTGGTGCGTTGAGCTGGATACTTATTGGCTTCTGTACGATAAGGCAGAAGTTGGCTAAAATCTTTCGCCGCCGGTTCGGTAGACGAAAGATAGGCCTGTACGGTTAGTCACACGCCTCCGTTTGCGATGCGCGGAGGGGAAAACGTGTGGCTAAGCGTGCACAATGTCTGGCTCGTAGCATAATTATTTGAGGAGGACCGTTCTCCTCATTCTCGGGCGCCCTCTTGGTGGGGCGCCCTATTTTTATTTAGCAAATTGAAGAATGCGATTTTTAAACGACTTGCTAAAAAGCAGAGAACTTGTTAAAATAGTGGCACTGGTCACGTCGTCTAGTGGTTAGGACTCCAGGTTTTCATCCTGGCAATCGCGGGTTCGAATCCCGCCGTGATCACCAAGTTTAGATTTTGAGAAAACACCCGAGAGGGTGTTTTTTTGTATTAAAATAGAAAAAAGTGTTGACAAATAGTCAAATGTATGATAATATAGGGGTATTGGTGAACAAAAAACCTGCACTTTTAGATAAGGAGGAGTAAAACATGAAGAAGCATGGCATATTACTCGCTCCGGAACACCCGGAGTAACAATTAATTCCTGATCCCGAGACCGTCCAACCCCGTCTGCCCGTGTGCGCTTCGCCGCTTTGCGGCCGCCGATCGAGAGGGCCACGAGGGTTTAAAAAATCTGTGAAAGGAGGCTGCTTTGAAGAATTATAGCGAGAGGCCGCCCAACAGGTGAGCTTTTAAATGCCCTCGGGCATTTATTCGCGGAAACTGCTTTAGCCCGAAAGGGGAGGGAAGGAGGCATTTATGCTCTAGATGGGGCCACGCGCAACGCGTGGCGAATGACGCGATTAACCGCTCGCCGGAAGTCATATGCGCCTTTGCGTCGTCTGCGACGCCGGCCGGATCCAGGACTTCGCGAGCTATCTCTTTCGTAAGGAAAGGAGGCGCTCATGCTCTAGATGGGGCCACGCGCAACGCGTGGCGAATGACGCGATTAACCGCTCGCCGGAAGTCATATGCGCCTTTGCGTCGTCAGCGACGCCGGCCGGATCCAGGACTTCACGAGCCGTCTCTTTGAAAGGAAAGGAGGCACCCATGCTCTAGATTAAGCCGCCAATGGCGGCCACACTCATGCTTTAGATCAAGCCGCCAATGGGCGGCCGCACTCCAAATCTGATCATTGGAGCGGCGACAATTCTTGCGCAAGTAAGCACAGCAGTCAGACTGCACCGCCGAAAGCTCGTCGTCCGCTCCAAAATTTTAGGCGCCGGTTATGGCGCATCTATTCCATCCCCCCTTTCACGAAAGGGGGGATTCTTTTTGTTCTTTTCATTGATTAAAGAGCTTATGTCGCAAGTTATCTAATGGTATAATTAAAGATATGAGTACAAAGTTATTTAAACGCACTAAAATCTTGGCAACGGTAGGCCCATCCGTATTTGCAGAAGAGAAGTTGAAAGAAATGGTATATGCGGGCGTAAATGGTTTTCGCTTAAATTTTAGTCATGGCACCTATGATGAGCGTGATCAGCAAATTGCAACAATCAGGCGCTATGCTGCAGAGCGTGGTAAGTCAGTAGCGATTGTACAAGACTTGCAAGGTCCAAAGATTCGTTTGGGAGATTTAAAGGATAACCATTTAGATGTGAAGACTGGCGATGAATTAACTTTGGATTATGCTTGCAAAGAGCATGATGGTGGGAAGATTCTGCCTGTACAATATAATTTAGCCGAAAAGGTAAAGGTTGGTGAGCCGGTGCTTTTATTTGATGGGAAAGTAGAGGGCATTACTACTGAGATTGTGTCCCCGACTGCGATTAAGATTAAGGCGCAGAACGACGGTTTCTTGATGAGTCGCAAGGGTATCAATTTGCCAGATACGGATATGGGTGGTGACATTATTACCGAGAAGGATTTGGCGGATATAGAATTTGGTGCAAGCCGCGATTTTGATTATGTGGCAATGAGCTTCATTCAAAGCGCGGACGATATCGATAAATTGCGTCAAATTTTGGTTTCACATGGTTCAACGGCGCAGATTATCGCGAAGATTGAGACTAAAAAAGCAGTAGAGAATGATGAGACGATGGAAGCGATCGTGAAAGCGACTGACGGTATTATGGTAGCGCGTGGCGACTTAGCCTACGAAGCGGGCGCAGAAATTGTTCCGATTGTGCAGCGTAAGCTTATTGCGCTCTGTCGCCAGTATTCGAAGCTTTGCATTGTAGCAACACAAATGCTAGGTTCGATGGTAGACAATCCGCGTCCAACTCGTGCTGAGGTTTCAGATGTTGCCACGGCAGTATTGCTTGGCACTGATGCAGTGATGCTTTCGGACGAGACTGCAAACGGCAAGTATCCGATTGAGGCAGTCAAGGAGATGAAGAAGGTGATTCTTTACACACAGGATAATTCACGTATTCTTCCAATCGAGAAGGAAACGACGGGCAACTACAAGAATTATGATGCGATTTCGCGTGCGGTGGTGCGTTTGGCGGAACAAATTGACGCTGACCTAATTGTAACGGCCACCAAGAGTGGTGCAACCGCCGAGGCGATTGCGGCACAGCGTCCGAATATTCCGATGGTGTCGATTACGAGCAATCCGCGCGTGGCGGGGCAATTGGCTTTGACGTATGCAAACTCGGCGTATGTGCGCGAATATGGCGATAATTATGCCGTAGACGCGGCTCAAGAGTTGAAGGCGAGCGGCTATCTAAAAGTACCAGAAGGTAAAGACAGTCTCACTGTAGTGGTGGTGTCTGGCTTGCGCGACGAAGAGGGCGGTACAAACCAGATTCAAATTCGTAAGATTTAATAACAGAGAAGACAAAAGAGGAGGTAAAATGGATTTTCGCAAAAAGACGGTTCGTGATATTGACGTAGCAGGGAAGACGGTGTTAGTGCGCGTCGATTACAACGTGCCTATAAAAGATGGGCAGATTACGGAAGATATGAGAATTCGCGCCAGTTTGCCGACTCTTGAGTACTTGCTTGATAATGGTGCAGGGAAGATTGTAGTAATTTCGCATTTAGGTCGTCCAGAAGGGAAGCCGGCGGAAGAGTTTTCGCTGGCGCCATGCGCAAAGCGTCTCGGCGAATTGCTGCCAGGGAAGGATGTGCGTTTTGTTAATCAGACAGTTGGCGATGAAGTGAAGCGGGCGATAGCGGAGTTGCCAGTGGGTGGCGTTGCGGTATTGGAAAACTTACGCTTTTCGCCAGATGAAGAAGCGAATTCGGACGAATTTGCCAACCAAATCGTTGAAGCCACAGGCGCAGAAGTTTTTGTCCAGGATGGATTCGCCGTAATTCATCGTGCGCATGCTTCTACGGATGCAATTGCAAAGAAACTTCCTGCCGTGGCTGGTTTTCTGGTCGAGAAAGAGGTCTCAAATCTAGAAGGCGTAATGACTAATCCGGAGCATCCGCTCTTGGTTATTATTGGTGGTGCTAAGGTTGAAGACAAGCAACCATTGATTGATAAATTTTTGCCGATTGCCGATCGCATCGTAGTGGGTGGCAAAATTGCGGCCGATGGTTACACTTCGGATAATGAAAAAGTTTACGTGGCGAAAGATTTTGAAGTAGACGAGAATGGTAATAAACTTGACGTGTCAATGATGGACGCCGCCGAGATAGCTGCGATGATTTTTAAATCGAAGACAGTTATCTGGAATGGTACTTTGGGCATGGTTGAAGATCCTCGCTTTGCGAAGGCGTCGCAAATGACCGCCATGGCTCTCGGTAAACGAAAGGATTGTTTCACGGTGATTGGTGGTGGCGATACGGCTGGATTTGTTGAATCGGTTATGAAGAACAATGAGGGGTTAGAGTATAACTTAATATCTACTGGCGGTGGTGCTAGTCTAGAGTTGTTGTCAGGCAAGAAGTTGCCAGGCCTGGAAGTGCTACAAGATCGCTAAGGAGCGTAGATGAAGCTACTGGGTGGCAGAAAAAAGCAGATTGAGGAGATAAAACCCGTTCCGGCGCGCCGCCAGGGGCGTCAGAACGAGAGTTTTCGAATTGGGCGTACGATTGCGGGCGAAGCTTTTTCTGACGAGCGAAAAAACAAGCTAGAACGTTTAAAGGAGCGCAAAAAGACGAAGCGTAAAAATGTTACGGTCGTGTTTGGCGTGATTGTGCTAGTAATACTGGTAGCGATTGTAATTGGCCATTATGTTGCGGACATAATTGCCGAAGAAGAGGCTAAAAGATATGTAGCCCCTAAACCTGAGCCGACCGTAGATATCTCGGACGAGAATGCCGACACGGAGATTAGCCCACGCGTGAAAGAGTTTGTGGCGCGTCTAGAAGACGATGCGCAGTCGGAGGGCTATCAGGTTGATCATGTGATATTGCCGTTAAATAAGGTGCGCGAAATACATATATTTATTAAAGAGCGTGAAGAGTATTATAAGATGACAATAGATCGCAGTAGTGCTGTGCAAGCGGAAGATATGGCGCGAATGATTCGCTATCTTGATAAGAAAAAGGTTAGGGCTACTTACGTAGATTTGCGCGTAGAAGGGAAAGCGTTTTATAAGTAAATAAATCTAAGTCGGCGGTTTACTCCCCCGAGTTCCCTAAGTGTTCGGTTTTTGTTCGGTCGAAAAAATGGCGGATTCTCAAAGGGGGTGCGTTGATTAAGCTCGCGATATTTGAAAAATGGGTAGGTAAGGGGAGTAGGGGGAGTAAAAAATAAAACCGTGAAAAAGTCAAATAAATAGAGATTTCACGGGCGTAAAATGCGGATTTTGGCGACAAGATATGTTGTAATATGTGAATTTACAGGGGTCGTGGCGCATAAGTTGTCGATATATTGTCAAAATCGTATTTTTGGCTGCGCTCCCCCGGATGATTTTTTCGGGGGAGCCCCCCCTATTTTCCGCTATTTATGATCAGGGGTAGCTTCGTCTTTATGAATATGCGTAAAGGCAGAGACGTCTATTTAGCAGGGTTTTGTGTACGTTATCGTGTGTCTGGCTACGATTATTTATATAACTGGCATTTAAATATGCATACGTCGTAAAATATACATTGTGCGACATTAAGAATACGGCGAAAAGTTGATTATACACCCGTCTCGTTTATGCTTAGTTTTTGAGGCTGTGTGATTTATTTGCCGTATTTACGCCCTATTTTGCGCTGTATGACCTTTTTGGCCCCCAAAGACGCTAATGTATACTATTCCAGCACTTTTACGGCTCCTGGTGCGTCTCATGACTTTGTATATATTCTAGTGTTGAAAGGCGCTCACTATAGAGGTGTGCGTTGATGTAACAGGGGTAGGAGAGGAGTGATTAATCTGTACAACAGGGGTAGGGGACTAGTTTTTTGAAATTTGCGCTCCCCCGTCGATTTTCGGAAGTTTTTGTGAAAAAATTATGTGAAAAAAATTTCACGATTTTTTATTTCCACTTTCATCCATCCGTTATTTCGAGGTCGAGATTATCGCAAGAGTATCTTGATGAATGTCTGTGTGAGTATTTAAGAATCCTTAAAGAGCTCCTAGCGGCCATTTTTTCTACTTCCCCTACCCTTTTTTACCTCTGTTGGACCTCTGTTAATTTTGACTAAAAATGGCAAAAGGCCAGCCAAAAAGCCCCGCGCGGGCGGGGCTTAAAGCGTGGTCGATAAGTTCTAGAAGCTGTCCATATTGCGCTAGGCGTTGTTTTTATTCTTATTGCGGTTACGATTGCGGTTTTTCTTTTTATAGCCATTAGAGTGTGAATTAGGAGCTTCTGTGACCTTTGCTTTGCCGTTATTGGACGAGGTAATCATTGGGCGGCTGCTGAGAGATTCTTCTACGCTTTTATCCTGAGCTGCTTCGTTTTCGACGACGGCATTTTTAATATTAGGGCTAACTAGAGGCTTGACCTCTTTCTGCTGTTCGGCTTCGACTTTGCGGGCTTTTTCGCCGAGAAGTTTGCCGAGATCCTTCAGGCCATTGCCAGAGCTTTCTTCGCCTTGAGCGGCATTAGGGGAGATCTTTTGCTTGCGGAAGTCAGCCTGTGGGGTTGGCACGAATGAATAGGTGGTTTTTTCTTTTTCTTGCGCCTGTGAGCCACGCATTCCTGCCTCGCGACCAGAATCGGATAGATCTTTCTTCCACTTCTCTGCCGCTTCGATGCTGGCGCTGATTTCTTTTTCAACTTCTTCGCGCGTGCGCGAGTAAACTAGGCGCGAATTGCGAATAATGCGTGGAGTTAAATCATTCGGCGGTTTCGGAATGCTGAGAGTAGTAGCAGAGAAGGCCGGAGTCTTCTCGCCATTAATAATCATCGAAAGGACGAAGTGGCGATTATTAAGATTTAGTAAATCCTGAGCTTCAAAGATTGGCTCGAATTGCTTAGAGAGAATAGGCGCGTCGTCGGCGGAAACGCGGAAGCTAATAGTGGTACCGACGTTGCCGAAAACGGCGTCGCGGACAGATTCTGTCATCTGACTAGTGTACTGGTTGGCGACAGTTAGATTAAGACCATATTTGCGCGCCTCGGAGAGGATGACCGCAAAAGAGTCGGTGGCAAAGTTTTGGAACTCGTCTACGTAGAGATAGAATGGTCGGCGATCTTCGACGTTCGGGATATCAGAACGACTCATGGCTGCTAGCTGTACTTTTGTGACGAGGAAGGCGCCAAGAATAGCGGCGTTATCCTCACCGATGAGACCTTTGGACAGGTTAACAACGAGAATTTTGCCTTCGTCCATAATTTTGCGTACGTCGAAGCTAGATTTTGGCTGGCCGATAATATTACGAATGATCGGGTTGGCCGTAAAAGCACCGACCTTATTAAGAATAGGCGCGACAGATTCGGTAACTTGTTTGTCACCCCATGAGCCGAACTCTTGTTTCCAGAATTGTAGGACCGTAACGTCTTTACAATATTCGAGAGTCTCTTTGCGGAAGTCTTTATCGGTCAGCATGCGCGAGATATCAAGCATGGTTGTTTGAGGGCGATCAAGAAGAGCAAGTAGGGTGTAGCGCAAGATATGCTCGAGACGTGGACCCCAAGATTCGCCGAACATACGCTTTAATACGCCAATAACCTCAGAGGAGATATTTGGTTTACGTTCTGGGTCGTAGACCTCAAGTGGGTTAAAGGCCATTGGGTATTGTGTGTCGGCAGGGTTGAAGTAGACAACGTCCTTGATGCGGCTTTCAGGGATAAACTTTAGATTATCCATTGCAAGATCGCCGTGTGGGTCAATAATACAATAACCTTGGTTGTGATAAATATCGCTAAGCGCGAAGAGGGTTAGGAGACCAGATTTACCAGAACCAGTCTGACCAATAATATAAACGTGACGGGAACGGTCGCGGCGATACATGCCAAACTGATGCTTGATACCGCGGAAATCCGTGAGTCCGAAGGCGGAGATATTCTCGTCGAAGCTAGGATCGCCAGTGAGCATTGGTAACTTTGCGGGAGGCTCAGCGGTCTTACTGGACGCCCAAACAATATTCGGCGTTTCGACGTTCGTGTGCGGCAAATGATAGACGGAGGCAAGCTCGGAGATATTTAGAATAAAGCCGTTATCGGTGAATTGACGCTCTTTGTATGCGTCGAGGGCGGCTTTCTCAAAAGTGCCACCGAGCATCTTGAAGCCGTTAAGGTTGGTAGAGTTGAACTGTTTAAAGGTGCCGACTAGAGCTTGCATGTTTAGCTTGGCATTAACCTCATCTTGGCCAACATAGGCTAGACGGATTTTGACTTCGTAGCCAAGTTTAGTGGCTTTTTCTTCTGCTTTTGCAACGCGGGTTTTGTCGCGCTCGGATAGTTCTACTTTAATGGGTTGTTCGCTTCCGCCCTCTGGTGGCCGCCAGAGTGCGGCGATGATTTGCGCAAACCATTGCCAATCTAGATGGAAGAAATCCCAAGTCTTCCCTGCTTTGACAGATTTTACCCATGCATCGGTTTTTTGATGCCAGCTATCAGCGACTGGCCTGGTTAAGATTTGGATCCATAGCTCTTCCCCGCCATTTGGATTTAATTTTGCGAGCGTACCGGTAATGCCAGCGAGGGGGTCCACTTCGAAGGACTCAAAGGTCTTAATCGGAAGTGCTTCATTTTCGGTGAGGGCTACTTCGGCGCTGTAGGCGACGGGATATTTGGCGCGACGATCGACGTAATCTTCTTTCATGCGATAGATTTGTACGCTTGGATACTGGGAATATATCTGGCCTTCTACGAATGATTGCAAGACTTTTGGTACCCATACGAAGAAGCGGATTTGATTGCCGCTAGAAGCAATCTCGAAAGACAGATGCTCTTGGACGCCACCCGAATTCTTTAACTCGTTGGCGTCGCGTAAGATGCCGTGTAGTGATGCGAAAAGCTGTTCGGCGGCTAGTTCCTTTTTGTCGTTGTCTTTAGGTATTTCCATCATTAAAAGGACGCTATCGACATTAAGGACTTGCAATCGATTAACCTTGCGGTAATTACGAGCGGTCAAAATAATTAGGATGATGACGATTGGAATCCAGACGATTGGCATCATAAAAAAGCGAAGAATTTCCATATTGTTATTTTAACATAAATGCAATAAAAACGGTGGTGAGATTATGATAGAATGATGATATGATAACACTCTTTGGTGCTCCTGGTAGTGGCAAAAGTCTGCAAGGCGAGCTGCTAGCCCGTCGGTATGGTTGGGCGTGGTACTCCTCGCGCGATATGCTTTCGAGCATGCATAACAAAGATATTATGTATAAGTTAGATCACGGCATGTTTGTCGATGACGATACGATGAATTCCTTGATGAGCGATGTGATGCGAAGAGCGCATGCGCGCGGTACGAATCGGGTAGTTCTAGATGGCTTCCCTTCTAGCTATCGTCAGGTGCGTTGGATGATTGATAATAAAGAGATATCTAACTTAACTGGTGCAATTATCTTGCGTGTGCCCCATGGCGAGCTTTGGAAACGATTGATGGAACGTAAGCGCGTTGATGATACGCGTGCGGCAATTGAGCGGCGTGAGGATCTTTACGACCGATCGATTACTGGCATGATTCGTGCATTGAGTATGGAGGACGTATTGGTCCGCGAAGTGAATGGTATGGGTACGCCGGAAGATGTACTGGAGCGTATTTCGGAGATACTGGGTGAATGGAACTTGGTTCCTCGCAAGCAATACAAGGATATTTCGAAGAATATTAAGATTAATTACACCAGCCAAGTCTGAAGCTTCAAAAAACCGACTAGTTTTTGCTACTAGTCGGTTTTTGCTTAATTTGTTAATTTGTAGCCGTCGCGGCCAACTTTAGTGAAGAGCTTTTTGTTCTGAAGATTTAATAGGACTGTGGTCTCTTTTACCTTACGCTCTTTGAGGACCTGTTTGACGATTTCTTTGCGTGAAAGACCCTCTTCGCCAGCTTTTCTAAGAATTTTGGTAATAATATCCGATACGGTTCCCTTTTGATAGCCCCAACTATCTAGTGCGTAGATGCCGCGGCCGATTAGGACAAAGCGCGAATCTTTAATGAGTTCGTTATGGATAGCTTGCACAGTAACGTCTTTGCGCTTGAAGTCTGAAGAGCTAATTGCTCTGGCGATATCGTTAAAATGCATTGGCTCTTTATGCTCTTCGAGCACAACGTAGATTTTGTCGCGGATATTCTTTGGATTAACGGTTGGCCATTTCGTAAGTCCCCATTGGCCATTAAGAGTGGAAAGTAGCTTACTAACATGTGCAACCGCCTCAATGTGACTCGGATGTTCGTAATTGAGTTTTTCGTCTAGCTCATCGATGCTCATCGGCTTTTTATTGCTTTTTACGAGCGCAACGATTTCGTCAACTTTGCCGCGAATGGCTTTTTCGTCGCCGTATTCCGCGATGCCAATTGCGTTGTGGTATTTGTCGTTTTCGGAGACGATAGTCAAGACTGGCGAGATTTCGCCGAGGAAGCTAAAGTTGGCTTTTTCGACAGCGCTAGCTTCGTGGTTGAGAATTTTTTGCGCTAGATCAGAAGCGCGAGCGATGCGACCCATTTCAGTTAAGTTTCGCACGATTAGTTTTTCGGCTGGTGCTAGGTCGCTAATCTTGCCTTCTTCTGCAGCGATGCGGAGACGGATAAGAATTGCTTTTTCGAGTTGGCGAACGCGTTCGCGCGTGATTGAAAGCATTTCGCCAATTTGTTCTAATGTTTCTTTGTGCCCGTTTAGGCCGAATCGGCGAGAGATGATTTCCCTTTCGCGCTCTTGTTCGATGATGCTGAGGCTACTAGAAATAGCCTTAGTAATTGTTTCCGCATTATTCATGCTGCTGTTTTTCCTTACTTCTCCGTCTACTTAGGTTTAATATCTTGACTTTTAAATATAATAACATGACTATCACACGTTGTCAACAAGTAAAATGACTTTCACTTAGAAATAATTGTACCATATTTTTGGCATCATTTCGAAAAAAGTATATAAAACTATAAGCTTGAGCTTAATTATGATGAAAAGCTTGCGCTTTTTGATTTTTGAGATATGGTTTAATGACTAAAACTGAGCAATAAAAGAGGCTATTACTTGCATTTTTTATGTTTTGTGATATAATAGTCATGTTGCACGATGCAAAGTAGTTTAGGAGGAAAACAAAGCTATGTTTGATATTATTAACTTCTTCAGGCCGCGTAAGCCGGTGATGTTCGCGTTGGATACTTCGAGCAGCCACGTGGCGAAGCTGACCTATAAGGTTCGCGGCGATGCATGTGGGAATACTGTCCTCAGGACCGTATATGGGATTCCGTGCTCTTCAACGGCATTCGGAGCTCCGTGCGAGACTGTGATCGGGCTTGCGAGTTATGGCTTCGTGCGCGCCTACAGGAAAGGTAGGCGCATCGTGATCGAGAGGAATCCGTCAAAAACTCCTCCGGCAGAGGTGGAGAGCTGGCTCGTATGCCCCGATATGGCTCTCATGATTCCGGAGTACTACGGCAGCAACCCTAAATCCGTATGCCCTTTCGGTGACGTCGAGGATCACTATGCGGAAGAGCATGAGTGGCCTCGGTACTATCTCGGCGATCTGGTTGTTTCGGATGGCGTTGAGGGGCGGAGGAAATTCTTCGAGGAGGTGGTAAAAAAGGTCTATAGCCCTAGTTAAGCATAGCCCAGCAGTCACGGCCACGCAGTAGCGTGGCTTTTTTATGGTTTCTAAAAAGTGTTTTATTTGACTACTAGCGATATTTATTGTATAGTCGAAACTATTGTAACTTTATTGCATGCTCTTTAGGAGGTAAAAAATGGATAGAAAACGATTGGCATTGTTTATTTTGCCTCATTCTTGCGATTTGGATGAGGATATTGGCCCTGAATTAAGGCGGGACTGGGCGGCTATTCACTATGTAAGTCCGAATATAACTTCGGCGATAGAACTGCTCGGCACTGCTCAGAAGCGAGCGAAAGATGGTAAAAATGAAGCAAGATGGAGTTTTGATGAGGTTGCTTCTATGAGCCTGCCGCCTACGGTGTCGCCGGATATTATATTTGGCGTAACTCCTATAATGGTTGAGCGAAACCACATTAAGCGCCCGCTTCTCTTTGAAGATCTAGACAGCGTTTATGGCGAGGGAGCGAAGGGGCGCTTTTGTTGTAGTCTTTCGGATTTTGGCTACGTCAGGATTTATCGCGCGCGTGGCGCAACTGGAAGAGTCGACCCTTACGACAAAGATGCAATACGGCGCCAGTTTCGGATTGAGCGCGATTTGAGCTATATGCCGCCCGAAGATTGCGTAAGCTTCCTTGTGCGAATCGGGGTAGACGCGAATGGTGTGGAAGCGACAGAGTTTTACCCCGAGTATTATGGTATTGACTGGAAGAGCCATACGTGGACCGGTTATAGAAATGCATATCCATATTTATGCCGTAGTAGCAAAAGATATATGCTTGGCGATACGGTGTATTATGAGTACTTTTTATACTCCGATGACTTTGTTGTCGGCGTGGCAAAAATATTGATGTCTTCCGGCGAGTGATAGGTGAATTGCTGTTTGTTTATCTATTCAAGCAAGCTGCGCGTGCGATGCGCAGCTTTTTTATACTTTGACAAATATTGCAAGAATGCTCCAGATGATGCATGAGCATTGCCTGAGCGCTGAAGTCATGTTATAATATTCGGGATTCATAGGTTTGAGTTGCTCATTAATAGTACTTATATGTTTTTGAGGAGCTTCATTTTTTATTGGAGGTACATGATGGGACTAATGGAAGACTATAGGGAACTAAGGTATAACGAAGGTCGACGGGCGATGTTCGTTAGTCAGTGCTTACAGACGGACCCCGGTTTTAATGTTGTAATTCTTGCGGCATTGCGGGATTATGATGAACAAGTGCGAGGCGAGGCTGTGATGAGGTATCTTGACTGCGATATTGTGCAGCGAAAGGCTATTGTTCCGACGGACATGTTGCGCTCGTTAATTTTATCTGCGAGCGTAGACGACGGCCTGCTTGCTGTACAACTTCTTCCTGGTAGAGACGATATCGAGATCAATACCGTAAGGGCGCTTTTTAAGGATGGCGAATACGAAATCCTCCAAAGAATGGCTAGCTATTACAGGAAGCTGTCTCTGCCCGATAAGGAGGCGCTCTTCTCTTTAGGTGAGATTGAAGAAGAGATTTCCGAATCAAGAGGCCGTAGCGACGTTGAAGGAATATGGTCGAGTATGTTCTTGGCGCTTTCGTCGGAAAAAGGTGGCGAGGCAACGGAACGTACGAGGCGGGCTGCCGGTATCTATATCATGGCATCTAGTAGCTTGAGTGATTGTACTGGTGTGGTCGTCGAATATGACGTGAGACTCGACTACGAAATGACAGAAAAGATAGCGCAGCTGTTCATGGAGTCTGACGATAAGGGCAACATTAATTCTCGTAGGAGAATCATGACGATTCTTTGCGAACATGTCGATGAGTCGTCAATAACGAGCGACGTGCTGCAGGAGTGGCTGAGCGATTACTCTAGTAATGATTATATTCTGACGGAGCTGGCTGTTACTTTGATAGCGGATAAAAAGGTTGATGGGGAGAATATATGTTACGATGAGTTTTATTGGCCGTATTTGCGTCATATAGTCAATTTTATCGTGGACGAGAAAGATAAGAATGTCCGGCTAGATTACGAACAGCGCTTCAAGAAGGCTTGTGAGCTGTATGAAATGTTTTCTTTAAGCCAAAAGATGGCGGTTGCGCCGGAAAGACATGACAATACTTATGATGCTATTCGATACCGAATAGACGAAGGGGTCGTGTGTCAGTACATGATTGCCCATTTGTGTTATGGCCGGATAGACCTGGAGGACGATACGCTGGCTCTCGTTTCGAAATATATTTCAAGAAAGGCTCACTTCAATATCTTCCGTCGATCGCTAAATTCAATATATGTGGCGAAAATCGATAATAATATTGATAAAGAATGTATTTCGAAAGCGGATGACGACCCCGAAAGAGAAAAAGAACTTGAAAGGCTCGTTGATATAATTCGCCGGCTAATTGTGTTGGATCGTTCTGTGGTTTCAGAATCAAAACACGGAAACGTAAGCGATACTGAACGCAATGTGATGTACGCGGTGCTCGAAAGTATTCCCTCTTGTGTCGATAATATTGTTGAAATTGCGAACATGGCGAATATTGATGCTGCAAGCATCCTTCAGTTGCCTCAGATAAAAGGACATCAGAAGATAATCGCCGCCCTTCAGTTAATTGCTGCAGGAAAGGTTTGTAAAGGTGCGATTGTTTTATTGAAAAGGAATAAAAGCACTTGGGCACAAATTACTAATAATATGATTCTCAATATGAGCAAAAGCGATTGCCCTGAGGCGATTCTTTTTGCGGTTGAGATCAGCGAAATGTTCGGGCGCGATGTTGCCTTCCGCGAGGAAGTAATCTTCTATGCTATTAGCGGTAGTGATGTGACGGTAAGGGGGCAAGTTATTGCTCCGGTGATTGAAAAAATCGTCAATGATGATGAATTGCGTCAAAGCGCAAGGATGTATTGGGCGCTCCTGTTTGGGTTACAAGGATTGGATTGCGATAGTGTGGAAAGGGCGAGAGATACAGTTGCCTCCATGCTTTTCGTAAAGTAAGCCGCTCTAGGCAAAAATAAGTACAAAAAAATAACCAGCCCTTTTGGGCTGGTTTTTCTTTGGAGTAAAAGCCGGCCCCGCGGAGGGGGCCGGTAGGAATTCATGGCGGTGGCGGTCGGGGCTTATCCGTTTCTGGGACGATTTCCGACCTTGATCTCGTCTCCGTCTTTCAGGAGATAATTGTCACTGATTGCCTCTCCGCCAATCAGGGCAACCCAGCCGGGATTCAGAGCGATCTTGTTCTGACTTGCGAGCTGTGACCAGGTTGTGCCAGGAGTGAAGGCGAATGATCTCCTCTTCTTTCCGGGGAGCAGCACGGTAACTGATCCAGACGATCCTGTTGCCTTATTCTCTGCAGGGGTCTTCGCCGCTGCGGGGGTCTCTGCTGCTGCGGGATTCGTCGCGGGAGCTTCGGCTGCTTCTGTCGTTGTAGGATTTTCTGCAGGAGCCTCCGTTGTCGGGGTGGTTTCTGCTGCTTCAATTGCCGCTGCTGCAACGGGCTGTGCGGGTGTTGCTTTCTTAGCGGCGGTGCTTCTGGTGCCTTTCTTTCTTGCCATATGCTTTCCTCCTTTTTAAAGGTGCCATGCCGGGATAAAACCGGCACATGTGTAGAGCCTGTCTTGATAGACTTTTCCTATTATAAATTATTATTGGCTAAGTGTCAATAGTAATTTATTTTTCATTAGGCAAATGGTTTTTGCTCTGCGAAATAAAAAGTTTCTTCAATTCCGTCACTATACATATCACGAAGAGTGTCGTTAGTGTAGCATGCGACTATGTGCCCTGCCAGGGCTGCTGCCGCAAAGGCAATATACGGTATATTTCTCGCTCCGCATACTTCCTGCACGGCTTCCTCATCGGAATAAAGCCATGTACTCTCGTAGATGTCGACGGCCTTATCGTCAAGCGGGTCGACTATGAGCACGGTCAAGCTTGTTCCAGACGATCTCAAGTCTACGTATAGGGGGACCATAGGACTATTCTTTACGGCAGTCCATACTTTTTTTCTGGCTCTCATGCTGTCGAGCCCAGAAATTACGATGCCATCAAACTCGGCGGTCTCGTCAACAAATACTTCGTGTTTTTCGATATGCGCATCGCT
Source organism: uncultured Candidatus Saccharibacteria bacterium (assembly GCA_947304395.1). Taxonomy (GTDB): domain Bacteria; phylum Patescibacteriota; class Saccharimonadia; order Saccharimonadales; family Saccharimonadaceae; genus UBA2834. The sequence goes on from CAMZBA010000007.1 coordinate 29,238, forward strand.
TGAGGAACGTAAATATGCGAAGGTATTCGCCGCAGCCTCGACTTTGGGCTTCCCTATATCTCTATCGCTATACATGGGTTCTCCGGGGCCGTTGTGATCTTCCAGAACGTCCTTATCATAGACATGGATGTCCTGTACGCCCATAGTGGCGAGGCAGATAATCACGGCATTTGTTGCGCCGCCTGCTCCGACTATATGGATGCTTGGGCAGTTGTTTCGATTGAAAAGCTGCGTTTGATCTGCGTAATTAAAAATCTCCATCGTTATTTACTGCGACCTCCTCTTCTTCGAACAGTCGCGGGTCGTACCCGCCGTCATAGTCAGTATAATCATCGTCGTTAAAGGGTACGCCGTAACCATAATAATTGCGGTCGTCCGCGGCGTCTCCTTCTTTTTGGCGACTGCTTTTGATCAATGCCGGAAACCCTGCAGCTCTTTTAGCGTTAGTGGCGCCCGTGAATGCTGAAACTCGTCGTATCTGTTTGAGTAGCTCAGAATAACTACTTGCAAATTCCTCCGAAAATTCGAGTTCAACTCTGACGTTTGCGGTTCCGACCCGAATATTCTTGCCACAGACATCTGAGAAAAAATCGATTCTGGCCAGCATCTTGCCATAGTTGTTTATGACGAGATTGATCCTGTACGGACCAAGCCAGTCTTCGATGTCTTGTTCGTCTACCGCCGACCAACACGCATCCATATTCGCGTGGCTGTGGCCGTGGAGCGTTAAGAATTCAAGCTCTTCATCGGAGGCAATCTCGCAGACTGGCATATCGTATTGCACGCCGCAATGTGAAGCGGTCTGGGATGGTATGTAGATTTTTTTCAGACGAAAAGTCGTTTCGTCGCCGATTATCTCTACTACGCCCTCGAAGGCAAATTCATATGGATGTACCTGTTGCCGGATATATAAAAGGATAGCATATATAGACATGGGTATTTTCAGTTTAAAGTCCGGTACTGGTCCATACTGGTCTCGGTTGGGCGATGACATAGTAAACGGTTCGCTGACCGGCATTTTTGATGCGATGCTCCGCTGTTTGGTAGTATTAAAATACTGTTTTGCCAATTTTAAATTAACCCCCTTTCTGTCAGATAAGCATTTAATGCTCCAATAGCTTCATCGTTTGCCTCGGCTTCTTTGAAGCAGTTCGGTATGTCCTTGAAGTGTTCCTCCCTTATGGAATGGAAGCAATGATCCATGCGAATGAGTGCCTCTACGAAGCGGCGCTCGCCTATTAGGTCATGGATTTCTGCATTTAAACTTCCGAAGCAGAAGCTGTCGTCGCCGTATGTGTAGTAAGGATACCTGCTACCCCAGCTTCGGGGGGTTGTTTTTCTTACTCTTTGTGCGATATCGGCGGACCCTATATCGAAATCAGGATTAAATCGAACCTCGACATCACCCAAATCGTATATCTTTCCTTCGTATGGATAATATACTCTGAAAAGCAATATAGGATATAGTTTTTCTGCATCGCTGACCTCATACCGAATGGATCTTAGCCCCCTCAATAGGACAAGATTCCTCCAGTCTTGCTGAAGATCATTGTCTTGCTCTATGTTCTTATTGCGGATGAATGTGGTTATGCGCCGAATTTCGTTATTGAAATGCGCATAATCTCTATGAGCCTGAGAGATTTGTTGTCGTAGCTGATTTCGTTCTTCGCAGCTAGCTTTATTCAGTCTAGGCCTGAGCTCAACAGACTGTCTCCTAGCCTCATTGGCGCCTTCTCGAGCGTTCTGGAGACTTTCTTCGAGTGGAATCATGTCGTAATATACTCGAAAATACTCTTCGCGCTTTTCTGGCGTGTCAATCACTTCGCGCCCGTATTCGGCGAGGAATTGTGCGGCGACCTCAAGAGTCTTCCGACTATTCTTGTCGTTGGGGTTGATGATTGATCCCAAATATTCTTTTAATGCCACTATTGTTTGCCCCTCCCTTCTTGGAATTGAAAAATGTAAAGAAACTACACGCCGTGCATTAATGCAGGCGTGCTTTCAATATAATAATATAATTATGTAGTGAAGTCAATAATTAACGGGGGCGGTGACGAATGCTATTTCTTTGCAGCGCTCTTTTTGGTGGCCGTTCGGCGTTTGGTTGGGCGGCGCGTCTTCTTGGGCTTGTTGGCGAGGTATTCCTCTGCCTGCTCTTTTGTGACGGTTTTTGGATCGACGTCCTTGGGGATACGCACAAAATTGCGGCGGCCAGGGCCTTTGACGTATGGTCCGTAGGCGCCTTCTATGATTTGAATTTCTCCCCAATCGGCTATATAAGAGTCGCGTTTTTTCTCATAGAGCGGTTCGGCTTCTTCTAATGTAATAGTGTATGGATCAAATTCTTTGCCGAGTGGGATATTATATTTGCCACCTTTTAGATATGGACCGAATGGGCCGGCGGCGGCAATAATCTCGGCGCCATCTTTTGCTTTGCCGAGTAGCCGTGGTAATTGTGGCAGGTCGAGTTGCTTGAGGGCTTGCTCTAGGGTGACAGTCTTGACGCTTTTGCGTTTTGGCAATGGCGCAAAGACAGGTTTTTCGCCGGATTCTTTTTCGTTTTCGCCTAGTTGGATAAAACCACCGTTTTTGCCTACTTTCGCGTAGATGGCTTTGCCGGTTTTAGGGTCATGTCCAAGTAGGCGAGCATTATTGTAGCGCTCGATGCCTTCACTGGCTAGAACCTCGTCATTAAAAGGACCGTAGAAATCGCGAAGCATTTTGACGCGGTCGAGCTTCGCGTCGGCGATTAGGTCGAGGTCTTTTTCGATATTGGCAGTAAACTTGTAGTCGACAATATTTTTGAAGTTATCGGTCAGGAAGCCTGAGATAAGTTCGCCAATTGGCGTTGGCAGCAATTTGCCTTTGTTGGCGCCGAACTTTTCTTTGACGGTCTCTTTGCTGATTTGGTTATTCTCGAGCTTTAATTCGGCGACTTCGCGTTCTTCGCCCTCGCTTTCGCCCTTTACGACGTAGCCGCGGGCCTGAATTGCGGTCATGATGCTAGCGTAAGTACTTGGACGGCCAATGCCGAGCTCTTCAAGCTTCTTGACCAGTGAGCCTTCAGTATATCGCGCTTGTGGTTTAGCAAAGCTTTGGCGAGCGATGATACTGTGGGCTGTGAGCTTGTCACCGACTTTGTAATGTGGGAGTTCATTCTCTTTAATGCGGCCATAGACTTTCAGAAAGCCGTCGAAGGTTACGATTTCTCCCTTTCCGATAAAGTTGTATTCGGTCGGTGTAGCTATGGTGATGGTAGTACTTTCGATGCGAGCGTCGGCCATTTGCGTAGCAAGTGCGCGGCCACGAATTAAAGCGTAGAGGCGCTTTTCGTAATCGTTTTTGCCAGCAGTTTCACGGTTGATGTCGGTTGGGCGAATGGCCTCGTGCGCTTCCTGAGCGCCAGCGGATTTAGTCTTAAAGTTGCGTACTTTGACGTATTCTTTGCCAAATGTAGATTCGACATAGCTAGCCATGCTAGCGATAGCTTGCTTGCTAAGGTTAAGACTGTCGGTGCGGTGGTAGGTAATAAGGCCGGCTTGATAAAGAGATTGAGCGGCCTGCATAGTCGTGCGCGTAGAATAGCCAAGCTTACTGTTGGCCTCAATCTGCATCGAGGCGGTCGTGAAAGGCGGGGCGGGCTTGCGCGTACCGGGGGTAGTCTCGACGGCGCTAGCGGTAAAGTTTGCATTGATCAGTTTTTCGAGGAAAGCGCGCGCTTCGTCTTCGGTCTCGAATTCATGATTAAGCTTAGCATCAAATCCGAAATCGCCAGAAACCTTATAGGTAAACTTGCTAGCGAATTTTTCGATCGCCTGTTCCCTTTCGACGATTAGGCGGAGGGCGGGGCTTTGGACGCGTCCGGCCGAAACGGCGCCAGGAACTTTCTTGCGTACGACGCCCGAGAGGTCGAAACCGACTAGCATATCGAGAGTTTGGCGTGCCTGCTGCGATGAAACCATGTTCATGTCGACAGTGCGGGGGTTTTTGATAGCTTCTTCGAGTGCGGACTTGGTGATTTCATGGAAAGTAATACGAGCAGTATCCTTTGGCAACTTAAGAACTTCACATAAGTGCCAAGATATAGCTTCTCCTTCGCGGTCTTCATCCGTCGCGAGCCAGATTTTGTCTGCAGATTTAGCGGCCTTTTTAAGGTCAGTAATAACACTCTTGTGCCCAGGGTCAACTTCATAGGTGACGTCAAAAGTATTCTTATCGACCTTCGTGTCTTTGCGAATATGTCCAACAGAAGCTAATACGACAAAATCTTTACCGAGATATTTCTCGATGGTATGAGCTTTAGCTGGGGACTCTACGATAACTAAGTTTTTACTCATGTGCTATATAATATCATATAAAATTTCGCAAGAAAGCATAAGCTCGATTTCGTCAGTTTTCGTTGATTGGATAGGCATAGTGTGTGCGGATGTGGAATGGGTTGCCTACTTCGCTAATGCTCATATTAATATATTACCACCTCGCAAGGGATGTAGTTTCGCTCGATGACGTTTTTTATTCCTTCAGTGATTTTTGAAAGAGTTTTACCTAAAGTAGCATTCTGCATATCTTTTTAGCATAAGAGTACCGCTGCTTTGATGGGGTTGTAGGGGTTATTAGAACACCAAAAAGCCCCAGGTAAGGGTGGGCATCACCTGGGGCTATTTGGCCCTACAACACACCTCCTAAGGCATCCGGAGAACTCCGGAAGCGTGACCCACCTCACACATGGGGTCCGCCGGTTATAGGGATTGCTAGCTTTAGAAAGGATCTTTCTAAGTGGAGGTAATACTTTTCACTTCAAACTATAGGAGAAATTTGAAGGCCGAAAGGGTTTCTAAAGCACGCAACGATTGCTAAAATAAATTTAGCAACGTTTCTAAAATTTTTAGGTGCGGTTTTTTGGCCCTTTCAGACCAAAACTGTTTTGATTATAGCACGGATTTGCAATTTATGCAATAGTTTTCACATCTTTTTTTGTAAAAACTACGGCAAAGTGGCCATTTTGCAACAGATTAGCAGGTAAATTACAGGGGTGAAAATGCTTATTGTTATTTTGTGAAAATGTGGTATAAATTTCGTTATTTTCAAGCGATTTTGACAGGTTTTTACATTTTTTACATTTTTTGCAAAGCACGATTGCTCGTTGGGAGATAATTGTTCGGACGGCGCAGTATTTGGTCACTATTTGTAGAGAATACTACTTTATGTTATTTTATCTCTTGAACCCACGAGGTTTTAGGATCTACACGGGTGGGTTAGTTGCGACGGAACAGCTGTGCAATACGTATTTAGGAGGTGGAAAAATGATTCGATTATTGCGAAATCAAGGCTGTGATGCGGTATTAAGTTGGCGCGCCACGAGCGATGGGTACGGATTTGATGATGGTTGGCCTGTTTTGCGAACGGATGGCTTTAGGCCAGACCCGATAACGACGAGTGCCGATGTGTTTGGGTGTTGTCGACATCAGTATATGGATACTCATCCCTGCATGCTAGTGTCGAAAAGTTATGGGAAAACGTATGATCTGGTTTCTTGCGGCGCCAAGCGGGACCAGCTCATTATGTTAACAACGGATCGATTCGATATCGGGAAGGATAACGCTCAGATTACTGCGGAAGGAGCCGATATTCCCCTCTTTGCATTCACGGATAGAACCAGAAGTAGTGGATGGAAGGATCAATGGGGACGCTCGGTTATTCGGTTCGATGATCCAGATGGTTATGTCTTGGTTAAGATCCAGCCTAAGACGTGGAGCTCTCCATTCGGGTATGCCTATTCGTGGCGTTTTGGCCATCTTCATATTGGTGGGGCGGAGCGTCTAGAGGAGTTCGAGAAGGATCCGATGGCATACTTTGAGAAAAAAGTGCCGGAGGGAGAGAGGTTTGATGCTGTCCTTGCTCGCTACCGTGAACGAAAGAACCTCAGGAGCAGGTTCGAACGGATTGTTGCGGAACATACTTTCGCGTCGCTTCCCGTAGAGGGCATTTTTACGTTTGGCCCAAACGCGGTATCAGTGTTCTTCGGAGACAAGAAGATTAACTTTTATTATCACAAAGATAGTCTGAAGTCGTTCAAGAAGTGCGTGGAGCAAATCGATGACATTTATCGCATCAGCTTTGCGCCCGTTTGGCACCATGGCGGAAATCTCTGTGCGGAAGCAATATCTGGCTCTAAGTATTGTCGTCTTTGTGATTAGTTGTTTTTTTCAAAATCGCGCCAAAAGGGTTGCCCATTATGGGTGGCCCTATTTTTTGCCGATAAAGCTTTCTGCTTCGTGAAGAATTTTCGGTAGCTCTGCGTACTCCTGCTCGTTGAAGCGTGATAAAACGAAGTCCGTATCGCCAATTTTGCTACGGAGGTTGTCGTTGGCGGTGCCGATGCGAAGACGTGGAAAGTCTTCCGTACTGAGGTGTGCGATGAGGGATTTTAAGCCATTATTCCCGCCTGCGCTTCCCCGTTCGCGAAAACGAATTTTGCCGAATTCTAAATTAAAGTCATCGCAGATTACTAAAATGTCTTGCGGTGAGAGTTTGTAGAAATCAAGGACCGATCGGACACTTTGGCCAACTTCGTTGTAGTAGGTTTGGGCTTTAACTAACAAGATATCGTGCTCGTCATCTTTGGCGATAAGTGCATTAAACTTAGGCTTATTTTGCCAGTTCAGCTTGTGAATTTTGGCATAAAAATCGAGTGCCAAAAAACCAAGATTATGGCGCGTAAAATTGTATTTACTGCCAGGATTGCCAAAACCGACAATGATTTTCATAAGATAGATTGTAGCATAGTATGACGGCATAGATTTAGCCTAGCTTGCTATATTTATGGAAGTTGTTCAGCCAAAAAATTACCCCGACTGTTAGGTCGGGGTAGTCCAGAAAAAAGGGGTGAACAAATGTTTTTCATCCGAGAGGCGGAAACGTAGGCATGCCAAACATGGCTGCCTTAGCGCCAGGTCGAACAATAGCATTAACGTCGTCGTACGGCCAGATGACGATGGCGGCCTGCGGATTTCTGGCGTGGCGAATGCACTCTCTTATGACTGCGGCTTTGTGCCACTCGTATCTGTTCTCGCGTTGAGTTGAATCGGCCGTAAATATCGCTTTTCCGTCAACGGCTCGACTCTCAATATTCCTGATTATGGCTGCGCTCTGGAACTGAGCTTCCTCCACGATGATGTTTCCGCTCAGGCTTTCGCCGGGTATCTCAGAAGCTGGTTTTATCGTCATTCGGGCCACTATTGTTTTCGCCCTATCGTTGATTTCCCAATCTTCTAGCTTTTTGCCTTCTGCTCCTTTGTCTCCGTGCTCTGCAATCATGGTGCGCGCGCATTCGAAGCACTGTGTTACCATCCCGGCGTACTTTTTGTCGTTGTCGCCGGGCAGGGTCAGATGGTCTATCAGAGTTCTATCTGGCGGAACGAGTGTTGTATGCTTGATGTGTGGCAATAGGGATTGTTGCTTATTATCTTTCTTCTTTCTCTTCCCCTCATAGAAGAGCGTTGCCTCTGCGCGCTGCGCCGTTTGCTTACGGGCATTTTGCGTACGATTATTATCGCATTCTTTTCCGACGATATTTTCTTCAATTTCCGCTTCATGCCGACGATCGTCTTTGGCGTTGGCCTTTCTTCCGTTGCGTCCTTGCCTTCTTTTTTTGCTACGATTTGTTTCTGGCCTAGAACTGTAGCAATTGGCAAGAAGCGCGGGGTTAATGGCGCCCATAGCCTCAATGGATGTGCCTGTAGCTATGTATGTTTTGCCACATCCTGCAGGGCCGACGAAGAAAACGATTTTGCAAGATGGAATACTCATTGATTCCATTGCGATTGCCTGGTATCTATTATGCGGTTTAATGTACTGATACTGTGCATAGTATTTTAGCGGGACGATTGCCCTCTCGTCTGCATCGTATCTTCCTATCATATTGTAGTCATCCGTTTCCGTGAAGAAGAAGTATTCGTTTGGGTACGGAGTATCTGCAAGATAGGAGTGCAATTCCTCTAGGGACAGGCGCTTTTGCCTACGCCACATCGCGCAAAGCTCGGGGATATTTGTGACCGAGTGCCAGCCCTTGTAGATCTCTGGATCATAAAAGGTTATTGGGCACTTTGTCTGTCCCTGAGCGGCCAAGGGTAATGATTGATCGGCGGTAAGAATTTCGTTTCCTCGGCCATGCTCTGGATCGTACCAGCGATTCGCTAAGTGAAACAGATCTCTAACAGCGTCTCGCTTGATATTTTCAGAGATTGCGCCACTGTTATGTTTGCCATGGTCGACGATAATGCTGATATTACCCTTGTTGTATCGAGTTGCATCGTCGATTTCTTCCGATTCGCCCGTTCTCAAGATGTCAACAATGTAACCGAGAAGTTCTGCGGCTAATTCACCGTTGTCGCTGGATTGCCCGATATACTCGTTGGCCATTTCGGCCCAGAGCGTAGAGATGATAAACTTACGCCCGGGCAGTTCTGCATTCGGACTGAATAATTCCGGTGATCTGAGTGCGGTCATGAAATCCAGTATGTAATATTTGTCATCCTGGAATATGAAGCGTTTCGGTCGTTGTTGCATAAAGCTTCCCTCCCTCCATTTTTCTGATTGTAAGTAGCTACAATAAAAGGGCCCCAATATAAGGCCCACCTTGTTGGCTTTATTATAGCATATTATAGGGCTGTCGTATTTTTGATTTTAACCTAGCAATGTGATGTAATAATGACTAGAAACTGAAACTGTTAAACTGTTTAGCACATTTTTTATGGAGGTGAAAGATGAGTTTGTCAGAAGTAATGGATGTTTCCGAGCTGTCTCTTGCTAGGATGGACGAAAAAGAATGCTTGGATAAGTTAAGGAGAATTGGACTTATTCCGGGTTGGCCAAATCCTGACGATGAGCGCGACAGGAAGCGATTAAGCTATTCGGGAGGTTTCTCGATAGATAGCTATTGTGCTGCGCAGATACAAAATATGCTGCGTGTCGCAAAGAAAGAGAGTCTCGATCAGATAATCGTTGGCCTGATAGTGGACGCTGTTGCGCCGGTGGTTGATTTGACGGTGTTGGCAAAGAGGTTGGCCGAGGAAATGAGTGTTGGCGGCAATATTGATTGCGGCGACGTTCCAGACGGTCTTCTTATGGCTATTACTAGCGAAGAATTCCAGCCAGTAGTTGCTTGCGCAATTGCAAACTTGGAGAGCGAGCAGCTTAAGGCGTTGGTCGCCAAACTCGCTCGGAGTAGCATTCGGCTAATTGGTGGGTATCGCGCAGAAATCGTGCGCGCTATCTACTGTTGCAATATCGTAGACGATGGCGTGTTACTGGGCTGTCTAGCCGACAGTATGTTTGAGGTCGTAGACGACGGCGAACATTATGTCATATGGGGCTCGGATCGCATTCCTGTTTTGCCTATTGCGATTAACGAGGCAAGATAATATCTTCGTAAAACACGAAAAATGAAGCACTCCTTTTCACTGAGACCGTACGACGTACGGTCTTTTTTGCAAAAACTTAATCACGGTTACGGAAACTAAAGAAGATTGGCGTGCCGGTAAAATCAAAAGCCTCGCGCAGACGGCGTTCGAGGTAACGTTTATAGCTCCAGTGCAGGAGGCTAAGATCACTACCATATACAACAAACCATGGCGGACAAGTATCGGTCTGCACCATATAGCGAAGTTTTGGGTGTGTATTCTTGAGACCGGCTGGCGGATGTGAACGCACGGCATCTTCGAGGAGCTTATTAAGGTCGGAAGTTTTAAGCTCGGCGTGGCGGGCTTGGTCGATTTTTTGCGCTAACTCAAAGATTTTAGTAACATTTTTGCCGGTAAGGCTAGATGTCATGATGACGGGTGCATATGGAATGAAGTTAAAATCATACTCGAGGTTGTCGAGAATTTCGTCGGACTCTTTATGCTCGAGGTCGGTTTTTGTAACTACAAGAATAATACCTTTACCAGCTTTGATGATTTCGCCAGCAAGCGATTGGTCGAGTTTGGAGTGTGGCTCGGTGCTATCTATGAGTAAGCAACAGACGTCGGCTTCTTCGATGGCGGCAAGGCTACGTAGGGCGCTGAATTTTTCGATGCCCACTTCCCTTTTGCCAGGCTTGCGCAGGCCGGCGGTGTCGAGCAATTCGATGGTTTGGCCTTTATATTTGAGCTCGGTGCGGTTAATGTCGCGGGTGGTGCCAGAAAGATTTGCCACGATAGCTTGCTGTTTTTTAGCTAAGGAATTAAACAGGCTGGATTTACCAACATTTGGGCGGCCGATGAGAGCAACTTTTAATGCGTTGGAATCTGGCTCTTTCTTGCCAAGATTGAGGTTAAGAGCTTTGAGCTCTTGTTCGATATTGTCGCGCAACTCATTGAGGTGAAGCCCGGTTGTTGCGGAGACGCGAAGCGGGTTTTTGATGCCGAGACTATAGAATTCTTCTAGAGGAAGGGCTTCGCCCATATCGGACTTGTTTAGCAGTAGCAGGACTGGTTTGTTGGACTTGAGGGCTTTCTTGGCGATAAGCTTATCGTCTTGGTTTGGATATTTAGTGGAATCCATGGCGATTAAGATTAGGTCTGCAGAGGTGACGGCGTCATCGATTTGGTCTTGAATGTGCGTCTCGAACTCGTCGTCTGGATCTTTGAGGCCAGCAGTATCAATGAGGACATATTTGCCCTCTACTTTTCCGACTACGTTATCGCGAGTGGTGCCAGCCTCACGCGCGACGATTGCCTGAGGTTTGCGGACGAGTCGATTGAACAAGCTAGATTTACCGGCGTTAGTTTGGCCGATGATTGCTACTACTGGTAATTTCATAGCCTTAGTTTAGCAAAATTGACAAAAACGCGCAAGTGTTCTATAATATATAAGTTACCTATCAACAATGGTTTGTACTTTTGAAGGGAGGCAAGAAGGATGTGTCGCTACAGAATAGCCACATTGGTACGAAGGGTCGTTCGAGTACGAGATGGGGTGAGAAGATATCGATCTTCGGCGCCCGGTCTGCCTCTGGCGACGTATGAGCTCCTTGAGGAGGTGTGTGACAAGATTGGATTTGCGCCACGCAAGACTCAGGATCTCTTTGCCAGAGAGATGGCCGAAGCAATTGAGCGACTCTTTGCAAAAGAGCACGATTCAAGATATGATGAACGCCCAACGGAGAGCAACTTCATGATAAGAGTGTACACGTATAGCGAGGGGTGCGCTTTTCGGGCTATCGACATTGCCACGGCGACCAATCATTTATATGAGCTATTGTTGGCGTTAAGCAACGACGATAGCTTTTGTTTGTCGGTATGCAAAAAAATTAAGGCATACGGGGCAAACGGTTGCCACGGCGGTTATTGCTTGACCAACTACGGCTACAATAATGTTTCTGCTCGCGCGATCGTGCCAGACGAGATCGTCGAGGTGTCGAAGGATTGGTGCCTTCAATTAAAGAACGTAAACACCCAATTGCCTGCCGATTGGCTGCGGCATTTGGAGGTGGCCATCGAGAGGCGCATTGTTCAGGTGTTATGCTATTATCTCGATGACGGGGCAAGTTCAACCTCTGTGATTGTCGATGACGCGTTTGTCTCGAGTGTGATTTATGAGATTGTGCCGAGTGGGCACAAGCTGACAATGCCGACTCCGCCGCTTCGGAAGGTTGTATACTATTCTCGGGTTGCAGGCTGCTCCCTTACCTGCTAAAAATACGGCCGCCAGTTGAACTGGCGGCTTTTTACTGCTCTCGAGTTTCTATCTATTGACAAGAAAGCATAAGTGTTCTATAATATGAAGATAGATTCATTGTTGAATAGATCTTTCGGAGGTGATTATGCACTATATTTCAGAACGCGTATGGCGTGGTCTTATGCAGGGAAATTTCGAGTATCGAAATTCCGTCCCCGGATTGCCGATAATTACGTACTGGATTTACGAGCTGGCTTGCTCGAAGTTTGACGAATACGAACAATCCGAGGAGGGGTTCGCATATGCAATAGCGGATGCTATTAAGCAATACGTAGATATTGTTGACGAAGAGTCCCCCTCGAGTTATCGGGTAAGACGCTCTGATGGCGAGATGTGGCCCTGCCATAAGCGCACCCTTGAGTTTGCTCGCTATATCGGGCAGATAATCAAGGTTCTGGGTAGCTTCGACCGAGAAAAATCTGATCAGGAAAAGGCGGAGCAATATCAGAGGATTGTCGATTTGGTGAAGGAACGTGGATTTAATATTGATCCTCGTCATCAGTTTGTGCCGCAGGAGCAGTGGCCGGAGTATGTTTCTGAGGCCGCTGAAAAGTGGCGAGACCACCTGAAAGAGCTCTGTGTTGACGATTATATGACACTGGGCGACGAATGGTTTCTGCATTTCGAGGCGGCTTTGGCCAGACGGATAATCGAGCGCACGAGGAGTCGCGAGAGGGTATCCTTCGCCGTCGATGAAGCCTTCGTGATGGATGTTATGGCGGAGATTGACTGCACTTTTATGTTTGGTTACGATGTGAAATTGCAGGCCTTCTCCGTGTTGTTAACGAAAACGAAGAGAGGGTACGTTGTCGCCTAACAAAAAGGCCACCGCTTTGGCGGTGGCTATTTTCATGGTTTTGTTATCGGGAGACTTTTTTGATTTGTCGGCGGATGCGCCAGCGGCGCCAGAAACAGAAGATAGCTATATAGACTAGAGTGCCAAATATGCCGGCAATAAAATCTAGGAATATGTCACTAATTGCCCCATTGCGCCCCATGATGGTGAGCTGATGAACCTCGTCAATGGCGCCATAAGCGACGCAGAGGATGATTGGATATAGTAGTAGAGTAAAATTTGGAAATTCTGCGGAATGCAAACCTTTGACGAAGCTAGAGATAGAATAGCCGAGCGCGCCAAATAGCACGAAGTGCGCAAGTTTGCGAGCTAGTGTGTTAGAAATACCGAGCCATGCGGAAAAGATGCTCGATTGATTGTTGGAATTTTCTCCGTTAGCTGCCGAAAAATGCCAGATAAGAATGACGAAGAAAATCGGAAAGATAATGCGCCAATAACGGCGGATGATTTTCATTATGATAGTAACTCCCAATTCGTCGCGGTTGATTCCGCTAGACGTTATATATATTATACCATGTTTTTTCGGTTTGCAAAAGAGCAATGTTTCTGTTAGAATACAGGTATTGGTCCCGTCGTCTAGTGGTCTAGGACGTCTGGTTCTCATCCAGAAAATCGAGGGTTCGACTCCCTCCGGGATCACCACGAGATAAGCTAAAAATGCCCGTAGGGTATTTTTTGTTTATCTTTGAGTGGCGCCCCGGGGGAGAAGAACCCGAGGGTTCGTCCGAAGTAGGAGCCGAGCGAGATAGGTTTTTGCGCATCCTGTGCTTATTTAATATAATTATTGCCAGTCGAAGTATTCGATGTAGTTTTTGTGTTTTTGGTTTAAGAAAGGGGGGTGGATATATGAATGTAATTGTTGCGGTTGATCAAAACTGGGCTATAGGTAAAAAAGGTCAACTACTCTTTCGTATTCGGGAAGATCTTGAGTATTTTCGTGCACTTACTACTGGTAACTGTGTGATATATGGTCGTAAGACTCTTGAGACTTTTCCGGGCGGAGAGCCGCTTCCGTACAGAGACAATATAGTCCTTACGGAAAACGAGAGTTTTGAGGTGGATGCCATGGTTGCTCATAGTCTTGACGAGCTTCGTCGGATTATCCATGATTATCCAACCGAGCAGGTGTATGTTATCGGCGGAGCTAGCGTCTATAGACAGCTGTTGTCGTATTGTGATACGGCTTATGTTACTAAGATCGATGCCAGCATTGAGGGGGCTGACGCTTTCTTCCCGAATCTTGACATTGACCCAAATTGGCAAATGGCCGAGGAGGGAGAAAATCGGCAAAGTGGTGATGGCGTTCGGTTCCGGTTCGTTAAGTATCGAAACGAGAGGCCGAGTGACTTTTAAAATGTTGGAGTACCAAAAACGCGTAGATTGGCCAGGCCTAAACAGCCTGGCTTTTTATTGAACTATAAGTATGGAGCTTCGCTTGCGATGAGATATGCATGCTATCATATACGTATAGGCTAATATAGGAGTCAAAATGTTTAATATCGCGGACAACCACGAGTTTCTTAGTGCTATTGGCATAGAAAATGCGCCGAATCGTGATGAAATTGTCGCTAATCTGGAAAAGATTGCCCAGCAAAAGCTTACTATTAAGATTTCCGAGAGACTGACTACTGCTCAAATGGAAGAATTCGATAATATAGCCGACGAAGAACAGGCTGCTAATTGGCTGATTACCAATCTTCCCGATCTTACGAATCTCGTTACTGCGTCTCTGTCTGAAATGAAAGATGAAATATTATCAACTAAAGCAGCCGTACTAGGCTAGAAAAAGCGATATGGAAATAGAAAAAGGTGAGGTCATTACATTAACAGACAATAAAGAATATGTCTGCCTTAGTATTATTGTGACAGAAGACAATAAGAAGTTTCTCTACTTGGTAACAACTACGGAGCCTGTAAGCTTTTGTTTTGCCGAAGAGACTATAGAAAACGATGCTATTAAATTGCGAAAAGTTGGCGGTAAAGATGAAAAACATAAGTTATTTGATTTGCTAAAGAGCCAGGTACAAACGAATTCTAATCGAGGTGAGCAACATGTCTAATCCTGATCGGCTATCATCGACTAGCTATAACAACGAGCCCACAGAATGGGATAGTCTTAGTGGCGTAGAGGTCACGCCAATTTCTGTGCCAAAAGATGAAATATCCAAGATTGAACTCTCGGACGATCCGATGGGTGAAGATAGACAAGATAAACGGGTGGATGTTACAGATGCTTCAGGGATGGAAAAAAGAACCTCGAACTTAATGCTTGGCTACAATAAGAAAGGTGTCGAAATTGGAAAAACTTATCTTAGTCTTGAAGAATTTCGGGAGAAAGCGCTAGAAAGTCTCGAAGAAGACACTGAAGATGAGGTGGTTTATTTCATTAGAAAAGATGAAGGTAAGCGTTTTGCTGAGCCGCGCGAAGTTATTGATGATATGTTGGCGGCTATTGTTGGTGCTGGGCCAGAAGCTACCTTTGCGAACGACGATAGATTCCCGAATCAGGATGCTCGTTCTGTGAGGTTTGGCGGACCTAACGGTGAAGTTCAACGCGGGGTTTTTATGCTCGGCAATGAAGGTATTCAGATGCCAAATGGAGTTTATGCCGAAGTTGGAACTATTGATTCCGCAATGGAAAATTATGCAAAGGTTACAAAAAAGGAAGTTCCAGTACCGCCGCCAGGTCCGTCAGAAGACGACCCTGAACCGCCAAGAGAGATACCGTTGCCGCCAGAGCAAACTTCTGACACGAAAGAAACGGAAGGTGCCTCTAAAAAAGACCTACACCAGGCTACTGTTGACTTGGCGGAGCTGTATGCTAGGAGTCGTCGACTTGTCGCTGGGCCAGGTACGCGTGAAAGGTTTGAAGAAGCCAGAAAAGAATACCAGCAACTTCTTGCTGAACACTTATCTAATTTGGGCCGCACTGAATACTCTGCTGGATATGAGTCTCTATCTGCCGAGATTCAGGGCGAGGCTGACAAGCTAGCGGCTGAGAATGTCGAAAAACTAATCGATTTTGTGGGTGGCGACCTAGAACACCCGACTAAGACACCTGAAGAAATTGAAGCTAAACGCGAAGAGCTTCGTAGAGAGGCTGAGGCCAAGATGAAGGAACGGTATCCAGGTATGGTGGGCGAAGTTGAAACCGCTGTTACTTCAAAAGTGATTGAAGAATATGCTAAAGCACGTACCGAACTAGAAGAGGCTACGATAGATGCTCTTGATAATGGATCTATTTGTCGCAAAGTAGTTAGTAAAATCATTACCAACAAGTGGGTAAAACGTGCCTTAGTGGCCGCTGCCGCGGCCGGCTTAGCTGTCGCTGCGGTTGGTATCGGTCACGGTATTGCGGCTGGAACATTAGCCGTCTCTCTTGGCTATACGACTGGAAGTGCTATAGCTGGAGCTGTTCGTGGTGGATTGGCGGGTTTCTTTATGTCTCGCCAGGATTCTAAAACTAGCGCAATCCGTGGCTATGGCGGCAATGTTGGCGAAAGTGTAGAAGGAAGAGTTGAGTCTGGTGAACATATTACGGCCGAGACTCTTGCTTCGGAAGCTATGTCTGATTACGCTGCTGCTAATCGGGCAGATCTTCGCAGCAATAGGCTCAAGACGGCCGTATCTACTGGTGCTGGAGCTGCTATTGGTGCTGCGGCTAGTGGCATCCGTGTAGATAACATAGCTCGCTCTACTGCTAAACCGGATCAAATTGGAACTAAGCGCGCGCTAGAAATAACCGATACTAAGGTCGATCAGGTCCAGGTAGGAACTACGCCAGTAAAATACGAAGTTGACCTTGGCAAAATTGATGTTCATGAGGGGGCCGGTTTGGGCGAAGCGTTTACAGATCTTGGCGGGGATCCTTCTAAAATATCTGAAGCCGTTAAGATTGCAAACCAGTTTGATGCATCATATGGCATGGTGCCGGGTAGTAATGGCGTTATCCCTGGTGTCGGAGGGCAAGTTGGTGAATTTGCTCACACCTACCCAGGTACTATTGATACGTGGCCACAGCAAGCTCGCGAGTATATTACCCAAGTTGCGCAGAAATGGGCCGAAAGTGGGCTCATAGACGCTACCAAAATTGGCGGCGATCCATTATATCTTGATGTTCCAAAGCCGGTTTTCTCCGTCGTAGAGACGCCAATTTTCTCAGATGTTGAAAAGACAGTGATTAGTTACCTTCCAAATCTGTTTTATCGAACCCTTGTCCAAGCCGAAGCGGCTGCTGTTTCTGGTATTATTGGCGGTACGGCTAGCCTGACGAGAGAATCGGAGCCGCAACAACACGATAGTTAGGGCTTAAGAATCGAGTCTTAAAAATGCTTTTTTGATAGCATTATTTAAATTTAAATAGTCCTTTAATACTCTTCGAGATAGTGCTCGAGATAGCATTGGTTACCCCACGCTGAACGCCAGTGGTGACAGTCTTTTCGATTTTGCCGCCAATACTATTAGCTTTTTTCTTTGCTTCGAGCGCTTCTTGTTGCTTTTTGATAGCAAGTTGTTGCTTTTCTTCGAGAGTTCTAGCACGCTCCTCGGCTTTGGCTTGTTTTTCTGCTTCCTTTGCCTGTTTTTCTGCCTCTTTAGCTTCGGCTAGCTTTTGCTTCTCTTCTTCTATGCGTTGTTTTTCCGCTTCGGCGGCGGCAGTTTTTTCTTCGTTGTGTTTAGTAATCTTTTCGTGGGCAGATTCGTTGTCAATAGCTTCGTCGTATTTGCCGCAAAGTGGGCTGTTATTGATAACCTTCATGCGGACCATATCGTTGATAGCACCCATGGAGCTTTGGGGCGGTAAGATGGTAACGCGTTCGACGATGGTTGGAGCACCTTTCTCGTCTTGAAAAGAAACAAGCGCTTCGCCAGTGCCGAGCTCGGAAATAGCTTTTTCCGTGTCGAAAGCTTTGTTGGCACGGAAAGCGCCAGCGGCTGCTTTAACGACCTTTAGTTCGCTAGGCGTGTAAGCGCGCAGAGAGTGTTGGACGCGATTGCCGAGCTGCGAGAGGATGTCATCTGGAATGTCGGTTGGCTTTTGCGAGATAAAATAGAGACCAATACCGCGTGAGCGGATAAGTTTTACGACTTGAATAATTCGCTTGAGGCGATAAGAAGGCATGCCGTTGAAAAGAAGATGTGCCTCGTCGAAGAAGAATACCATCTTCGGCTTATCTAAGTCGCCAACTTCTGGCGAGGTAGTAAAGAGAGTGTTTAGTAGCCACAGTAAGAATGAGGCATAAAGGTCGGGACTTTGGAACAATTCGACGGCGTGAAGAATATTGATAACGCCGCGACCGTCCGTACCGTTTGCAAAGAAGTCTTTAATTTCCAGTGCAGGCTCGCCGAAGAATTTATCGGCGCCCTGCTTTTCTAGCGCAAGGAGGCTGCGTTGGATTACGCCAACACTTTGAGTGGTGATATTTCCATACTTGGTGATATATTTGTCTTTATTTTCAGCTACGTATTGCAAAGTTGAGCGGAGATCGGCGAGATTAATAAGTTGAAGACCTTCGTCTTTTGCGACTTCAAAGACGATATCGAGATTTCCCTCTTGTGCTTCAGATAGACCAAGCATCATAGAGAGAATGTCGGCACCTACCGCTTCTACGGTAGCGCGAATGGGGTGACCGTTTTGTCCGTAAAGATCCCAGAAGCGGACAGGAAAGTTTTTGCATTCGAAGCCGTACTTCTCTAGACCAAGCCTATCGATGCGTTTTTGGATATTTTCGTTGATTTCACCCTCAATGGCGGTGCCAGCTAGGTCCCCTTTGACGTCTGCGAGAAAAACTGGCACACCAGCATCGGAAAAACTTTCGGCCATGACTTTTAGTGTGATGGTTTTGCCGGAGCCGCTTGCTCCCGTTATGAGACCATGGCGGTTTGCCATATTGAGGAGGATTGATGATTCTTGTTTGTCGGATTTGCCGACGAGGATTTTGTCGTTAGTGTACATAATTAATCTCGCTTAATTGATTATATTGTACCAAAAACACCGAAAACTAGCGCATGCTACAATAGAAATAGACGAGGAGGTTTTATGAAAGAAGATAAGAAAGTTATAGGCATCATTGGGCTAGCGGCCGTTGTCGCGTTGGTAGTTATAGCTGTCGTGACTGCAATTAATCTAAATAGGCCTGCGGAAAGTGGCGTCGAACGAGACCCCAAGATTGGCAGCTTCGTACTAGAAACGAGCGGCGGCGTAGCATATGAGTGGCGATGTACTATAGATGACGATACGGTTGCTAAATTTGGGAATGTTAAGAGCAGAAACCTAGATGCTAATAGCGACGGTGGGCGAATTGAGGAAGTGCATGAGGTTATTGCGCTCAAAAAAGGTAATGCAAAAATTCATTGCGATTACAGTAATATGGTTGAATATGATGGTAAAACAATTGAGAATAGAGATTATTTAGTTAATGTTGATGACGATCTGGATATTAATATAACTGATATTACGGCCGAGCTCCACGAAGATGAATAAAAAATCCCCTTTACGGGGATTTTTTGATGGCTATTTCTTAACCATAGATTGCGCGTTGATTGGATAGGTTTTCGTTGGTTGCGGCGGCAGCTTTAATTTGTTCTTCGTTGTTGATCAGAGCTTTCTTGGCGTCGTTATCTTCTGCGCCCTTCTTTGTTATGTTTGCTAATGTATTCGGATCGATCGGTTCGGCGCTATTTAATAAAGCTTCGTTGACGGCGTTTGGAGTAGTTGCGGTTTGACCAAAGATCATTTCTGCAATGGGGGCGCTGTCGTCTGTTTCTTGGTTGGCTGGATTATCTGAACTGTCTTGTTCTTCGTCGGTCTCGGATTCCTCGGTTGCAATCCTATCCGCTTCGCTTAGTAAGCCCTTAGACTTTTCCAATTCGGCTGTAATATCGGAGGCTCCTTCTCGCATTTTTGCCATTAATTCGGGGTCTTGTACTTGTTGAGCTGCTTGGCCAAGACTCTCTCTGAGGCTATCGGCTTTTTCGATAGATTCTTCAGCCTTTCTTTTGTCTATCGTGGCGTTTGGATGGTCGGTAGTCATTTCGATGGCGGCTTTTTCGGCCGCTACGCTGGCACCAGCGGCGGAGACCATTGCGGCGTTAAGAATATTTTCGCTTTCGATCTTGCCATTAGACTCCCCGGCGGCAATTTTCGTAGAGAGGCCATCGGCGGCGCGTTGTGCTTGTTCTGCGTTAGTGGACGCAGCGTCAGCATCGCGAAGGATGGCTTCTTTGCCGCCAGGGGCGTCACTAGAGACGTCTTGCACTAAATTGCTGACGTCTACGTTATTATCCTTGATTTGTTGTTCGGCGGCTAGTTCGGTGGCGTTTAGGGTAGTCCGCTGGTTTTTATTATCGGCATCTGGCGTACCGTTTACGATTTGCTCTGTTGGCGCGATGGCGTCTGCTATTCCAACTGTTGCGGCGGCAGCTACGGCGGCTTCTTGGCTGGCGACACCAAATTCTGGTACGTCAGCCATCGCGGCGGCGAAATCTGGTTCCGCTTCTGGTTCTGCGCCGACTTTTTCTTGCCATTCGGCGGCAGCTTGTTCGCGCGCGGCGATTTCTTCTGCGCTTAATTCTTTTTCAACTCTTTTTCCTTCGAGTGATTCATGGTTTTCTAGTTGACTATCGCTTGTGTAGGCTGCATACATTTTCGTGTTCCTCCTTATTTTTTCCAGCTTACTCGGCCGCCGACGGTGTTACTATAGATACTTACCCAGGTGTGGCCACGGTTTAATTCGATTTCGTTATTTTGACTATCAAAGAATTTTAGCTCATCGGTAACATTAGCGCGACGCCAAGTGGCGGGTTGCACGGTGCCATTTTGAAAGATATAAGCTTCGCCGGAGCCGGTAGTTTTATGATCGTAGTACTTTGGCTCACTTGCGCGAGGAGTAGTGCTAACTTTCATGGCGACTAGTACGTCTGTGACGATTTGGGATTGCTGATTATTCTTTTTGCGGTCCATATGTGCACCACCATAGGCATGTGAGCGATAGTATTTGTTCGTATTGACATCGTATTTCCAGATTGTGTTATAGCTGTCGTCTCCCGACATGACAATTGTAATATTTGTAGCATTGCGCTCCTGTGGTTCGACAATCGTGTCGGGTTTAATGCGCTTGAAGCCGGAAAATTTTGATTCACGATAGCCCTTAGCAATATTCCACTTATCTACATCAGAGAAACCCGTATAGACATTGTGCGGCGCCCAACGATCGGCGGTGCGAAATACATAAGTGCCCTCAAACCATCCGCCATCAAGATCGCGATAACCACTTTGTTTTAGGGTATTAATAGCGTTGGTGGCTCCGCCCACGTGAATGTAGCCGCAGTTATATGGACGAGCGAGTTCGACGAAGGTTTGGCGCGCCGAGCGGATTGGGCCAATCCAAGTTGGTTTTTCGTCTTGATAAAGCGCCATAAAGCGCGTAATGCCGCCTTCGGCAACGGCTTCATATACAACACCCGCTTCGCTGAGACCAGATTGTGGGCGCGCATCGACGCTGTTTTCGATCATAATGCAAGTTACTTCGGCGATGGTGGCGTTCTTATCCTTTGACTCTAGACCAGTAAGAGTGGAATAGTATAGTTCGTCAGCAACGGCGTTTTCTTGTTTAATGTCGCCGAGATCATTTGTAGTTAAAGATGGCTTGAAGAACCATAACCCACCAAAAACTACGACGGCCAGGATGATAATGGCGGCGAATATTTTAGCAACAGTCCGCTTGATTGATTTATTGCGAACATCTCTTTCGTGCTCTTTTTTGCGTGCTTTTTGTACAGACTTTTTGACGGGTATTTTTTCTTCGTCAATACCTTCAGAATCGTTGATGAAGTCGTCAATATCTTGATTACTAGAGTCGTCATCATCAAGTGCGTCAGAAGCGGCGTCTTCTTTCGTAAACTCGCTTTGTTTGTAAAGCTTTACAAGCGTATCGTCTTCTTTGTCCTTTTTGCGAACGTAAATTTTTGAGCCACGATACGGCCGCTTATAACTGTCCATAGTTAAAGTTTAGCATAAGCTAGATAACTAGTCACGTGCAAAAGCAGTAATCACGGCGTTGAGGCGCGAAATACTGGTATTTTTGCCCAATACGGCAAGCGTATCGTGAAGGGCTGGGCTGAACGGTGCAAAGCTAATGCTAAGACGAATAAGACCAAATAACACCATTGGTTTTTGCGAGTTTTCGGCAAGTAAATCATTTAATGCGTTCTGTAGGTTGTCGGTGGTCCAATCCTTAATATCGCTGAGTTTTGCGGTAGTCTTTCGGAGAAGATCGCAAACTTCATGTTCGGATAGTTTCTTGAGAGCTTTATTTGTCGTAATCATATCCATGTCGACTTTGGGATCTTCGAAGAAATAAGTGGTCATGGTTTTGAGGTCGCCTAGCGTTTTGAGGCGATCGTAGATAATGCTGAAGATTTTAAAGCGATAGTCTTCGTCGTAGTTTGCGGCGGATGCTGGCCAAAAATCGGCGGTACGTTCAAATAATGCTTTGGCGTCTTCTTCGAATAAGCGACGAATCCATTGGCCATTGAGCCAGAGAAGTTTTTGCTCATCGTAGCGGGCGCCGGCGCGTTGAATACGGTCAAGTCTGAATTTTTCGATTAAGTCTTGCTTGCTGTAAAGTTCCTGTTCGGTGCCGTCGTTCCAGCCGAGACAGGCGAGGAAGTTTAGCATGGCTTCTGGCAAAACGCCATCAAGGCGATAATCGTTGGCAGACTTGGCGCCATCGCGTTTGCCGAGTTTCTTGTTCCCCGTTGGAGCTAGGATGTGTGGTAAGTGGACGAATTTTGGGCGCTCAAGGCCAAAAGCCTCGTAGAGCTCGAGGTAATTACCCATGCTAGGGAGGTATTCTTGACCACGCATGACGTGAGTAACGCCCATGGTGGCGTCGTCGATAATGTGTGCGAAATTGTAGGTTGGAAGACCGTCGGCCTTGATAAGAATGATGTCATCTTGAGTTTCGGGGCCTAAATGCAAATCGCCATAAACTTCGTCGTGATAATCGTAAGCCTTTGGCTCAGCCTTGAGGCGTAGCGGAAGGCCAACTTTCCACTCTGGCGTGTCTTCTGGGCGATAATTGCGATATAAGAAAGCCCGCTTGTTCTTATTGGCCTCTTCGCGATATTTTGCAACCTGTTCACTAGGGGTAGGGTCGGCGTAGGCGCGACCTTTCGCGATGAGCTTTTGCGCCCATTCGTAATAGATTTCTTTGCGTTGGGTCTGATAATATGGGCCATGTTCCCCGCCCCGATCTGGACCTTCGTCCCAATCTAAACCTAGCCAAAGAAGAGTATCTTTTATTAAATCTGTAGCGCCTTCAACATAACGGGCTTGATCGGTATCCTCGATGCGCAAGATAAATGTGCCATTGTTTTGCTTGGCGACTAGGTATGGATAGATTGCCGAACGAACGTTCCCTATGTGTATATAGCCGGTCGGCGACGGCGCAAATCGAGTTACTGCTTTCATGATTCATACTATAACATTTTTTTGTCCGCATAGCTATAGAGTGCTTAGTATTGACAAAATTAGCGTTTGGTGATATAATTCCCTTTTAGGAAGTATTTTCCGAAAAAACATAAAGAGGGGGGTGCTATGAGTACTATTAAAATTGTAAGTTTTTCGCTAGATGGACTCTTCCTGCATGGTTGAGTTGTAGTTGAAAGTACTGACATTTATGGAGTTCCTTGCAACTGCAGGGAGAACTCTTTCATATATATAGTAACAATGACATAGTATTTGTTCTTTAAAAAGGAGAAACCTATGAGCAAAGTATATCTTACTGGCAATCTGCAGATGGACAACGAAGGCCGCATTTGCTGTGGCAATTCCGTCGTGATGGAGAGTGCGCGCAAGCCCTTTGCGTTAACGGCGGCTCGCTATGATTGCGAGGATGGAGCAGGACTTACGCTCGTCAAAGAGAGCGTAGTGATCTTCAATAATCCGCCCGTGCTTACCTCGTCACGTCAGATGAGCGAAGCTCTCGGCGACCATGTCTTTGTCGTATTTGCGGCAAGACATGACGGCTTCAGACGTGATCACGTATTCTACGAGAGGTCTGCCGACTTCGTAGACATGGCATGCATGAATATCGGTAAATCCGCGGGAGCTGATCTGGTTATTGTCCGCACGGACATGAGCGCAAGCAAACCCGTCATGTTCCTCGTAGACAGAATGGACGGTTCGCAAGAGTTGTATGTCGTAAACGGCGCTAGCTGTAAGCGACTGGAGGGGGAGGATATCGACGATTTAGCGTCTGGCGTAATGTCGGTCTCCGGCATTAGTAAGACGGACGCAGATGGTCTTGTTGCAGCTCTGAGAAACCCCGGCGAATGGGGTGAGTTTGGGGTCGACATTTCTTTCTACGAGCATAATCGTGCTAAATGGGTAGAGACGTTGTGGGGGCGCAAGCGTCCCGGAAATGCCAGAACATGGCAAGAGGTCCCTTTTAGGGCATTTATGGGGAGGTGAAATACTATGTCAGTTATTTACCTAACGGAACCGCTCACAGTGAAAGCAGACAGCATTGATCCTATTAAGCACTGCTTTTACTATGGCGACGCGCTCGTCATGGCGTCGTACGGTCTCAAAGGTGTGTCTGAATGTAATGCTCTCGGGATTATTGAGGGGGCAGGAATAAGTATGCATGAGGCTCTACCTCGTATTCGGTGCGATCGCCGTAGTGATGACGTGTATGCTATGTTTGTCGCACGGCATGAATGGCTCAATCGTGACCGCGTCTTCTTTAGAGCAGAGACCGACTTTAGCGGGGCAGTATGTACGGATGTGTATTATGGCGTAGACGATCACGGTTGTTGCTGCTATTGCGATCTGATCATTGTGCGCGTACGCGCATCTGATCTTCCGGCCTTGTTTCTCGTTCGCGAGCTGGAGGGGACTTATGCGGCTCATGTGCTTCATAGGGCTGGCGTAGAAACGTTGAGGGGGAAGAAAGATGTAGACGATATAATCGCGTCGGTATGTTCATTGTCGTGCCTTAGTAAGGAAGAGGCGGAGTCCTTAACCTCATACCTGTTCCCTCCCTCCTTGGCAGAATTCGGGAGATCTAAAGCATCGACGTGGGCGCCGGTAGTGAATTGGTAACTCCTAGAAAGTGTAGCTCTCCGCACAGTAGTGCGGAGGCTTTTTTGTGATGTAAAACCACTGGCTAGGCCAGTGGTTCTGTTTAGGTTTACC
>CAMZBA010000008.1 GCA_947304395.1 uncultured Candidatus Saccharibacteria bacterium
GAAAGGGCTATGCCCGCATAAGAAAAACCACCGGCTAGGCCGGTGGATGTTTATTCTTGTCGAATGAATTTGCGCAGCATTTTATAATTAAAAAAAGTTTCAGAACGCACATCTGAAACCGTCATACTATACTCTATATCCAAAAAAGTCTGAGTACTTGGTAGCACCAACTGGGATCGAACCAGTGACCTTAGGCTTATGAGTCCTACGCTCTAACCAGCTGAGCTATGGTGCCACTTATAAAAAGTACTCACCTCAAAAGTATATCATAAGATATTGAGCTTGTCATCTTTTCTTACGGAAGACTACCGCCGAGCGACAGGGGAGATAAATTTCGAAGCCCAAGCCGCGCTTGTCGGAAACGGTAGAATAAACGTATTTTTTGTCTATCCTGTCTTGACCGCCAAAGTTAGCTTCATCGGTCGAGAAAATTGCCTTATATTCACCTTCGCCAGTTTTGTGCGCGTGCAAGAAGAAATTTGTCGCCGATTCGGTCGGGTGGAAGTTGAATGCGTAAAGCAAATCTCCCCGCACAAAAGCTAGTATCTTTGTTTTTTCGTCAATCCAGAGATTTTCGACGACATCTTTCTTTAGAACCTTGTTCTTTTTGGCAAAATCTATCATCGCCTCATCAAAGTTTAAGAGCCATTCATATTTCAAGAAACCATCATCCGCCAAAGACCATTGCCGACGTGCGTATTTAAAACTCCAACCATTCCCTTCGCGTGGAAAATCAATCCATTCTGGATGTCCAAATTCATTTCCCATAAAGTTGAGATACCCATCGCAAGCCATTGACAGGGTAGCAAAGCGGATTAGTTTATGCATCTCGATAGCTCTGTCTATTACTGGCGAGTGATAGGCCTTATTCATACCCGCATACATTTCGGCATCTGCCATACGGAAAATTAGCGTTTTATCTCCTACTAACGCTTGATCATGCGACTCGGCATAGCCAATATTCTTTTCGCCAGGGCGACGCGTAGTTAACTCGTGCCACATTTTGTGCATATCACGGTTCTCGTCTTTTTCTTTTTTTAGAGTTTTAATCCAATAATCCGGAATTCCCATCGCCAGTCGATAATCAAAACCTATCCCGCCATCTGCTATTGGGATACACATCCCCGGCATGCCGCTCATTTCCTCGGCAATCGTGATTGCATTGGGGTTTATTTCGTGGATTAGTGCGTTTGCGAGTTGCAAATAAGTGATAGCGTCAGTATTCGTAAACACATCAAAGTATTGTTTATAATTTGTAAAATCTACGCCCAAACCGTGATGGTGGTAGCACATGCTGGTCACCCCATCGAAGCGAAAGCCGTCAAAATGGTACTCTTCCATCCAGTACTTCAAGTTTGAAAGTAGAAAATGCAGTACTTCGTGCTTTGCGTAGTTGAATAGCTTCGTCCCCCAAGCTGGATGATCGCCCGCATTGCCAGTCATAAAGAACTGGTTAAAGGTGCCATCAAACATATTAATGCCTTCGGCGGTATTTTTGATGGCGTGAGAGTGTACCACGTCAAGCAACACTTTTAGCCCAAGTTTATGAGCTTTATTAATCAAGTATTTTAGGTCGTCGGGGTTGCCATACCAACTCGATGCGGCATAGAAATTTGAAACTTGGTAACCAAACGATGCATAATATGGGTGCTCCTGAATCGCCATTAACTGAACAGCCGTATATCCCTCTTTCACGATTCGGGGCAGGGTGTTATCTGCGAATTCTCGATAAGTACCGATTTCCTCTTTCTCCTGCGCCATCCCTACATGCGCTTCATAAATCAACAAAGAATCAAGCTTCTTATCCTGCCACCCTGTATCGGTCCAACGAAATGGTTTTTCTGGCGACCAGACTTCGCCAACAAATCCACGCGTTAATTTGTCTTGTGTGACGCGGTTAATATATAGGGGAATTCGGTCAAACTTGCGGCCGTTTCTAGTTACTTGAACCTTGATTTTTTGACCATGCTTTATCGTATCTCGCCCCTTGATTTTGACTTCCCAAATTCCAGTCTCAGTTCGATGCATCGGGTTCGCCAGGCGATCCCAGTTATTAAAATCCCCAATCAAATGCATATCGTCTGCGCCAGGAGCCCATTCGCGGTAAACCCAACCATTTTTCGTGCGCGCAAGGCCAAAGAACATATAGCCATTTGCAAAACTAGCTAAGTCGCCATCGCCAACGAGGGCATGGCGCGTGTCCCAATAATGTTGCATGCGCAAATCGATGTCGCTAGTAAAAGGCTCAAGCCACGGATCAAGTTCAATTAGTTTGTATTTTTTATTTGCCATAACTAGTAAATTAATTTTAACATGCTGGGCATAAAAAATAACCCACGCGGGCTATTTCCTGGCGGAAGGGGTGAGATAGCGGACTCTTCGAGTCCTTTCTTTTGAATCGTCGCCTCGCAAATAAAAATGCAAGCATTTTTGCTTGCCTCATCTCCTCTCAAAAGCGAACTACGTTCTCATCTCACCCCTTCGGGGAAAACAAAAAATAACCCACGCGGGCTATTTCCTGGCGGAAGGGGTGAGATTCGAACTCACGGTGGCTATTAACCACGCCGGTTTTCAAGACCGGTGCCTTAAACCACTCGGCCACCCTTCCACTAGAAGAAATTATATCACATCTTATATAATAATCTTAATATGAAGATGAAGTTTTTTAAGTTCTACGATGACGCCATCGTTCCGAGTTATCAAACTGAAGGTGCGGCTGGTTTTGATTTTTACGTCTATCTCGACAAACCCTATGTTTTGAAGCCGGGAGAAATTAAAGATTTTGGTACTGGCATTGGCGTCGAGATCCCTAGTGGCTATGAACTTCGTCTTTCCTCGCGCAGCGGACTATCGTTTAAGAATCACGTTTCGCTCATGAATGGCATTGGCGTTATTGATTCGGATTTTCGCGACGAAATGCGCATTTTACTCATGAACTTTGGTGATAAAGATTTTATTGTCGAGCCGGGCATGCGCATTGCGCAGGGTGTCGTTACGAAATACGAGCGTATAGAGTTTGAAGAAGTCTCAAATCTTTCTAAAACTGGCCGTTTGGGCGGTTTTGGCTCGACTGGCCTGAGGTAACAAGAAAGTCCCCTCGAAAGGGGACTATCCTTCAATTATACCATACAATCCTTTATAAGTCAAGATTACTCAGCGTTAGTGTGTACGGCTACTACGTCGTCGAGGTCGTCAATCGCGTCGAGAATTTTCTCTACTTTTGCTGAAGCTTCTTCGTCGACCGGAACGGTATTGTTTGGCACATATTGCAGCTCTGCCGAGTCAATTTCGTAACCAGCATCAATTAGGCCACTACGTACCTTGGCAAGGTCGCCTGCGGCAGTATAGATGGTTGTCCCATCTTCTTCGTCAGCTACGTCTTCTGCGCCAGCATCTAGTGCGGCCATCATGACTTCGTCGCCTTTAGCTTTTATGAAAATAACTCCTTTACGCGTGAATTGGAACATGACTGAGCCAGGGTCCGCCATGCGACCGCCATTTTTTTCGAGCGTGTGGCGCACTTCTGGCATCGTACGGTTCTTATTGTCGGTAGCAACTTCGATGATGATTCCAACTCCGCCCGGACCGTAAGCTTCATAAGTTTCTTCAATCAAGGCGGCTGCGCTCTTGTCTGCTACACGTGCAATTGCGCGCTCGATATTTGCCTTCGGCATATTGGCGAGACGCGCCTTCTCGAGCACCATCGCAAGTGATGGGTTCATAGCAGGATCGGTACCACTGCGCGCTGCAATTGCAATTTGGTTACCGATTTTCGTAAACAACGCACCGCGCTTGGCGTCTACGACGGCCTTTTGGCGTTTAGTGGTTGCCCATTTACTATGTCCGCTCATATCTTATCCCTTACTTTCATAACTGTATTTTTCTATATTTTAACATATTTTAAACTATTTAAAACCGCGCCTTGTCAAAAACATTAAGCTGATGCTTTTTCGCCCTAGCTTTTGAATGGTATTTTTTATGCATGCTTTTAAACATTATAAGCTCTACCAGAAAGGAGAAACATGAAGTATATGAAGAAAAAAGATCTAAGTGCGAGCGAAGTTGCCCAAATAAGACGACGCTCCGACGGCTATATTTGGGCGGTTCTAGATGTGCATAATAACTCTATTGTTCTCGGAGATGAATACCTCGTCGAAATGCGTGACGACCTTATTTATAAATACCATAGCCGCCCAAAGAATATTTTTGGCATCGGTTTAGATTTGCGTACTGGTGATATAAGCTATCCGCTCGTCGTCAATCGTTTAAATAGCGTATATCGCGACAATAAGGGTGTACCGAGCCAAATAAGGGATCGCATCGAAACCATGGTAGGGTATTATTTTGAAAGATTTGACCCTTTTTGTACGTCTAAAAATCGAGCTAATAAAGCGCATAACTTGCAGGCGCCATCGTGCTAGATTTTACCGAGATAATTAGTTAAAATAAAACTATAAAAACAGGAGGTTTCAAGTGGCTAAGAAGAGTCAGGATGCGGTGGACATGTCAGACAAAGACAAAAAGGATACGAAGAAAACAAAAGATACAACCCCGGCAATGGACGAGGGTAAAAAACAGGCTCTAAATCTAGCCTTATCGCAAATCACAAAGCAATTCGGCGATGGCTCCATTATGAAGCTAGGCGAACAGTCAAAGATTGACGTTGAGTTGTTTTCGACCGGCTCTCTTGCATTTGATCTTGCGCTCGGTGGCGGCTTTCCAAAGGGGCGTATTATTGAAATCTATGGACCAGAGTCTTCTGGTAAAACAACTCTTGCACTCCATGCAATCGCCGAAATCCAAAAACAGGGTGGACAGGCTGCTTTTATTGACGCAGAACACGCTCTTGACCCAGCCTATGCGCGTAAAATTGGCGTCAAAACGGATGACTTATTAATCTCGCAGCCAGATAACGGCGAACAGGCGCTAGAAATTTGCGAAACATTAGTACGCTCTGGTGCTGTGGATTTGATTATTGTTGATTCCGTGGCCGCGCTTGTTCCGCAGGCAGAAATCGATGGCGATATGGGAGATGCGCAAATGGGGCTTCAGGCGCGCCTCATGTCTCAAGCTATGCGCAAGCTTACGGGCATTATCAGCAAGACTAAGGCTACGGTTATCTTTATTAACCAGATTCGTATGAAAATCGGTGTTCTATTTGGAAATCCAGAGACCACCACTGGCGGTAATGCGTTAAAGTTTTATGCATCAGTGCGTGTAGATATTCGTCGTATTGGTCAGATTAAGGATGGCGACAATGTGGCCGGCAACCGTACAAAAATTAAAGTCGTCAAAAACAAAATTGCCGCCCCGTTCCGTACGGCAGAGTTTGACATTATGTACAACGAGGGTATTAGCAAAACTGGTGACGTATTAGATTTGGGCGTCCAATACGGTATCTTAGACAAGGCTGGCGCTTTCTTCAAATATAATGGCGATACGCTCGGTCAAGGGCGTGAGGCCGTAAAGCGACTCTTTAAAGAGAAACCGGAACTTATGGCCGAAATCGAAGCTAAAGTTCGTGAGGCCGCAAAGACTGATGAAGATTAATGCTTGAAACAATTACCATCTTTGACGATGATGGGGTTGCAGATAAAACTCAATCCCATCGCGTAACAGACATTAAAGAAGCGGTTCGCGACCGCAATCGGGTTAATGTATACATAGACGACAAATATTATTGTTCGTTAGATATTTCTCAGGTCGTTGATCTAGGCATCAAAATTGGCCGCAAGCTAAATTTCGAGCAGCTAGAAGACATAAAACGTGCTTCAGAGTTTGGCAAATTTTACGCCCGCGCACTCGAATATGTCCTAATGCGACCGCATTCGACTAAAGAAATTAACGACTATTTAAGGCGTAAAACTCTCAGCAAAAAAATACGTACAAAAAATCCAAAGACAGGCGAG
Organism: uncultured Candidatus Saccharibacteria bacterium; assembly: GCA_947304395.1. GTDB lineage: Bacteria > Patescibacteriota > Saccharimonadia > Saccharimonadales > Saccharimonadaceae > UBA2834. Next base: position 5,910 of record CAMZBA010000008.1, read on the forward strand.
TATAAGGATACGGTTCGGAGTGGCTATGATCCGAGCCTAATTCCGCTTGTTCTAGAGCGGCTAGACCAGCACGGACATTTGGACGATCGTCGTTTTGCGGAGTTATGGGTTGAGAACCGCGACGTCAAAAAAGGGACTAGCTTTAAAAAGCTCCGAGATGAGCTAGCGAGGAAGGGTATTAGTCAAAAAATTATAGATGACGTATTGTGCAGTAATATGCGCAATGAGCGCGAAGAATTGCGTAAAGTTATTGCGCGCAAGTCCAACCGCTACGCTGACCGACAAAAACTAATTCAATATTTAATACGCCAAGGCTTTACTTATTCCGATATTTTGGACGAGCTATCTTCATCCGAAGGTGCGTAGCCAGGTTTTCTAAAGGGATTAACAAAATTAGGGACAAACTCTTCTTGGGCGATTTCCTTTTTCTTTTTAACTTTAACCTTGGAATCACCGTGTTTAATTGTAATCTTAAAATCGTCAATTTCGACAATCTGTGAACGGTTTATGGTCAATTGAGGATCAAAAAACGAAGACGTAATTGGTCGCTGTACGATTAGTTGATATATGATAAAACTACCAGAATCAACGGTATAATCGACAACTTTCCCGAGTTTTTTGCCTTTCTGGTCTACTACTTTCAAGCCGACTAGATTGAATTCCAGCGACATGATTTCGTCAAATTTTATTACATCCTCACGCTTTGTAAAAACGTCGGCAGAGTTGACGATTAGGCCTTGGTCGCTGATTTCGCGCACATCGTTCATGTCGAGAATATTTCCAATCTCGTTATCGTTATGAATTATTGCGCCATCAACTACGTAGGCAATGATTTTCAGATTATCTGGGTCAATGATTGCTCTAGTAGTACGGGCAATTTCGCCACCGATATGGAGGCTTAAAACGGGAAAGTCAATCAAGTTTGAACCAACCATTAACATTTTCTTTTTCTCTCCGCTTATGGAATAATTGTAGCACATGAAAAAGGTTTTAGCGGTCTCTGGCGGTATTGACTCGGTTGTGATGCTGCATATTTTTCGCAATGATTCAGAGGTGGTCGTAGCGCATTATAATCACGGCATTCGTCCCAATTCGGCAGACGATCAGGCTTTCGTCAAGCGACTCGCTCAAAAATACAAGCTCCCATTTGAAACTACGGATGGAAACTTGGGGCCGAATACTTCAGAGGCGGCTGCTCGGGAGGCCCGATACCAGTTTTTTGAAGCAATCTGCAAAAAGCACGGAGGTCGTCTTCATGTTGCGCATCATCTCGATGACGTTTATGAATCGATCGCAATCAATGTCTTAAGGGGGACAGGATGGCGTGGACTTGCACCATTACGTAATCCTAATGTGGAGCGACCCCTGTTAGGATGGCGAAAAAGCGATATTTATCGCTACGCAACCGAACATCAACTTAACTTTCGCCAGGATCAAACTAATAATGAAGATATTTATTTGAGGAATCGAGTCCGCGTGGCTTTATTGCGTGCAAGTGATGTCCAAAAAGAACAGCTCCGTCAACTATATGAGCGTCAATGCCAAATATCGTCTGAGGTACAAAAAATTTTGGATTGTTTTGTCTCGGAGCAGGGGCGATCCATTTCGCGCGATATTTTTATAGATATTGATGAGCAATCTGGCGTTGAGCTGTTGCGCGAATTATTGTCAATAAACGGCATTTCGCAGACGCGCCCGCAACTACATCGCGCGCTTTCGGCGATTAAGAACTATCTTCCCGGAAAGCAATTTCCGCTAAATAAAAACAAATATATCAGAGTATCTAAATATCATTTTTCTATCAAAAGTAATTAAGAGATATCTGTTAAAATTTGCCAGAATTACAAAGAAATGTTAAAATTTAAGAGCATGAAATTACGCAAGGTTATCGGGACATTCTCGATCCCGTCTTTAATGACCATCGGATTCCTCGCCTCTCTGCTTTTCTTTACTATTATTGCAAAGACTGGCGGCTTTTTCGCGAGCGCAACTTCATCGGAGTCGGCAGATAAAGATGATCAAAGTTTTGTGACTATTTATGACGGTGGCGAAAAGACCACTCTTCGCTCGGCGGCGATTACGGTGCGCGAACTTCTGGAGCGTGCCGGTATAGTTTACGACGAGTATGATACGGTTGAGCCGGGATTAGACGATGAAATCAACTCGGAAACATTTAATATTAATATCTACCGATCACGTCAGACGGTTGTAATTGACGATAATGTTAAAAAATATGTTCGCACTTCCGCCACTGAGCCCGAGCAAGTCGCCGAAGATGCTGGCTTGAAGCTTCTTGACCAAGATATTATCGAGGTAGTTGCGTATAATGGGTTGCTCGAGAGTGGTATGACTACTGCATATCAAATCACGCGCGCAAAGACTGTAAATTTCGAATTTTATGGCAAAGACATGGTTATTCGAACCCAGGCCGATACGGTTGGCGAATTCTTGGCCGAGCAGGGGATTACTGTAGACGCTAAGGAAACCTGGTCATCGTTGCAAGATGATGTTAAGTTGAAAGACGGGATTAGTCTTGCTGTCTTCCGCCAAGGAAAACAGACAAAAACGGTAGAAGAGGTTGTAAACTACAACACGAAAATTACCTACGACTATTCACTTAATTATGGTGTCAGAAAAGTAACAACGGCCGGGCAAAAAGGCAAAAAGACTGTGACTTATGAGATAAATATGCGTAACGGCAAAGAAATCTCACGCAAAGTCCTCTCTTCTATTGTGACGCAAAAGCCAATTGATGAGCAGGTAAAGGTTGGCATGAAAGTAGACTTACCGGCCGGCACACACAATGACTGGATGGCACAAGCGGGGATTTCTCCAAGTGACTATGGTTATGTAAACTATATCATACAGCGCGAGTCGCACTGGAATCCGCTGGCAAAGAACGTGTATAGTGGCGCAACGGGTCTGTGTCAGGCCCTTCCGGGTAGCAAGATGGCTAGCGCAGGTAGCGACTGGGCGACTAATCCAATCACTCAGCTACGCTGGTGTAACGGTTACGCTATCGGAAGATATGGTAGCTGGGCAAAAGCGTATCAATTCTGGACCGTAAATCATTGGTGGTAAAATGAAGAACCGAAAGTCTCTTGGCCAGCATTGGCTTAAAGATCGAGATATTTTGTTAGACATATCGGATATGGCGGCTACGGATGGCTGTGGCGTAGTGGTCGAAATCGGCCCAGGCCTCGGCACACTTACTTCGGCACTTTTTAAGAACTTTGAAAAAGTTGTCGCCATCGAGCTAGATAATCGTCTTGCCGAAAACTTACCAAAGTCGTTTCCTGGGAAAAAACTAGAAGTTCACAATCAGGATATTCTGTCACTTGAATTAGAGAGCTTAAATCTCCCAGAAGAATATGTCGTAGCTGGAAATATCCCATATTACATTACCTCTCCGATTATTCAAAAATTCCTGCACGCCAATCATCGGCCGCAAAAGATAGTACTACTTATACAAAAAGAAGTGGCCGAGCGTCTTGCCGCTGAGCCAGGCGACTATTCCATACTTGGCCTATCGGCGCAAATATATGCCAAAGTTTCTTTAGGACCAGTTGTTGGGCGTGATTTTTTTACGCCGCCACCAAAGGTAGACAGCCAAATCGTAGTTCTTGAACCGCTCGACCAGCCACTGGCAACGGAATCTACCATCGCGCTTATAAAATTAGGGTTTATAGCACCACGCAAAAAGTTGCTAACTAATTTAGCGGTCGGCACCCACCTGCCAAAAGAGAAACTTGCTGAAATATTCACTAAGAACGAGCTGAGTCTCGACGCGCGTCCTGCTGATTTGTCAATAACGGACTGGGTTCGACTTGAAAAAAATATTCATTAGCATTATGATATTATTAAGATAACGGCTAATTTTAATGGAGGCTAATCCGGTGGATTTAGACAACCAGAACCCTGCAACAACTAACACAAACACGGATTCGGCCGCACCTGATTTTGGCGGACCAATTAGCGAAGAAAAACTTAACGCCCAGCCAGACTTCGATATGGACGTTATTGATCAAGCCGTAATGGCCGCTGGCGACACTCCAAAAGTTCAGAATACCTTTGATGTTAACGATATTAGCCTAGACGACGTTCCAACGTCGCAGCATGAACTAGATCAGCGTATGACGGACGACCCAAATCTTAACTTGGCTGGCGGTAGCGATTCCGCAGAGTCTGTCAGCTCTGATGGCTCTATTTCCAGCGACAACGCGGGTAGCACTAACGCTACTGATGATTCTTCCACCGTTTCTCTATCTATACAATCGGCAAACTCGGAAACCATTGCCCTCGATAATGGTATTAGCGATCCCGCAATTGCGCCGTCCGAATCAGCCGCCCCAAAGGCGGAGCCGGCAGCTTCTTTTGTGGCCGGTGATATTATTGATGAACCTGATAGCTCATCAGATAAAACGTCCGAATCGGATGCTAAGGCTAAAGAAGAACTAGACCATATGGAGGCTTCATTTGGCCAAATTAACGTTGATCCAATTGCTGCCGAAGAGAATGAAAAATCCGGCGCAAAGGTGACTGACCAACTAGGAGCTCCCAGTTCCCCGACAGAAACTACGGCAAAAGCAGATGGTGCTGATAATGCAGCTACCCCAGCTGGTGAACCAGCACATATTGCCAATACTATTACTTCCCCAGAACAAAAAAAGAGTAAAGCCCCATTATTTATCGGCATTGGTATAGGTGTAGCGGTAATTATTATCGCAATTGTAGTTCTGCTTGTAGTTATTAAGTAGACACATTCGCCTTTCTCTATAAAAGATGTTAAAATATGATTCATGAAAGAATCATATATCACTACAGCTATTCCATACGTCAACGGTAATCCGCACCTTGGCCATGCTATGGACTATCTTCTTGCGGATACACTCCGTCGGTATATGATGTATAACGGCCAAAAGGTTCGCTTGCAGGCTGGTACTGATGAACACGGCAATAAGAACTTTAAGAAAGCTGCCGAACAAGGTGTTACTGTGCAGGAATTTGTCGATCAAAATTCTCAAAAATTCCAAGATTTCATCCATTCGCTTGGGGTAGAGTATACAGACTTCATTCGCACGACCGATCCGGACCATGAACGTCGCTGTCAAGAAATATGGACTAAACTTTCAAATCATATTTACAAAGATAAATATACTGGTTGGTACTGCGAAGGATGTGAGGCTTTTGTGACAGATAAGGAGCGCGACGACAACCACGGCGAATGCCCCGACCACAAAAAGCCGTACGTCAAACTTAGTGAAGAGAATTATTATTTGCGCATTTCTGATTTTAAAGATAAAATCCGTAATGCCATCGAGTCTGACAGATTAAAAATTACCCCAGCTTTCCGCAAGAAAGAGTTCCTGAATTTACTTAAAAACATGCCAGACGTATCTATTTCGCGCCCAAAGGAACAGGTTGAATGGGGGATTCCAGTGCCTGGCGACGATAGTCAAGTGATGTATGTTTGGATTGATGCACTTTCGAACTATATCACCGTTCTTGGCTACCCAGACAAAGACATTTCGGGCTATTGGCCAGCCCATACGCAAATCGTCGGCAAGGATATTTTGCGCTTCCATGCTGGTATTTGGCCGGCAATGTTGCTAGGTTTAGGGCTTCCACTGGCGCACAACTTGTTAGCGCACGGTTTTATTACGGCTAATGGCGAAAAAATGTCTAAATCCATCGGCAACGTCATCGATCCGCAAGATATTCTTGCAAAACACGGCCTAACTCCGTTTCGCTATTACTTCTTGCGCCATGCGTCTACGACGGACGACGTGGACTTTACCTGGGAAAAATATGAAGCATCCTATAATGAACTAGCTAATGATTTGGGTAACCTTGTTCAACGACTTGCTACGCTTTGTAAAAAGAATGAGATATCAGGGCAAAAAGTTAAAAAACGCGAAAACCCCGACTTCGATTCCCGTATGCAAAAATACGAATTCAATTTTGCGTTTGATATTCTTTGGGATGGTATCTCAGAACTAAACAAACGTATCGATGCGGAAAAGCCGTGGGTTCTCGTTAAAACTAATCCAGACAAGGCTAAAGAGGTTCTTCGGAAACTCGTGGTTGACCTATTGGCCATAAATGATCGTCTCGCAATTTTCCTTCCAGATACAGCAGGGCAAATTGAAGAAATCTTTACAGCTAAACAAATTCAACCACCGGCAACTCCACTGTTCCCAAAGAATTAAAAAGGCTCCCCGCGGGGAGCCTTTTTTTGTGGGTTATTTCATCCAATACTTCTTGCCGCCTAGAATGTCGTAAGTTATTAGCTCATAGTCATCCATGACGGATGCCATATTGATTTGGCGACCCTCTAGGTAACTCGATGTTAGAATTGGTTCATTTGCGCAAACGTCATCTACGAGGTAGTATAATGAATCTTTTTTCCAGTTCAGGCCATTTAGCATAGTGTTGACCATGCAGTTTGGAGTCGTGGTTGGTAGCTTTTTCTCACCTTGAAAACCCGATGCGTAGTTTGAATAAATAAAGTATGGGGTCACGCGCGACAAATCACGCACGGCCTTTTCCTCATGCGAATTAACAATGTCGAATAGACCCGCTGAGTGATCGCCAAAGAATAATACGACAACTTTTTTATCTAGCTTGTCCAACTCGTCAATGAATTCGCCAAGATACTTATCCGAATTATGCAATGTCTGATAATAAATTGCTATGTCTGACTTTTTCTGCTCGTCAATTTCGTCGCCCACTATTTCGAAATCCGTTTTCTCGTAAATATCTGCATTATACGGTGTATGATTTTGCATTGTTATTAAACCAATCATTTGCGGTCCCTCATTTTCTTTCAGGACTTTTAGTGTCTGCAGATAGGCTGAGCGATCATTGATATATTCCGAGTTGCCTTCATGCTCTTTAAAATCTAGTTCATTTTCGGTAATAAAGGTATCAAAATCCTCGTTTGCTAGCGAGATATTGCGCTTATACATGCCACCGTTAAATGGGTGAATCGCCGTAGTCGTGTACCCGCTTTTCTTCAGCATCCGTGCGATGGAAGGGATTTTTCCAGCTTTCGGAACTAGGGCAGTATACGGGACGGTATTTGTCCAATAATTCGTCAGACTAGTCAATGTCTCAAATTCGATATTCGCCGTGCCGCCACCATAGTCCAATGAATACATTAGCCCGCTTGGGTATTTACTTTGGATTTTATGAATATTCGGCAGAATTTCTCCACCTGCGTGTTCGTAATAATCTTCAAATTTTTCACCATTAAATTCGACACTCGGGTCATAAAATGATTCATTTAATATGACTATCACGCTCGCTTTCTCTTCTTTTGAACTTTTGCGATTCATGTTTTCTTCTTCAGCGATTGCATCGTACTTGTTTTTTATGCCAGCGATCTTTTCGCGCGAATAAATCCCCGGTTCGTCTAGTTTAAGCTTCTGGAAGTTATATAAGAACCCCAGAATGAAACCGTTATCGTCGTAGTTGCGGTTTTGATTCCAGGCTGTAAAATGTGTGCCTAAAACGGGAATATCCTCATAGCGTGTTCCGTCGTGGTGTCTAATGAAGTCCGTAGAAACGAAGAATAATCCTCCCGCCAACATGACTATTATCAGTCGCATTCCTACTGCATGTTTTTGCGTTAAGCTGTGCGTTTTCCAATTTCTAACTAGATTAAATCTTCTCGCCATATATTTTGAAAATAGGGCGGTTAACCAAATGACTAGCAACACGGCAATGACTGTTCGTGCAATACTTCCGAAGTTTACGAATTTAGTAAGAGAACTGGCCTCGCTAGCGAGCTGAAAATCCTCCGGCAGTAAAGGAGTTTGGCGCGAATAGTATTTATATATATGTACATAAGTCAAAATGATTATCGAAATCCAACTAACGCCAGCGGCAATAACCGGCGACCCTAGAAGCCCCCAAATAAAAACAAGCATCAGCCACATTAGAAATACATTAAATAGGTAAACCAGTGGGCTTCCGATTACGAAACTCCAAACTCGAAACATGTCATTCAGGAAATAACGATATTCTAAGAACCAAGTTAACAAAAGCGCGGCTATGAATAAAAAAATTAACGACGAAGCAATATATCGTTGCTTCTTGGTCATTTTCTTCTGTATTTTTTCAAGTTTTTTCCTCACGTAAATAGTATAACAGATAATCGAGCTCATGTTTGAATGCTGAATCGTTAATATTTAAACTAAGACATGGGTTTGCTTAAGAAGAATACTGTTCATATATCCGTGGTGCCATTATCTTTTTCTGTCGGCATTGTTATTAGCGGTATTCTTTCGGTGCTATTTAATTGAACTATAGTTTTTAATTTGGTTTCTTTTGCGGGTCTGCTTATTTTTGCTTCGCTAGTAATTTCCAGTCAACTCCGGATTATATTAGCGCTAGTAGCCGGTTGCCTGCTTGGGCTATATCATTCGGGATTAAGTATTAGCAATCAAAAAATCGCCACCACGTACATTGGTCGCGAAGTAATTATTGTGGCTACTGTTCAAGATTGGCCGGAGGTCAAAAATAACCAAACCAGACTTCATTTGGGAAGTCCACACTTTAATTATAGCACAAGCGCATTAAATTGTCAAATATATGCAACTATGTCAGGGGTATATGATGACATAGCGCGTTCGGATCAAATTACCCTTCGCGCAATGGTCAGTGAGGGCTTCGGTGATTATGCTGTCTCGATTTATCGTCCCACTTTAATCTCGATAAGCAAGCCAGATCCGCCAGACTACTTCGTAACAATTCGCAACATTTTTACGAAACGTATTCGCCAAGCCATGGGCGATTCAGAAGAGGCGAATTTAGCGTTGGGCTTTTTAATTGGCGAGAAAGCGCTATCTGAAGATTTTAAAGCTAAACTTAGAGCCGTAGGCTTATCCCATATTGTAGTAGCGTCTGGCTTTTGCTTAGCTGCACTTTCGATTTTTGCACAGAAAAGCATGAGGAAAGTTTCTCGATTTGCGAGCTATGCCTTTGCTGGCATTTTGATTCTGTCTTTTATCATGGCGGCAGGACTTAGTCCAAGTCTTTTGCGCGCCGGGCTAGTAACGGGCTCAACATTAACGGCAGGGTACTTTGGCAGAAAATTCCACCCTGGCCGTTTATTAATATATATTGTTGCGATTTCAATTTTAATAAACCCACTCATAATTAAAAGTTTGGCATGACAGCTGTCGCTTGCGTCATATGGCGGAATTGTGTTATTGATGCCCGTGTTGAAGGAATATTTTTATGGTAATGCTACTAGTTATGTCGGCGAAATGGTTATTATCGCATTTTCGGCGCAGCTATTTTGTTTGCCTATAACTATTTATTCTTTTGGAGCTTTCTCGATCATCGGCATATTAGCGAATATTATCGTTACTCCAATAATTCCAGCAATAATGGCATTAACCTTTCTTATTGGAATTACGCCAGGCTTTGTGCCAGTAGTCCTTATCTGCAAAATAATGTTGGCGTTTCAGATTGCGGTAATTGATGCATTGAGTAAGGCAAAATGGGCTACGGTATCAATCGGGAGTGGAAGCCCGCTAATTCTTATGATGTATATCCCCATCGTTTTGCTTATGCTATTTCTAAAATCTCGCACGAAGTATAGTTTCCGCCCCAGGTACGTACTGGATAAAATTCCAGAATATGGTAAAATATATACATGTTAATTCATTCCGAAAAGGAAATGCTTGAATACGGCAAGAGTCTTGGCGAAACCTTACGCGCTCCACAAGTGCTTGAGTTGCTAGGCGATGTTGGTGCCGGCAAAACCACTTTAACGCGTGGTATTGCGGAGGGGCTTGGCGTTGTCGATAGTGTCACTTCTCCCTCATTTACGCTTTCGAAAGAGTATTACGGTTCAAACTATCGTTTAATTCATTATGATTTCTATCGACTCTCCGACCCAGGTATTATGGCTGAGGATCTTGCTGAAGCGATTAGTGACCCGAAAGCCATTGTAATTGTAGAGTGGGGGCAAAGCATTCAAGATGTGCTTCCAAAAAACAGAAAAGTCATTGAAATTCGGTATATCGATGAAAAAACGAGGGAGATAAAAACAAAATGAAACTATATCTAGACACGTCGCAGCCGCTCACTATTATGAAGCTCGATAATAAAACATACGAATGGGATTCTGGCCGCAATCTTGCCAAAAATCTTCTTAAATTTATTCACGACAAACTCGCAGAGAACAGGAAAGATTGGCAAGATATAACCGAAATCAGTTTTATGTCTGGCCCAGGCAGTTTTACTGGCCTACGAATTGGCGCTACAGTTGTGAACACTCTTGCTAGCCAGCTTAAAATTCCTCTATATAATCATCGTGGAGAAAAAGTAAAACTCATTATGCCAGAATATGGTCGACCTGCAAATATTACTCCCCCAAAGAAGTAATCCCGTGTTACAATAACAACAGGTAAGAAGTTACCATTTCAATTTTAATGATATTTATTTAATTTATTGATATACGCACCTTCTTTTAGTTTTTGCTAGTTTAGTGTGTATATAAGAAAGAGGAAAATATGGAGATAGGTTTGCTTATCGCCGGGTTAGTCCTAGGAGCTGGGGCTGGCGTGGGCGGTTTTTATGCCGTAAGTAAAAATAAAGAAAAAGGCGCCAAGAATAAGGCAGACGAGCTAATCCGCAAGGCGAAACATGAAGCCTCGGAGATTGTTTTGAATGCAAAAAAGGAAGCGTCAAATATAAACGACAAGACGCAACGTGAAGAAAATGAGCATCGTAAAGAATGGAAAAAGACCGAGAACCGACTTGTTGAGCGCGAGACCTTGCTCGATAAGAAGCTAGACCAACTCGATAAACGTTCCGAAAATTTACGCAAGCAAGAAGGCGAAATCGAAGAATTGAAGGAAGAGGTACGCGCCATTCGCACGAAAGCTCAAGAGAAACTCGAAAAAATCGCCGGTCTTAGCAAGGCGGACGCCAAAGAGAAGTTGATGTCTATGACCGAGCGTGATATTAAGGGGGATCTCGCAGAGCTAATCGTAAAAGAGCAAAAAGCTTACAATGATCACATTGATGAGACGGCTGAGGCTATGCTTCTGTCTGCGATGGAGCGGATGTCGTCAGAGGTAACGGCTGATCGTACGGTTACTAGTTTGAAGTTGCCGGATGATGATATGAAAGGACGCATCATTGGCAAGGAAGGCCGCAATATACAAGCGCTTCAGCACGCCACTGGCGTAGATGTTTTAGTCGACGACACTCCAGGTATGGTTGTCTTAAGTAGCTTTGACCCTATTCGTCGCCAGGTTGCTCGTTATGCACTAGAGCGTTTGATGAAAGATGGCCGCATTAACCCATCGAGCATCGAGGACGCAGTCGCTAAAGCGGAACGCGAGATTGAGAAAGAAGTTGTTCGTGCTGGCGAAGATGCTGCACGCGAAGTTGGCGTTATCGGTATTCCATCCGAGATTCTTCATCTGCTTGGCGAACTCAAGTTCCGTACTAGCTACGGCCAAAATGTTCTCCTACACTCTATCGAAATGGCGCATATTGCTGGCATGATAGCTGAGGAAATTGGCGCCGATATTAATGTCGCTAAGACCGCTACACTTCTGCACGATATCGGCAAGGCCGTCACTCATAAAATCGAGGGTAAGCATGCAGATATTGGCGCAGAGCTAGCAAAGAAATTCGGCATGAAGGATGAAATAGTTCATGCTATTGCCGCCCATCACGAGGACATTGAACCATCTACTCCAGAAGCTATCATTGTCAAGATTGTTGACTCTATCTCAGCCGCCCGTCCAGGCGCGCGCAATATCTCAGCGGAAAACTTTGCCGAGCGCATGAAGGCTCTAGAGAATGTCGCTACTGGCTTCCCTGGCATCGACAAGGCTTATGCGATTTCTGCTGGCCGCGAAATTCGTGTTATTGTCGAGCCAAAGCAAATCGACGATTTGTCAGCGCTGAAATTGGCGCGCGATATTGCCGACAAGATTGAAGCTACGATGCAATATCCTGGCGTTATTAAAGTGAACGTTATTCGCGAAACACGCGCAATTGAATACGCTAAATAATATTCTAATGTGACATTATAAGAACGTTATTCTTTATACTTTTTGATTGTCGTAAAACGTTTTCTAAAAACAAAAAATCCCATTTTTTGCCAATGATAATGTATAATATGCTTATGGATAAAAATAAGGGAGCATTTCTTAGGGGCTTCACTATTATTGAAGTTATGCTTTTTCTGGCGCTAAGCGGCGTTTTGCTAGCGGGCATATTGGGTGGCCTTGGAGGGAATATAGCAAGACAACGTTATAATGATGCCGTCCAGGATATAGCCAACATGATGCGTGATCAGTATTCATTCGTATCCGATACGCAGATTGCACAACGCAACAAGGAAGATTCATATTGTTATGGTTTAGTTCAAAGTGATGTTAATAGCGATGACGCCAAGTCGTACTTTAGGTCACTTAATAGTTCTAGCGCAGATAATAAAATCGCATATCGCGGTCGCACCAACTGCGTAATCTATGGAGCGGTCGTGTCTATTACGGAAAAATATATAGAGACAACGGAGCTAATTGGCCGCGATTATAAAACCATAGTTAAACAACGCGAGGGTACGGATAATCCAGTTAGAAGCGATTTGTCGGATATAGAGATTTTGAAAGATGTCGTTAGCGCAAACAATGTAGCACTCCATTGCAATCTCGACGATTCAGAAGACTGCTATGTGCGCTCTGCGGATAATTCCCGTACGCAAAACACGAAATGGGGTACGAGACTACTTGATCCAGAAGGTGAACCGATTCGTAAGACTTTAATGATTATCCGCTCGCCTCGTGATGGCTCAATTCGCACTTATGTATGGAATGATGGAATTAAGGGTGGCTTGACTGGTCTAGAATACGTTCGTTACGAGGAGCTAAACGCAATGAATGGTGGTAAAGGTCAAAAATTTAACGTAGGGCATCCGTTAGATAGCTACGGCATCAATCGCCACCTGACGGACGCTAATTTCAAAATTCAAGCACTTGATATTTGTGTCGATTCCGGCGACTCACAAACTTATAGCAATGCGCGCCGACTCATTAAAATCAAAAAAGCCGGTATGGGGCAAAGTGCTGTAGAATTGATGAATCTAGATGCCGAAAGGGAAATAAGCGAAGGTGGCGTCGATTATAGTAGCGATGCTACGTTGGGGGTAGCCGAATGTCAATAAAAAAGCATGGCGATACTATTATTGAAGTTATGATGGCCTTGGCAGTATTTGCTGTTTTGGCAATTATTACGGTAAATCTCATGAACAGTGGCATTAATAATGCTCAACGTACTCTAGAGTATACTATGGCGCGCAACGAGATCGACTCGCAGGCCGAAGCACTTCGCTACATTCACCAGAGTTATGTTGCGGAACGCCAGTTGGATAGAAGCAACAGCCAATTTAGAAGATTGTGGGATGCGCTGCGCAGGGTTGCAATTAAATCAAGGAACCTTGAAGACCACGCTAATAATAACACTGAGGTAAAATTCGATATCAACAATATCGAAACTTGCGGGGAAGCGTACCAAACGAACGGCATGGTTGAGTTCTATAATGCTTTTGCGCTAAATACGCGCATGATTCTGCCAGACTCTGGCAACAATGCTACATATGGCGGCGACACTTATGCCAATCTTATTCCAGAAATTATCGTTGGTATAGATTCTCTTGATATCAACAGTAGGAGGGTTCTTACCGCTCCGGTCGTGTATCCGCGTATTGTGTACAAAAAGGCTAAAGATACCGTTTCGGGCACGCGTGGCGTAGATGCGGGCGCCAGCGAAAATAATGATGAAGGCGCTCTCGCTGAGAAGCAAATATATAATCGCATAGCTCGCGCTGAAGGCGTCTTTGTGATAGCCGTAGGAGATAACGACAAAGACCCAATGCGCTCAAACTACTTCGATTTCTATATACGCACCTGTTGGCATAGTGTTGGCTCAATTGCGCCGAGTACGATTACTACAATTGTACGCTTATACAACCCGGAGGTATTGGAATAATGAAAAAGCATAAGAAAGCCTTCACTGTTATTGAATTCTTGCTTGCAATGACGGTATTGTCGGTAATGTTGATGGGTATTGTCACGTTAACGATGCGAATCTTGGAAATCTATCGTAAAGGTCTTGCTCTTCGTGCCATTAATGCTACTGGGCGAGACATCTTAAATGACCTTTCGCGTTCTGTTGGCGGATCTCCAATCGTCGAGAATATTAACCCAGTTCCATCATCTGGCAGTAACGATATCCGTTGGTATGATATCAAGAAAGTTTATCGCAATTACTACAATGAAAAGATATCGTCTTCCGGCGTAACCAACAATAAGAAAGTCCAAATCGGTGGCGTCTTCTGTACAGGGTCATATTCATATGTTTGGAATACCGCCCCAGCTATCGAACAATACCGCAAAAACCCGGACAATAAAAACAACCTGTTTACTATTGAGGGTAAAGTGTACAAACTTGCGCGTTTCCCAGATACTGATCGTGTAGCTTGTGAGCGCATCGATGCGAATAGTGATGATCTTAAAACTACGCACATTACAAATGATATCGATAGTAGAGATGTAGTAAGCCTGATTTCCGACGACGAATCCGACCTGGCGCTTTACGACTTTGTAGTGTTGCCTGCTACACAAAACGCGAAAACTGGTCAAATATTTTACTCCGGATCGTTTATTCTGGCGACCATGCGTGGCGGTGTTAATGTTTTGACGAATGGAGATTATTGCACTGGTACGGAACAAATGTATAACTCCGAGGTAGAAGCGGTTGATCAAGATTTTAATTATTGTGCAGTTAATAAATTTAATTTTGCGGTACGCGCCACGGGGGAGACGAGTAACGTGGACCAATATGGAGAGAGGTAACATGTCGAATATTCAAAACAAAACTAAAAAAGGCGCTGCCGCGATCTATGTCGTCATTTTTACGGCAACTCTTTTGAGCATTATTGCACTTAGCTTTATTCGATTGATGCTATCTGAGAGTGGGCGTACAACCAACTATAGTCTTTCTCAGTCAGCCTACAACTCCGCACTAGCTGGCATCGAGGATGCAAAGATTGTTCTGCTTCGTTATCAAAACTGCGTCAACAACGGTGGCAATTCGCTTGTAGTGAATGGCGCATCTATTGACTGTACAAAGTATGTTGAAGCTTTTACTAATAATGCCGAAGAAACCTCTCAAGATTGTGACATTATTAGCAAGGTTCTTGGCTATAACACAGAAAACCACGAAACGCTAATTCAGACAAAGAGTGACAGTAATAACGTTACTGGCTCCGCAAGAGAATTTGACCAGGCATATACCTGCGTCAAAATATCCCAGAAGAGCAGGAATTATATCACTACTCTAACGAAGAATTATCCAACCAAGATGGTACCGATTCGTACCGAATCGGCAGAGGCTACTAACAGCGTAAATCGCATTGTGTTGAGCTGGTTTAGCCGCAAGGATCTTACTACTGCAAGCAATAACTCTGGTGACATTAAGCCCGAATTTCATCCATTTAATAGCGATCCGGAGATGAAAGGCGCTCTAAAGACAAACAATAGTTTCCTGAGTAATATTCCAGATTATCAAAACACTTTCACGAATAAGCCATCAGTGCCGTCAACGATTCAGGCTACCTTGATCCAAACGGCGACGAGCTTTAAACTGAGTCAGTTCTATTCTGCCGAGAAAGATGGTAGTATCTATCGTTCTAATAGGGGCTCAATCACGCTTCGTCCGACTACTCAAAATCTTTATGGTATCACAAAAGAACAATACTCCAACCACATTGGCACAACTTCAACCTCTGTCTTTGCGACATCGGCCCTAAAGTCACAGAACACCCCGCTTGATGTGCATTGTATTCTTCGAGATAATGTAGATGTCGCAAGTGGATATGCTTGTAATGCGGATATTCCAATCCCACGTCCTCGCAAATCGGTTGTCGCTGGTGAGGGTGACGCGCGTAACTACACGACTTTCTTCTTAGTTTTAAATCTGCCGTATGGTGAGCCAGAAACTGAAGTTAATGTCGAGCTACGTAACTGTATAAGAGATTCTGATACGATATATGTAGACAGGAAGGACACCGATGATTCCGGCTGTAAAGCAGTAGAGTTTGCTTACGTGCAGCCAACTGTGGACGCTACTGGTCGCGCAAACGACTTATTCCGTCGCATAGAAGCTCGCATTGAGCTAGTCGATACCTACTTCCCAATTGCTAACTATGCCTTAGCGGTGAATGATCCTGATAATAACGAAGACTACGTGAAGAAAGATTTCTATGTGACTCGCAGCTGCCTCCGCAGCGAGACTACCTGGGATAGCACTACGCAAGCTGTTACCTATACGAATGGAGCGTCTTGCAGAAACGCCGCTGATCGCTCATAACCAAAAACTCACCTCCAAAAGAGGTGAGTTTTTTAAGCCGAATCACATGGTGCCCGCGACTGGAGTTGAACCAGCACGCCCGTGAGGGCACTAGCACCTGAAGCTAGCGCGTCTGCCAATTCCGCCACGCGGGCATGGCTATATTTTATCACTAATCAGGGGCGCGTCAAAATTGTATTGTATGGAAAAAGCCGCAGCATGTGCTGCGGCGGTGTATTTTTTGTATGGATTCAGCGCATTTATATTCGATTACTCGGTCGGTCCATCCTCCATCTGGCCTGACGGGCAGATGAGAACGGCTCTGCCTACGCAGCTGCTTACTACGCTGACGTTAGCATCTTCGGAGTACGCGGATGCGTCTCCTGTGTGCGGAGTCTTTTCCAGGTCATACTTCTTCGTCGTACCGTTTTCTGCGTCGATTACTACAATCGTGTCATCTTTGGAGAAGACGACTTTGTAATTGTTTGTAGTATTAGGCAGAAGCTGCGGCGCGATCATTAAATCGATCGCCACGAGAAGCATCAGACCGAAGGCCACGCATCTGAAGGTGTTAGCCTGCTTCGGCACCTCTTTCAGCTTGAAGCTGTAGGCGAATGCGGCGCAAGCCACTAAACTTAAAGCAATCGGCGCAACCCATACTAAAATCATTGAAATAGCGCTCATACATTTTCCTCCCTGAGCGTTTGCATTGGCTGTCTTTCACGCTATGCTCAGACTAATCCAACAAGCATATACTAACATCGATTTTTGCAAGAGTCAAGTATCTTTTATAAAATATTTTCACCGAGATGAACTGTGGTAAAATAAAGGCATATGGCACACTATTATACAGATGGTAGCGCAAGTCCGAATCCAGGCCCTGGCGGCTATGCTGTTATTCTTGATGGTCAACCCGTCGCTCTTGGTCGGGAAAGGGATTCCACTAACATTCGTATGGAGGCTCAAGCTCTCATCGCTGCCTATAAAATTGCCAAACCGGGCGACACTATATCAACCGATAGCGAATTTTGGGTTAATGTAGTTACGAAATGGGCACCCAGCTGGCAGAAAAACGGGTGGAAAAAGAAAACAGGCGAGATTAAAAATCTCGAGCTCGTTCAAGAACTATATGCTTTATATCTTGACAATCCCGACGTAGTCCTAGAATGGACTCGTGGTCATGTCGGGACAAAAGGAAATGAAAGCGCAGACGAATGGGCAAACAAAGCCCGCGAAGGAGCAACTCTATGAAAAAATCTATCGTAAAAATGAAGCTACAGAGCCGTGCCGACTTTATACAGACGCTTGAAGAAATAAATTTTAAGTTTTCGGAAGCGTATTGGCAGCACGATCGTGTTTTTGTTCCGAAAAACTACGCTCGTGATAAATCTATGCCACGCCTATCGCTGAGAACTATCGTAAAAGCGCCAGACAAAACTATTTATGCGCTTGTATTGCGCCGTCATTTCGAAGATAAGCACCTAGATATCGTTAATTCTACGGTAGTAAAAGATTATACGGAAGCCGCCCATATTGTTTATCAGCTAGGATATGAGCTCAAGTACGAAGTTAGCCGCCGTAGGGAAGAGCTAAATATGGGTGACACTATTAGTATGTATATCGACAAAATTGACGGGCTGCCAGGTTATTATGGTCGCATAGAATCGAACCTCAGTGACAGCGATGATCCAGAAGAAGCATTTGATGACCTAGTTGAAACTTTCCGAGTTCTAAAGGTGAAAGGTAAGCCAATCGAGCAAAGCTACGGCGAATTACTCGAGTCATCGGAACACGATACAATTGCAGGATAAAAAATCTCCGTCAATAAGACGGAGATTTTTAAGGCTTAAGTATTTTTATTTTTCGGCCACTTTCTTTGTAGTAGTTTTCTTTGCGGTTGCTTTTTTGGCTGGAGCCTTTTTTGCGACAGTTTTCTTGGTAGCGGTCTTAGCGGCTGGTTTTTCGGCTACTTTTGTCTCTGCTTTTGGCGCGGTAGCCTTTTTGCTGGCAGCTATCTTTACATTGTGCTCTTTTGCCCATTTTGCAAGGTTTGCCTTGCGGCGGCTAGCAGTATTTTTCTTCATCAAGCCTTTTTTAACGGCTTTGTCATACTCCGATTGGACGATTGCCATTTTCTCGGCGGTTGGTTTATTGCGGAAATCCTTCAATGCATTACGGATAACCTTTTTGGTCGCTTGATTGTTGTTGCGACGCTTAACAGCTTGGCGCGCAGCCTTCTTCGCGGATTTGATAATCGGCATTTAATTCTTTTTCCTTAAAATTATTATTTCGATTAATGTATATTATATTCTAAAATTTGCAAATTGTAAAGTGTAGATATGATTTAATACTTGCAATTAGAAAAAGTTTATGCTAAACTGAATCTGATAAAGGTCAAAAATAAACAGAAAAAACAAAAATGCCAAATACTAATACTCAGCCAAAAGCGAGCGGTAGCATCATATCTCAAGTGGCGGAACGCATCCGTACGAGTGACAATGTGCTAGTTGCTCTCTCCAAGGATCCGAGCGTCGACGAACTGTCCGCCGCCCTTGGGCTTACGTTCATATTAGATAAAATCGGAAAGCATGCGACTGCAATCTTTTCGGGTTCCGTGCCGAATGCAATAGAGTTCCTTGAGCCAGAAAAAACTTTTGAGACAAATACTAATAGCTTACAAGATTTTATTATCGCTCTAGATAAAGAGAAGGCTGACCATTTACGATATAAGATTGATGGCGATTATGTAAAGGTATTTATTACTCCTTATAAGACCACGATTGACGAAAAAGACATGGAGTTTAGCCATGGCGACTATAATGTTGACCTTGTTATAGCCTTAAATGTGGCAAGTTCTGACGATTTAGATTCGGCTTTGACTGAGTATGGCCGAATTATGCACGATGCCAGTTCTATTAATATCTCTGCAAATGTGCCCGGAAAATTTGGCGATATAGAATGGGGTGATCCAGCCGCATCGTCCGTATCTGAAATGATATATAGTCTTTCGCAAGAAATTAAAGAAAAAGACAAAGATATCATTGATAAATCCACCGCCACCGCATTATTGGCTGGTATTGTTGCTGCTACAAATCGTTTCTCAAACGAGCGCACGTCGCCAGATACGATGACGGCTGCCAGCAAGCTAATGATGGCCGGTGCCGACCAGCAACTGATTTCGTCAAGTATCCCTGTTGATATTCTAACTACGGATGTCGTAGACGCGTCGGAGGATGCGAAGGAAGAGGCAGATTCATCTGATCGAACGAGCGAGGATGCTACGAAGGAAGAAGAGTCGACCGAGCCTGCTGATCCAACTAACTTCAGCATAAAGCACGGAGAGCCAGTAGATAAACCGACAGAAGTCGAGCGACCTGCGCCGACAGTCAAAGCTACGCCAAAAAATGAAGCCGCACCAAAGGTTAAAGCCGAATTACGAACTAAGGCGGAACCAAAAGAAGAGATTGAGAAAGAACAGGGACCTATCGAAGAACCAACCCCTGTAGCGGAAGAAGCCGCCAGAGAGCCGGCGAAGGTCGACTCTGAACCAGAATCAGAAGATAATAAATCTGTCGACATAGAACCGGCACCAATAGATTCTCAAATTCCCGATTTAGAGCCTGTGACCTCGCCAGCTAAACCATCGCCAGAGCCAATTCCGGAACCAATAGAAATGCCAATCCCAGCCCCAGCCCCACAACCAGAGCCTGAACCGGAACCAGTCGAACAATCCGTTGAGCCTCCAGTTACCCCAATAGCGCCAGCAGAGCCAGAACCACAAATCACGCTCGCCGCGGATACGCCAATAGTAACCCCAGAAGAGCAAGCTAAGGCTACTGCCGAGCTTGAGCAGTTAGTTTCGGAGCCAAAGATGTCTGGAGCTGTTGATGAATCTGTGATGGCAGAGCTTCAATCTGCTCACACTAAGAAAAATATAACACCACCAGGTGAAGTAATTGAACCACCGGAGACGCCTAAAGACTACGCCTCGTTGATGGAGACGGAACTGTCGAAGGAATCATTGCCGCCTGCGCCAATTTCTGCCACTCTCGATGAGGGCGAACCATTAGTTGCCCCAATACCAAATGGCGTACTATCGTCAGACGAGCCTACTAAACGAGATGAACCTGCAAACGACGAAGAATCGGCGATTAAAGAGCCGTCAGTTTCGGAGGAAACGGTGAATAATGAATATGTTGATCCTCTTCCGATGCCAAATGCAGATTCTATATTACCGCCACCGCCGGCCCCATTTGACCTAAATGCCGCCCCGCTAGATGCCGCCGATGCGCCGATGCCAAGCGCGCAAGAATATGCCAATCAAATTCAAAATGAATTAGGTGGCGGTACTGCTGACGAATCGGCGAATCTAGCTGCCCCGATTACTTCTATGCCGGCCGTAGACGAGCAGGCTGCCGGTAATCCTAGTGGTGCTGCACAAAACGATGTTGCCACCCGTAGTATTGGCGTAATGCCAGACCAGGTCTATCCTGCCGACCCAAGCGCCTTTAGAATTCCAGGCATGTAGCAAGCTTGCCACTTCAAAAAAGAGACTACGCGCGTAGTCTCTTTTTGCTATAAATACATTTCCTGGTCGGGGCGACCTGACTCGAACAGGCGACCTCGCAGTCCCGAACCGCGCGCGCTACCAACTGCGCCACGCCCCGACTCTAGTCGTTATTATAAACCTCATCTCTGGTAATTTTCAAGATTTGGTATTCATCGCTATAATCATTAAACTTCATCGACGAGACCTCTGCCACTCGCCAACCATCACGCGGAAAGACCAAGTATGGCTCCTCGGAGCCTTCTTCAGGAGCGGTACCCACATACCAAAAAGATTCATGCTCTTCTAGCCATTTATCTAAATTGTCAATTCGCCCAAAATAACTTTGCTTCAGCGGCTCCATTGAACCGTAGCGATAATCCGTCTGCTCATTAATGAAAAGAATTGGGTTTTCTTCGGAAGTATAGGCGGACAAATCATAGTATAGCCAAGCAGAGTTTACTATTGTAGGTAATCCTTCGCCGTTATCCAGGTCGATTATTGCATTGTAAAGATCTTTGCTGGCGGACTTTGTATTCGTATATATATTATAGTTTCCTTTTGCATATACGGTTGCAATTCCAACGATCGAGCTAGAGACTAAAATTGCCATAAATGAAAAACCGATTAATGTTGAATTTTGCAATAAATGCAACTTCTTTCGCTTTTTCATCGATAGCTCATTTATCAACATGACTAATCCGACTCCAGCAATCAGCGGAATCGCTAACATTGCGTACATTATGTATCGCGGAATGAAAACCGGGTTGAGCGGAGGTAGAGATAGCAGCACCAGCAATACTAATGGCACGAGCGCTAAAGATAACAGCATATTAAACGTCTTACGATGGTGTACTGCTAAAAATAGAACAACAATCACGGTGGCTGTAGCGAGCACGAGTAGCCAGTTCTGAATTTCTTCGGCCTTCATGTAGAACAGGCCTTCCGCAAAATAATTTGCCATCACTGACACGCTCACTGGCCCAATCCAAAATCCGTTCGATTCGACATTTCCAACCTGCGCAACTAGGCTAGGTGTCCATGGTAAAAATAGCACGACCGCTAGTAAGTATGGTGCCCATATTTTATGCCTAAAGAAGCCTTTTACTCCATATGTAATGAGTAAATAGACTAGATGTGCACACCAAGCAAAAGCCGCAAAATAGTGCGTCCACATACCTGCCGCAACCAAAACTGCATAAATAATCCACCAAATCTTTTTGCCGTTATCGATGGCAAGTTGTAAGAAGTATGTTGCTGCGAACACTATTGCTAGAACCATAGTATACATCCGCATTTCTTGTCCATATCGGACGAAGACTGGTGAGATGCTTAATAAGAAGCTAGCCACTATCGCCGCTTTGAGACCATACTTATATTTTAGCCACAAGAAAGCGAATAGAATTGCTACTGCACCAAAGACTGTCGACATCATGCGCATAGCAAAATCAATATGACCAAACGCATGCGCCCAAATCTTTAGCAGAAAATAATATAGTGGCGGATGAACATCTGCTGCCGTAAGGTTCCAAATCTTCCCAAAATCAAAACGTGTTAAATATGAGCTGAATGATTCATCGAACCAAATAGACTGGCGCAGGTTAAATATGCATAATGCCATATACAATACGCCCAAAAAGGCCGGCGTCAAAATCAGAAAGACGCGTTTGCGTTTTATAAGGAATTCTTTCATGTTTCAATTTTATCACAATTATGATATAATTGCTCTTGACCGGGGTTTGGCGCAGTTGGTAGCGCGCGCGCTTTGGGAGCGCGAGGTCAGCAGTTCGAGCCTGCTAACCCCGACCACAAGTAAGAAGCCGCAAGGCTTTTTTTGATTCGTGTTTTATTTCCCAAGTATGTTGAAAGGGCGTGTTCTTTGCTATAATTAATAGATGATAAGTGCGAGTGTGGTCGCACGTTAATTTAGGAGTTTTAATGTCGGAATACAAAAAGAGCGTACAGGGAAAACGCCCTCAGAAAAAACCAAACAAATTTCTCAATACTATTCGCCTATTCATGTTTTGGATGATCATAATCGCCATCGGCATGGCCGTAGTCAATAGTTTAAATCCGAACGCGACTCTCAAAACCGAAGAGCGCACCCTGACGGAAATTCTCAGTTACGCCAAAGATGATAAACTTGAAAAGATTGAAGTGAAGGGGAATGAGCTCAATGTCACGACTAAAGACGGCTCTGACCTCCCTAAGAATCTCACGTCTCGCAAAGACGGCTCCGGCACTCTCCAAGAGCAAGGTTTTGCAGAGGTTATAGAAGAGGGCAAAGTTGCGGTCGACATCAAAGAAAACGTCGACGCTCTCGGCATGGTACTCGATATTGCGCTTATTGTGCTACCAATAATTATTATTGTCGGTTTTCTCATTTACATGATGCGCCAAGCGCAGAACATGAATAATCAATCTATGGGCTTCGGTAAAGCTAAGGCGCGCCTGTACGGTAATGAAAAAAAGAAAGTAACCTTCGATGATGTAGCGGGCAATGAGGCGGCTAAACAAGATTTATCTGAAATTGTCGACTTTCTTAAAAATCCTAAAAAGTATGAGCGCCTTGGCGCTAAAATTCCGCGCGGTGTACTTCTTGCTGGCGAGCCCGGTACGGGCAAAACCCTCATGGCGCGCGCCGTTGCGGGCGAAGCAGGCGTTCCATTCTTCTCGATTTCTGGCTCTGAATTTGCGGAAATGTTTGTCGGCGTTGGCGCTTCTCGTGTACGAGACTTATTTGGCAAAGCTAAAAAGAATTCCCCTAGTATCATTTTCATCGATGAGATTGACGCGGTAGCTCACAAGCGCGATGCTCGCGGTGGTGCAGGGCGCGAAGATGAGCAGACGCTCAATCAAATCCTAGTCGAAATGGATGGCTTCGATAATGACACGGGCGTAATAGTAATTGCCGCCACCAACCGAGTCGATATGTTAGACAAAGCACTCCTGCGTCCAGGTCGCTTTGATCGGCACGTGAACGTTACTTTACCAGAGCGTAAAGACCGCGTAGAGATTCTTAGAGTTCATTTCAAAAATAAGCCAGTTGCGGAAGATGTGAATATTGACGCTCTAGCCGCTAAGACGGCTGGGAGTTCTGGCGCAGACTTAGCGAACATTGCTAATGAGGCTGCAATCACGGCCGCCCGCTTAAATCATAAAGAAATCACCAATGCCGACATAACCGAAGCCTTTGAGCGTGTAGCTATCGGACCGGAGCGAAAGTCGAAAGTCATGAATGACCAAGAGCGTCGCATTACGGCTTATCATGAGGCTGGTCATGCTATTGTTGGCCACGTATTGCCAGATTCCGATCCTGTCCATAAAGTTACGATTATTCCGCGCGGCCGTACTGGTGGCGTAACCTGGTTCCTTCCTCCTGAAGACCGTAGTTACAAGAACATTTACGAGCTCAAGGACGTACTTGCGCGCGCTATGGGCGGACGTGTAGCGGAACGCATGATTCTTGGCAAAGACGGCATCACTACTGGCGCGAGTTCAGACTTGCAACATGTCGCCGAGTTGTCTCGCGAGATGGTCTCGCAAGAGGGCATGGGCTCTAGATTACGTGACCAAGTATTTAATACTGAGGAAGTCAACTTCTTTGGCGATCGCGCAAAGAACTACTCTGAAAAAACGTCTGAAATAATCGATGCTGAAATAGAGGCCCTCAATAAAGAAGCTGGCCAACGTGCAGAGGCTGTTTTGAAAGCGAATAAGAAGTATCTCGATGAACTTGCAACTGCACTTCTTGAAAAAGAAACACTTGAAGAGGGGGAAGTTTCTGAAATTCTGAAAGGCACAACGATGCCAGAAAGTGCAAAATTGCACGATTGAAAAAAGTATGAAAGAGCGCAAAAACCATTTTCGATCGGTCGTGTCTTTAGTAAATACTAAGCTATCGGTAAAAACCGCCGCTATTGTTATAGCCAGTTCTACACTTATCTCGGCGTTGCTCGGCATATTTCGTGATCGCTGGCTAAATTCTATGTATTACGACACTTATCCGGCAGGTCTCGATGCCTACACTGCGGCCTTTACGGTTCCTGATTTTCTATTCTTCATTATTACGTCCGGCGCGCTTGCGGTAACTTTTATCCCTGTCTTCAACCAGCGCTTGGTAGCGGGGAATAAAAAATCCGCATGGGAGCTTAGTGGCAGTATTTTAAATTTTTTGGCAATTCTTTGTTTAGTGGCATCGATCTTTATTATGATCTTTGCGGATCCATTAGTACGTTACATAGTTGCGCCAGGCTTAAATGAGTCCGCAATGGCGTTGGCCATTAACATGATGCGAGTTATTGCGATTAATCCGTTTCTCTTCGCGATTGCTACGGTGTTATCGAGTATGCAACAGGCTGTTGGGCGTTTTGTATTCTATGCTATTGCGCCAGCACTTTATAATGTCGGAATTATAATCGGCATTCTGGTATTCACGAATGGAATTAATATTTTTGGCATTCAACTATTCGAAGGCGGCATCATGGGAGTAGCTCTCGGCGTAGTACTGGGCGCTATCTTGCAGTTAGTCACAAGCGTCATTGGTTTAGTTGGTCTTGGATTTGAATATGAATTCAAAATTCATTGGAAAAACCAAGGTTTTTGTTCTATTCTTAAAGTTTTGCCGCTTCGTTCGGTTGACCAGGGAATAGACTACGTCACTAGTATTATGAATACTAATCTCGCATCGCGCATGGGCGAGCAGTCTATTCGTGCATTTCAGCAGGCCTCGTCGTTGCACTCTATGCCGATCAACTTAATTGGTGTCGCAATTTCTACGGCGTTCTTCCCGAAACTTAGCGAAGAGGCTGGCCTAAAACAAGAAGAACAATATCGAGACACGCTCCGTTCTGCGTATCGAACAATCATTTGGATATCGTTGCCAGTCGCCATTGTGGCCTTCTTTATACGTGGGTACGTCGTGAACTTCATAAAGAATGGTGGTGATCCAAAAATTGCTAGCGTTCTTGCGGCCTTTGTCATCTCGATCTTTTGTCAATCGTTATACCATATCGTAGCGCGCGGATATTATGCTCGCCAGAATACGCGTACGCCGTTGATTATCTCGATCTTAGCTTTTATTGTGCAGGTTATTTTTGCGGTTAGTTTAAGCGTACTAAATTTTGGTCCAGAAGGTCTTGCGTATGCAGCCTCCGTTAGCGCGATATTTGAAGTTGGCGTACTGGCAATTTGCCAAAATCGTGATATGGGGCGCAAGCTATTTGATGTAGATTTTTGGGTTGTAGTTGGTAAGATCATATTAGCCTCCACCTTTACTGGCCTAATCGCTTACCTTATGACTAAATTATTGCCACTTCGCGCCGTAGATAATTCCTTCCTTGCAACCTTCCCGAAGTTTCTTGCCATAACCGCGGTTACTGGAATCTTCTATTTGGCAATTTGTTCAGCCTTGCGTATTGAAGAAGTAAAGCCAGTTATACAAAAAATCAACGACGCACTCTTCAAAAATATTAAGCGCCAATAAAAATACCCCACGAGTGTGGGGTATTTTTTAATTATTCGGACTTCTTTGCGGGGCTCTTTTTAATTATTTTCTTTTTAGCCTTTGGGGATTCTTCCTCGACTTCATCCTCGTCGGACTCTGCTATAACTTCTTCTTCGTCCAACTCCTCGTCTTCGCCATCGACTTCGTCCTCGACTTCATCCTCGTCGGGCTCGCTTGGCTTCTTAAACTTTTCAATAAGTTTACTTCCAGCCTCCTTGCCTTCTTTTACAGCCTTGTCGCCAAGTTCTTTAATGTCTTTACGGGTTTCTTCGCC
The DNA here is from genome assembly GCA_947304395.1 of uncultured Candidatus Saccharibacteria bacterium. Lineage (GTDB taxonomy): Bacteria > Patescibacteriota > Saccharimonadia > Saccharimonadales > Saccharimonadaceae > UBA2834. Next base: position 32,619 of record CAMZBA010000008.1, read on the forward strand.
GCTCTTTGGCGCCATTACAATACCAGCCACTGCTCCTGCAATTGCTCCGAGCGCAGCTCCGATAAAGAACTTGCCACTCCCGCACTTCTTATTTTCGTTGCTCATCTTCTTTTTCCTCCTCGTTATTTACGATTTTCGCTTTCTTCGCCTTCTTCTTCCTAGCGCTCTCGCCAGTATAGTTATCAACGAAGTATCTAACTAAACCGCCCACGGTCGTCATATCGCGTACATTGCCGGCAATATCATCGGCCTTTTCGGCAATACCTTGACCTTGTATCATTATCTTTTTCGCCTCTTTTGTGACGCCTATCAGTTTTATTAATAAGATAATGAATAACAATAAGAATAGAAAGAGCATCCCTGAAAGAATAAATACTAGTATCCAAGCGGGAGTTTCCATATTTTATATCTCCATTTTATTAAATTCTTCGTAAGCTTTGTAATAGTTCTTTGGATCTCCAGTTGTGAGCCATTTGCCCTTGCTCTTTACGACTAGTACATCGCCGGATTTGGCGAGTTTAGTAATAGCATCGACAGTCCAAAGTTCGTCGTCTAGCCCAGTGTTCTTTGGTACTAAATGCGCGAAAACTTCAGGAGTTAGTAAATAGCGACCATATGAAGTTAGGTTTGATGGCGAGAGGTCTGGTGTAGCTGGCTTTTCGACAATGTGGCTGAGAGTCTGCTTTTTCTTGTTCTTCATAGCAATCATGCCGTATTTGCACCAAACTTCCTCTGGCATTTCCTGAGCTGCAATAATTGCTTTTGCTTCCGGATTCTTTTTATACGCTTCAACTAGTGTTTCTACATCGCCCTTGCCAAAGATTAAATCATCGCTATAGAGTGCCAAGAAGGCTTCATCGTCGTTCAGGTATGGTTTTGCGGAGGCAATTGGTGATCCGTTGCCGTAAGGGAAACTTGGATCCTGTTCGATAACTGTGATATTCGCAATAGAAAGCACTTCGCGCACAGACTCGAAACGGTCAAGCTTGTTCTGCGATTCTAGTTGCTTATAAATCTTTTCGCAAGGGTTTGTGAAGTAATCTTCGTAAATCGGTTTGCCCTCATGCGTTGCCACAATGATAATATCTTTAATTCCGCCCGCAACACACTCTTCAACGACATATTGCATGATAGGCTTTGGGCCAAGTGGAATCATTGCTTTTGGAATAGTCTTAGTAATTGGTAAAAAGCGGCTCGCAAAACCCGCATCGGTAATTACTGCTTTGGTTGGTGTTTTATATGCCATTTTAGTTACTCCTTTCTGGTTCTATGACAATTTCTTTTTAATTAATTCGTTAACGGTAGCTGGGTTGGCTTTTCCTTTCGATTTCTTCATCACTTGCCCAACTAGGAATCCAATTGCTTTCATTTCGCCATTGCGAACATCTTCGGCCGCCTTGGCGCATTCTGGCGCAGTCAATACTTCATCGATGATTGCCCCTAGTGCATCCTCATCGTTTTCCTGCAATAGATTCATTTCTTTCGCGAGTTGATGTGGGGTTTTCTGCGTATTCTTTCTATCATACATCTCCATTAGTATAGCTTTTGCTCCAGTTGACGAAAGCTCTTTTTTCTCGACCATCTCGGACAATTCGGTCAATTCGTTAGCGGTTGCAAGCGTGAAATCCTTATCAAGGTTTTCTTCTGCGAGCAATACGCCAGAGAACCAGTGTGCTACGCGCGGAGCAAGTTGTACGCCGCCTTTGTCTAGTACTTCATTTAAACGCTTCGCTAGAATCGGATAATTCAAAATTGCTTCTCGTTCGCTATTGTCAAGATTAAGCACGCCAAACTTCGAGCGATACTCGTCTGGCATCATCGGCATGTTCGCCTCAACTTTATCAACGTAACTCTGTTCTAGGACAACTGGCGGGACGTCTGGCTCAGGCATATAGCGGTAATCTTGCGCATTCTCCTTATCGCGTTGCGCAGTGGTTTTCCCTGTAGCATCATTCCAGCCGCGTGTCTCTTGAATAATCTCTCCTCCTTTTTCGAGTACGGAGATTTGGCGAGCAGATTCATATTCAATCATGCGTTCTACGCTACGGAAGGAGTTAAGATTTTTTGTTTCCGTGCGCGTGCCAAGCTTGTCTGTCTTTGAAACCGAGACATTTACGTCAAAGCGCATATTTCCTTGGTAAAGGTCGCCATTTGTTACGCCCGCATAAATCATTAAACGATGCAATTCCTCGCAATACAGTCTTGCCTGTGCGGCGGAACTCATTCCTGGCAGATCTGTGACAATTTCTAGAAGTGGCGTACCAACGCGATTTAGATCTACTAGGGAATAGTTCCCGAAATGCGTCAGTTTGGCCGCATCTTCTTCTAGGTGAGCGTGGTCAATTTTAACGCTGGACCCATCCGGCAAATGAACCTCACCAGCGCCAATGATCGGCTGATACATCTGTGAAATTTGATACCCTTTTGGTAGGTCAGGGTAGTAATAATGCTTGCGGTCAAAACGACTTACGAGATTTATTTTACAATTCATCGCCAGGCCTGCACGGACGCACTTTTCAATTGCGGCCTTATTAAGTACTGGCAGCATGCCAGGTAAGGCGTAATCAATAGGGCTTACGCAGGAATTTGGCTCTTTATCTACAGCGTCATTATTGGCGGCGCTAAACAACTTTGTTTTGGTATTGAGCTGTACATGGCACTCAATACCAATTGTTATTTTGTAATCACTCTTGCTCATTTATATTGCTCCCAAATCTTTTAAAGCCTGTCGGTAGGTCGCTAGGGCGTGCTGCGCTTGGCGATACTCAGGATGAAAATCACTTTCGTGCGCAATTTGATTACGCAACTTATGCGCATGCCAAACTGCGTTTAACTGAGTCAATCTCTCTTTTCCTATTTTTTTCAGACGATCCCCCATCGTGCGCCCCTGTACGCCCATCTCGCAGAGTGCCTTGTCGAGCAACTTGTCGCCTTCGATAATTGCCATCGCATAAGTTGCATCATTGCCTTGCTGCAGAGAGTTTTCTATTCGCATCAAATCAATCTGATAATTTTCCTTATCAAAAGCATGTGCCCTTTTTTTGGTCATCGATATCGCAAGAAGAAGCAGAAAACCAACAACCAATATGGCTACTAAAAATACTATCGGCGAGCCATCGTTCATTAAGCATTCTCCTCTACGTTTTTAGCGATATTGAGCAGAACTTGGTCGCTCTTGCGCGGACCAATTAACTGCACGCCAATAGGTAAGCCGGACTTCGATTCACCTGCTGGTATTGCTACAGCTGGTAATCCCGCGAGGTTTGCCAAGACGCTCATCATATCTTCCATATACATCTGTAGTGGATCATCAGTTTTTTCGCCAAGCTTGAATGCTGGAGCTGGTGCTACCGCGCAGAGAAGGGCGTCATATTTTTCGAATGCTTCATTATATGCGTTAATTAACAGCGTACGCGCCTTTTGCGCCTTCAAATAATAAGCATCAAAGAAACCGGAGCTGAGCACGAAGTTTCCGACCATAATGCGACGTTTATTTTCTGGCATAAAACCTTCGTCGCGCGTTTTGCCATAAATACTATCCAAATCAGTTATTTCAGCAGCGCGATGTCCGTAGCGAATACCATCATAACGACTTAGGTTTGACGCTACCTCGGCCGGTTGAATAATGTAATAAATCGCTAGGCCATATTTCATAATAGGCATGCTGATTTCTTCGACTTCGTAACCGGCCTTTTTCATTTTATTGGCATAGCTCAAGACAGTTTTGCTAACTTCTGGATCAACGCCATCTTTTAAGAAGTCCTTAATAATACCAATCTTTTTCTTCTTTGGTTTTGCGTCGTCGAGGTCGCGATTCCAAAAATCGTCTAGAGTAGTGGAATCTTTTGGATCCTTGCCGGCAATAATACCCATAATGAGATCAACGTCTTCGGCATTATTTGCGATACATCCCATTGTGTCGAGCGATGAGGCCATTGCGACCACGCCGTAGCGGCTTACGGTTCCATAGGTTGGTTTCATGCCCCAAACACCGTTATAGCTAGCTGGCTGGCGAATTGATCCGCCAGTATCTGACCCTAGTGCGAATGGGACGATGCCTAAAGCAACCGCCGCCGCTGATCCGCCACTAGACCCTCCAGCGACGCGCTCCTTGTCGCGAGCATTAAGTGTTGGTCCAAAATATGAGTTCTCTGTGCTAGAGCCATGTGCGTAGGAATCAAGGTTGGCGCGGCCAATCATGATTGCGCCTTCTGCCTCAAGCTTCGCAACCGCAGTCGCGGTGATTGGCGAAGGGAAATTATCAAGCATACGCGAAGCGGCCGTTGTAACGCCTTCTGGACTTAAGTAGTTGTCCTTAATTGCGTACGGTACTCCCGCTAAACGACCGACTTTTTCGCCTTTTGCGATTCTTTCATCGATTTCGCGTGCGCGGTCTAGTGCGCGCGCTTCGTTCATTGAGATGAAGCAATGATAGTCCTCATATTCTTTTGCTTTGTCGAGCGCCGCGCGGACTAAGTCTACGGCTTTAGTATTTTTGTCTGCAATAATCATAATACTTTCGGCACCTTTATCTGATGATCTTCACTTTCGACCGTAAGGTTTAGCAAGTCTTCGCGATTTGCTTCAAATTCTTCAATTACGTCTTCGCGCCAAACATTCTGCATGTCGAAACACTGATAAGTAGGCTCGACGCCATCGGTATCCAACTCGTCGAGCTGGGAAATATAACCGACGATATTGTCGAGATCTTTTATTAGTGGCTCAATCTGATCTTCGCTTAGACGCAGATTTGACAATTCTGCCAAATGCAAGACATCTTTTCTAGTAATAGCCATACGGTAATTATAACAGATAACAGGGAACTAACAAACTAGATGTCAGACAGCGGCTCTATATTTGCGCCCAACTTGCGCAAACGATTCGCGAAATCCTCGTAGCCACGCGCAATTGAATATACGTTGCGTAAAATTGAAGTGCCAGGTGCGGCAAGCATTGCTAACATAATTACTACCGCAGGGCGAAGCGCTGGCGGAGCCATCATCTCTGCAGGGCGCCAATTGGTTGGACCATTCACGAAGATACGATGCGCATCTAAAAGCTCAACTTTTGCATTTAGGTTAGACAATTCCGTTGAATAAATCGCGCGGTTTTCGAACACCCAGTCATGTATTAATGTCCTACCTTCTGCCGTTGCAGCAATTAAAGAGAAAAATGGCAAGCTATCGATATTCAGGCCCGGGAAGGGCATTGGATGAATTTTGTCTATTGGCGCTTTAAGGTTGGACTTCTTTAGCTTTACGTCGACTAGGCGCGTCCTTCCGTTTTCGGCCAAGTATTCATCACTAATACGCATTTTCTGACCCATGCTACGCAATACTTCCAATTCGATCTCTAGGAACTCAATTGGCACTCGCTTAATCTCTATTTCAGACTTAGTTGCGATTCCTGCCGCAATGAAACTCATCGCTTCGATTGGATCTTCGCCGGGCGCATAGTCTATCTGTTTACTTATTTTCTTTACGCCATGTATTGTAAGGTTTGTTGTACCGACTCCGTCGATTTGTATGCCTAACTTTTGCAGGAAGAAACATACGTCCTGGACCATATAGTTTGGGCTAGCTCCTACGATAGTAGTCTTGCCCGGATATAATGCCGCCGCCATGACGGCGTTTTCGGTAACTGTATCGCCACGCTCTGTGAGTACGATTTTCTTGTCTTCAATTTTTATGTTGCGAACGGTAGCTTCATAAAATCCTGGGTTAACTTTAGCGTCAACGTCTAACCCAAAATTCTTTAAAGCATGCAAATGTGGCTCAACGGTTCTAGACCCGAGAGAGCAGCCCCCGGCGTATGGCAAGCGAAATTCCTTAAAACGATGCAATAGTGGCCCCATAAACATAATCACGGTACGAGTGCGCCGTGCGGCTTCTATGTCAAGATTCCCTAGGTCAAGCTTTTTTGGCGGAATTATCTCTAAGTCGCGCCCATTGTTAATCCATTCTGTTCGCACTCCAATTGACTCGAGCACCTCTATAATACGATAAACCTCCTCGATGTGAGCTAAATGAACTAGCGTTGTCTTCTGCTCGTTTAAAAGTGCCGCGCAGAGCAATCCCACGGCGGCATTCTTAGATGTATTTATCTCGATTGAACCATGCAACTCCTTACCACCTTTTATCTGATAGCTCTTCGAAGCAGTATCGTTGACGGTAACGATTTGTGTGCGCAGGGCATGGCTAATTTTGCTAATTATTTCAAGCGAGGCGTTCTGTTTTCCATGCTCAATTCTATTAATTGCAGACTGGCTTGTTCCGATTTTCTCGGCCAATTCAGCCTGAGTCATATTTTGGCGGGTACGAGCAGTTGCAATAATTGCTCCTATCTCAACCATATAGTCAGCTTGCCTTTTCATACAGATAGTATATCACGGGACGCATAATAGCGGTAATATTCACTTTCTTGCCAGTAAAATGTTGTAAAAATGACCAAAAATAGTGTCCCATTCTACTCGTGAAACACTATATATAGCGTGTAGGCGGCAAAAAACTGAATCTGTTAGCGTTGTATTATTTACATTTTCTATTGCAAAAACGCTACATATAGCGTTACCATTATCTCAACAAACGCTAAATATGGTGTTTCGGGACAGACAAAATTCACAATTGATTCAGAACTACGGAGGTAAAAATGTTCAAATCAATCCGAAAGCGCGACGGAAAGGTGGCCGCTTTCAAACCAGAAAAAATTACAGAAGCTATCGCAAAAGCAGGCAGCGCTACTGGCGAATTTGGCCATGATCGTGCTCAGAATATTGCCGAAAAAGTTCTTCGCGTAGCGCAAGAAGAAATCAAAAGTCGCATTCCGACAGTTGAACAAATTCAAGATATAGTTGAAAGAGTATTGATGGAGTCGGCCTTTAAGCGCACCGCAAAGGCCTATATCGAATATCGTGCTGAGCGAACAAGAATTCGCGCCGCAAAAAGCAAGCTTATGCAAACTTATGGCGTTATTTCGGTCATTGATTCCTCCGAGGATTCATCCGTAAAGCGCGAGAATGGCAACATCGATGGCGACTGCGCAATGGGTAAAATGCTTCGCTTTGGTTCTGAGGGCTCAAAGGAATATGCAAAGTTGTTACTTCTAAAACCAGAATTTGCTGCCGCTCATGACAATGGCGATATTCATATTCACGATCTAGACTTCATGGCGACCGGAACATTGACTTGCTGCCAGACCGACCCTCTAAAATTCTTCGAACGCGGCTTCAATACTGGTCATGGCTACCTTCGTACGCCGCAATCAATCGGTACAGCCGCTGCGTTAGCTGCGATCATTCTTCAGGCGAACCAAAACGAGCAGCACGGCGGACAGTCGATCCCGAACTTTGACTACGCTTTGGCGCCAAGTGTCAATAAGACGTTCCGCAAAAGTCTCAAAGCTAACCTTGAAAAATACAACGATTTCACTGGCAAGAACCTAAATATTGAGATAAAAGACACTATCACCCTTGGCGACGACAAGAAACTCAGAAAGCTTAAAGTCCCAGAAAAAGTTATCGAAGATGCACATAAAGATACTGAGCATCAAACTCTACAAGCTATGGAAGGCTTCGTCCATAATCTTAACACTATGCATAGTCGCGCCGGAGCACAGGTACCATTTACTTCAATTAATTTCGGCACCGACACTAGTCCAGAAGGTCGCCTAGTCTCCAAGATGCTGCTAGAAGCCACTATGAATGGTCTCGGCCATCATGAAACACCAATTTTCCCAATTTCTATTTTCAAGGTTAAGGAGGGTGTCAACTATAATCCAGAGGATCCAAATTACGATCTCTTCAAGCGCGCGATGGAAGTCTCCGCGAAGCGCCTCTTCCCGAACTTTACCTTCATTGACGCACCATTTAATCTCCAGTACTACAAGCCGGGCGATCCAGATACCGAGATTGCGACTATGGGTTGCCGCACGCGTGTATTTGGCTCTTGCTTCCCTGAGACTGATGGCCATGTTTCTGGCCGCGGCAACCTTTCCTTTACATCGCTAAATCTCGTACGCATTGGCATCAAGCACGGCATTTGCCTAGGTGAGCGCAAAGAGGCAGATTGGGATGGTTTCTACAAAGAGCTAGACGAAAAGCTTCAACTCTGTGCCGATCAGCTTTACCAACGCTTCGAATTCCAGGGCAATCAAAAGGTTAAAAACTTCCCATTCCTAATGGGGCAGGGCAACTGGGTTGGTAGCGACAAACTCAAGCCGAACGATAAGCTTCGTGACGTCATCAAGCATGGTACCTTGTCCATTGGCTTCATAGGACTAGCGGAAACATTGGTCGCAATGATCGGTAAGCATCACGGCGAAAGCGCCGAAGCTCAGGAAATAGGCCTAGACATCGTGGGTCATATGCGTGAGTTCTGCGATGAAATGACCAAAAAGCGCCATTTGAATTACTCGCTTCTTGCCACCCCAGCCGAAGGTCTTGCTGGACGCTTCACTCGCATGGACCGTAAAGAGTATGGCAAAATTAAAGGTGTGACTGATCGTGAATTCTATACTAATTCCTTCCATGTGCCAGTCTATTATCCAATCTCAGCTTTCGATAAGATTGATATTGAAGCTCCATATCATAATCTCTGCAATGCTGGTCATATTACCTATATCGAGATGGATGGCGACCCTTCAGACAATATTGAAGCTTTCGAAGCAGTTATTCGCCATATGAAAGAAGCTGGCATTGGCTATGGTTCCGTAAACCACCCAGTCGACCGCGACCCAGTATGTGGCTTCTCCGGAATCATTGAAGGCGATGTGTGCCCAAGTTGTGGCCGTCGCGAAACCGATGGCGAGTTTGGCTTTGAGCGCCTCCGCCGCATTACTGGCTACCTAGTGGGCTCACTCGAGCGTTGGAATGATGGCAAAAAGGCCGAAGAAGCCGCCCGCGTGAAACATAACGTGTCGGTGGGGCAATACGATCAGGCCACTAAGGTAAAACGCGAAGCCGAAAAAGCTGAATTAAAAGCTGCTCTCGGTAAAGAATAAAAGCAAATCCCCCAATTGCCGCGCCCAAAAACGCGGCATTTTGGGCTAAAATGAGGAAGTATTATGGTAACAAAAAAGAAGACTAATATTCTTTGCGAACCGCAAATGGACGTGCCGGATGGTTGCATCGTTCTTTCTGGCGACCTCGAGCATGACTCAATCGTGAACGGTCCAGGCCTTCGCGCCGTTTTGTGGACGCAAGGATGTCGCCAACATTGCCCTGGTTGCCAAAATCCAGAAACATGGGCCGAAAAAGATGTTGGTGCAGTTGTGAAAATCGAAAAAGTTAAGGACGAACTTCGCAAACTAAAGGGGCAGAGCGGTATTACTTTTTGCGGTGGTGAACCGCTTTTGCAAGCCAAAGCGTGTCTAGAAATTGCTAAGTTCTGCAAAGAAGAACTTGGCTGGAACGTCTGGTCTTTTACTGGTCTCGTCTACGAACAAATACCGCGCGATTCTGTCGCCTGGAAGTTCGTCGAAGAGCTTGACGCGCTCATTGATGGGCCTTTTATTCAATCGCAACGTGATCTTACGCTAAAGTTTCGCGGTAGCAAAAATCAACGCATTCTGCATCTCGACCGCGGCAAAATCATTAGTCAAGAATAATTAGTTAAAACCAACAATTTTGCGGGCTGTCTTGTATCCTACTTTAGTAATCATGCGCCCGCTTTTTCCTGGCAAGTTCGTAGCCATGCCTAGTGGAGTTTTGCGCAGCCTGTAAAATAATTTCGCGTCATGACTTTTGACATAACGCCAAAAAGCCTTCTTCTTTCGGACGGCCTCTTTTGAGCCATCTAATGAGAGGAGTGCTGATGTAGCAGTCGTTACCTTATCGAGATATATAATCATATATTTCCGAAGACGCGGATTCTTGTTGCTAAAATCCTGATTTGCCATTATATCGACCATAATCTTATTTACCTTAATCTGCTGATCGATTCTTCCGAGCATTATCTCTTCATTTACGGACTGGTCCGAGCGGCCAATAAAATAGTGATATAAATCAACGTCTACATAATACATTTTTTCTACCGACAGCAAAGGCTGAAAGGCAAAAATATTGTCTACATAAAAAGTATGTCGAGGCAACTTGAGCCCACAGTCGCGCAATAGTTGCGTTCGAAAGTAAATATTATGCATTAGCATGTATTGAGTCTGAGTCATATGGCCCATCTCATTCCAGCCAAAAATGGTGTTTTTGGGGAATACGCGATTGAAACGCATAGTCTTTTTATGCTTTTCGCCGACTTTGTCGTAGATAAAATTCGCAATTATCATATCGACTGGCGTATTGTTTTCTTCAAGTTCTTTAATACTTTTAAGCAGCTTCGCCAAAGCATCCGGATTAACCCAGTCGTCGCTATCGACCACTTTAAAATAAATCCCAGTGGCTTTACGGATGCCAGTATTAACCGCGGCACCGTGTCCGCCATTTTTTTGGTGAATTGCCCGAACTATTCCAGGGTATTTATGCATAAAATCATCGGCGATTTTTGGCGTATCATCACTTGAGCCGTCATCGATAATTAAAATCTCAATTTCGTCGCCGGCGGGGAGTAAGGAGTGGATACACTTCTTCATGTATTCCTGCGAGTTGTAGCAGGGCACAGCTATGGACAGTAATTTTGGAGTCTTATTGGTTACTTTCACCTTATTATCTCACTATTTATCTTAAATAATATCACAATTGCTATAGATGCTGAAAAGGAATAACCGATTATCGTCAGAACAGCAAGTCCAATACGCCGAAGGATATTGCCAGCATGATAAGCCCGGCTAGAAGAGTGCCGCAACCTACCGCTATCATGGATTTCTTGAAATCTAAGTTTAAGAAAGTTGCCGCCAGAGTGCCAGTCCAAGCTCCTGTTCCAGGAAGTGGGATACCTACAAAAAGAAGTAGGGCAATATAAATACTATCTTTAGTTTTTGCTAAAAGTTTTTTGCTACCATTATTGCCCTTTTTGATGCACCATTTGCAGAAATTGCGAATAGGCTCATATTTAGCTTTCGCACCTTTCTCTAGTAACTCGCGCCCAAAAGTAAAGATAAATGGCATGGGAATCATATTTCCGAGCATTGCGGCAAGCAAGGAAAGAAAAACTGGCAAATTCATACCTGCTGCAATTGGTATTGCGCCACGTAATTCAACAAGTGGGAACATCGCCACTAATGTAACTAAGAATAATTTCAGCAACATAGCTCACCTCATTAAATATATGATAACATTTTATTAACTAGAAACGGAGGAGCAGCGCTCGGAGAGTCGTTGTTTTATTTGTAGAGTTCATTAAAAGGAGGATGTGATGCCTAAAAAAGCAAAAAACTTCAAAGGGTTCCCAGCTAATATACCGCAGAAAACTATAGACAGTATCGGCGGCAAATACCGGGACATCGACGAAATGATATGGAGGGCGCGTTGTGCGGCTTTCGCCATCATCGAGGGAGCAACATCAATTGATAAAGTAACTTCTGAAACGGTTAGGATAATGTATGGTCAGGACATGATCAGAAGAGATCTTGATCCCGCGGCCTTTTTGGTCAACCGCCTTTACGTAGCATTGTATGGCGAAAGGAAGGATCTGATTGTTCCGATTCGCGTACAGGATTTCTATTCAGAAGACGACGGCGCGGAGCGCTATCGCAGGGCGAACGAAAGATATGAGGCATTTGAGGCTGCGACCGAAATGCGGAGAGAAGTGGTCACAAGTTCTATTAATATTGTTATTAAACAATTGGTCCCTAAGGAAGAACAGTCTATGCTCTACAATGCTATGGACCGGCGCTTCGGGTTCGATCCTAAGCGGACAAAGGGTTACACGTACAAGCAGATCGCGAAGTCCCTTCACATTTCGGAGCCAAAGGCAAAAAAGACTATTCAGCGGGGCCTGGACATCATTCGCGAGTCCGGCCTGGCGGCTAGCCTTGAGCCGAGCGGCCTTTTTGCAGTTACGCCTCTGTGCTTGACGGAGGAATCTGCTATCGAGAACCTGTGCCTGACCGCTCCGGTTTATCGTAACTTTAAACGGCGCGGGATTAAAACCATCGGAGGTGCTCTTGAGGCACTGAAGGGTCGCGAAAGCGTTTGGGGCATCAGGGATAACTCGCTTCCTAAGGTCAAGCAAGAACTTGCCCGTTGGGGCTTTAGTGTAGATCAATAATACGCGCCCCTCCTCCTACTAATCGCTAATGCTATGCTCCCGACAGTCATGTTGGGAGCTCTTTTTTTGTGGGGCACATAAGTAAATGCTGAGTCGCGCCTAGATATGTTATATTATGTCATAATAAAACACGGAAGAAGTTATATATTGCAAGAGAGGAGTATTATGGTAAAAGAATTTTTTGGAACAGGCAATTCGGCAATTCGCCCAGATAAAAAGATGACAGACCGGCAAGTGGTGATAGTATTAACGGAGCATCCCACCGAGAAGAAATGCCTATGCGTCAACAATAAAAAGTTTGGTTGGGTGGATTTTGTGATGGGCGGGATTGAAGGCGAGGAAACTCCAGCCGAAGCTGCTCGACGAGAGGTTCTAGAAGAGACTGGCTACAGTGATTTCGAAGTTGTCGCAGAATTGCCAGAAGTCTTTTATGACAACTTTTATGCAGCCCACAAAGACGTTAATCGCCATATTACTTGCCATATTGTCCATGGCAGACTCAAAAGTCTAGCTCAAACCGAGAGGGATGAGAAAGAAAAAGAAATCGCGGACGTTTTGTGGATTAAGAATGCTGAGTTGCCCAAAAAACTTACGACGGAATCACATAAATATGTGTTAGAAAAAGTATTGGGCGCCGACGCGTCAAATTAGCGCTGGGTTAGCCAGCTCGGCTCTTTCATGCGCATCAAACACTTCCATAATAATCTTTGATCCTCGATGAATTAGCACAATCGGCAGTCCTCGCTCCCAGCGGGCGATCCATTGATCTAAAATGCGATGTTTATGGATCTATCGTCGGATGCTCTATGTAGGACGCGACGAGTTTTTTCTTTAAATCAATCTAAAAAAACACAACTAACCCCGGTAGCCATATGGCAAAGCCGGGGTCTTTTTATTTTTGCGCCGATTACTGTGAAAATGGTAATTATAAACATGCTTTACACGCGCCACAAAGTCCTGTAAAATTAATCATAAGTGGTTTGTGAGAGTTACTGAGTTTAACTAATTTTTGGGAGCAATATGGTTTTCGCGAGAGCAGTGATAACCGCAATAAAGAAGAAACTCACAAGCCTATTCTTTGTTTCCGCAATCATCCTTGCGGCAACGGCTTTTAACTTTAATGCGGTTTTTGCACGTACGGGTATGGATATATCCGTGGAGGTGAATTGGACCGATCAAAGCGTTAGTACTCGTCCAGCAAGCGTAACTTTACGCCTAAAGAGAGATAGTTGTAGTGGCACAGAAACTGCAAATATTACGCTTACATCGGCAGATGTGGACCCATCAGATAACAACAAATGGGTTGGTGTTTTTGTGAATGTACCTCGTTATGTTAATTATTATGTTTGCCAGGATAACGTAACTGGGTACAACACCGAAACAGACCACGCCGTCGACTACTATCTTGAACCAGAGTTGATAGGTCAAGTTCATACCGGTACCGTGAGTTATAGTACGCAGACTCTTGGCGAGTATAATTTTATCCTTATTAGAAATAATAATAATTATTACCTGTGGACATATGAATTCATCAATTCATCAACAAGTCGTAACCAAATAATCGCCTTGCTTAGACAAGCGTTGGGAAATAATAACATTTCAATCGGCAGTAACAAGGATAATTATTCGTACGGCTTACCGACAAGTACAACTTTAAGCAATACTACTATTTCTGGCTCAGAAACGAACGTCACATTTAGGGGCTCCAATATTACTGGCTTTTGGTATGGAAATATAGCAAGATCGAGGGCTGATTTAGTATCACTCGCTAATACTTTAAATGCTACTACGTATAATGTTTCTTATTCTTTCACTGGTGCTGTGCAGCCGCCGAATGCAAGTTCACTTTTACCGTCAACTGCCAGCTATACGCCTGGCGCAACTGTAACGGTCGCTCAAGAACCAACCGCTACGGGCTATCGTTTCTTGGGGTGGACCATGAACGGTTCAAGCATAAGCGGGACCTTTACGATGCCATCAAATGATGTTACCATAAGCGGTAGTTGGGAGCAGTTCAACGGGTATTTTGCACCGAGCATTTCAAAGCAAATTACGAATCCGCAAAATGTGTATCGTTACGGTGATACGGTAGAATTTTTGGTTGTCGTCAGCAATCCCGAATCCTATCCAATTACTAACGTTGAAGTGACGGAAAATCTAGTCGGAACTAGATTTTTGCCCGCCTCAGGTTATACGGTTTCAGGCACCGGCGATGTGGCAACTATTGCTACGATTCCGGCTAATGGCATAGTAGTGCTTTATGCGGAATATGATATCGCTCAAGACGTCACGCAAACTCTCACTAATACCGCCGAGATTACGGCGGCTAGTGCAAGTAATTTTTATTATCTCGATACATCTCAAAGTTATATCGCCAGCGCTCAGTTTGCGACCCAAAGCTGGCAAGACGTCCCGGTCTTGACCGGGGTAAACACCAATAGCACAATACTCTATTCTATCTTAATGCTCTTCGGAGCAATAGGCATAGGAGGCGGGAGTATTGTGACTTATAAGCAAAAAATAAAAGAAAGGGAGAAATGAAAAAACTTTCATTCACCGCTGGCGTAGCTGCTATCGCTCTAGCAGTTGCGAGCATCTTTCCAGCGGCTGGCGTATTTGCCAACACAGTAGCAACAACGGATTACGAAGGTAACCCAATTGTCCTGCGCAGGACAATCAATAATGTTTCAGGTAATGTGACCAATACCTTTGGTTACACTGTCTCAAACACGGCGGTACCAAGTGGCGGTAGCGTTAGCGGTGCGCCAACTTCGGCCAGCATTGTTTTCAGTAATGCCGCACCAACAAGTGGTTCCGTCACACAAACGCAAAACTTGGGCTTCTCATCTGCCAACTATTCAAAGGTAGGTGATTACGAATTCACTATTACTGAGACCAGTTCTAGTGATTCAGCCAACTATCCAGTTGATAGCACTCATAGCTACACTGCTGTCGTGCAAGTTCGCTATCCAGTTGATGGCAACAACGTGCCAGACAACAGTAAGTTTATCGCTACTATCACCGTATGGAATGGCGATACTAAGGTAACTGAAGCTACTTGGACTAGCGCTTCAACTTACACCTATATTCAGGCAACTGAAAAGACTACCGGTAACATGGCTGATGCCTCACTATGTTTCGCCTACACTATTGATATTCCAAATAGTGGCGTTACTGCCGGCGGTACTTATGCTATCGATATCAACCCAACCTCTGGTGCATGTTCTGGTAGCGCAACCAGCGTTGCTGCCGGTGCTCCAGCCACGGTTTACCTCAAGAACGGTGATACTGTCCGCGTAGGTTACAACAGCGGTGCATATCAGCTTCCAGTTGGTGCCCAATATACTATTACAAAGACAAATCACAGCGACGATTATATCGAAAAATTTGACGGTTCAAGTGCTACCGATACAACTAAAACTACAGTAGCGATTGGTGATGACGATTTCGATACCGATAACAAAACCGCTCTTGAAAACAACTTAGATGAGGGCCTCTTAACTGGTATCGTAACCAACTTCTGGTTCTACATCATGCTTCTAGTTGCCGGCTTAATTGGCTTCTTCATTGTTAGCCGCCGCAAACAAGACGACGAAGAACAGCAACAAGCTTAAATAACAATCAAAAATGAATAAAACGAAAGCTTTTCTTAAGAAACACCATAAATGGATTCGACTATTTGTGAAGATAGCCGTTATGGTCGCATTCCTGTGGTTTCTATTTGGGGTACTGATTGGCTTTCGACGGGTAGAAGGCGTATCTATGTCTCATCGTGTAGAAGACGGTGATCTCGTCCTATTCTCCCGGACGGATAAGACATATTATCCAGACGATGTCGTGTTGTACGAGCGCGAAGGTAAAACACGCGTCTCGTCGATACTTGCCTCCCCGGGTGACATTATCACCCTAGACGAAGTCGGGCGCCTGTATGTCAATGGCGCACGGGTGTCCGATACTGCCGTCTATAACATAGATCAAGGCGAAACGCCAACGATTACTTTTCCGGCACGCGTACCGGATGGGGGTTACTTCTTACTAAACGAAAATCTCGAAGATTTGGATGATTCGCGCAGCTTCGGGGCAATTTTCGCAGAACAAATCAAAGGAAAAATTGTGAGTATTTTCCGCACAAGGTCAATCTAAAATGAAAAAAACTGCAGACAAAATAAGGGAATATATAGAGAACGTCGTCAATATGCTCTCAGCGGCGCTCTTCCTGCTTCTCTTCGTGATTGGCCTCTACGCTCTCTTAGATATCCACGCCGTAACCGTTAGCGCCAGAATGGACGAAGAAATGCAAAATATGGCACCTGATGATGTCCAAGAGGTAGATATCGCAGAATTAAAGAAAGTCAATCCAGAAATCATTGCCTGGATTCATATTAATAACACAAAAATCAATTACCCAGTCGTACAGGCCAAGAATAATACGAAGTACCTTACTCGAAACTATCGTGGTGAATACGCTACTGCCGGAAGCATCTTTTTGGACTATCGCAACAACAGCTTCAATGACGACTTCTCGCTAGTCTACGGGCACCGTATGGATGGCTTCGATATGTTTGGTGGCATATCGTTATTTGAGGAAAAGGACTATTTCGATCAGCACCCAGCTGGTAAGCTCTATACCGAAGAGGGTATTTATGATTTGGAAATATCAGATTTCTCAGTCATAGATATCAATCGTGCTTCAATCTATAATCACGACGATAACCGCAATGGCCAAAATGATAAAGTTATCAGTGAAGTGCGCCTATTCTCAAAACAAAACCGCGACATAGAAATGGATAAAAATAGCAAAATAATCGTTCTTTCTACTTGCGACAAAGACTCGCGTCACTATCGCAATGTTCTACTCGCCAAAATGACTAAACGCGATTAAGATATCAAATCTTTGACGTGCGCCTTTGTCGTATTGCGACTTTTTACTAAACGAATTTATTCCAGCGTGCAATGTAATTAGCCAAACGCAGCCCTCTCTGCACTTGACAAAACATAACGCTTGTGCTATAATAAGAATATTATGCGCAAACAATAATGCATCTTACAAAAAGGAGGGGCATATGAGTAAGAAGATACTGTCGTTAATCGTAGCTGTTGCCATTCTGGCCGTTATTACTTTGGCGGTTTCAGTGTACGGGACTGCATTGCCATACGAAAACGTGGCAGCCGAGGCGCTCTCGGACTTCGACTTCAAGGAGCTGGAGGCCGATTACGTACACGTCGGCGTCTATTATGAGGCCACCGATGGGTTCGTAGCGGGGACCTCGATGAGCACTTATGACGAAGTCGACTTTCAGGAGTGGTCCAGAGATGAATGGGGGCGCTGGATCGGGAGCAAGGCACAAGCCAGCGTCGGCGACCGCCGCGAGGTCGCTCGAGTCCGATCGGTCTACGTCTTCTTCTCAATCGGCGGCATTTGCGGCGAGTCGTACAAGGTAGAGGTAGTCGACGTCAAAAACGGCGGCGACTTCGATCGTCTAATTAGATACCAGCCGAACTTGGCTGAAGCTAGACTCAGCCACGAGCAGGCGGAACGGATCAGCGGCACGGCGACTACCGTCCAGTTAGCTAAGCAGATTCCTGAGAAGAGCTACTCGGCGGTGAGGTCCGATCTTTCCGAATGTATCGACCATGGGGGCGTTATAACATTCATGGTTAATGGGTGCCCCATACAGTTTCGGCTGCAGTGTCCTTAATATGGCGCATGATCATTCCCCGGCCAACCACGCCTCTGCGTGGAAGGCCGGGGCTTTTTGTAGCGTAAAACCACCAGCTAGGCTGGTGGTTCTGTTTGTAGCGTAAAACCACCAGCTAGGCTGGTGGTTCTGTTTAGGTTTACCGATGAGTCAGAAAACTCCTTTTTGTTATGCTTTTCGTATAGCCTGTCAGCTAGATAAACATACAAAAAGGAGTTTTATGTCCGTTAACGATATAAATAGTTTAAGTCATACGAAGTGGAATTGTAAATATCACCTAGTTTTTGCGCCGAAATATCGGCGCC
>CAMZBA010000009.1 GCA_947304395.1 uncultured Candidatus Saccharibacteria bacterium
GCGAATGCTGGGACCAAAACCCAGTGCCTTACCACTTGGCGACGGTCCAATCTTTCAAAATTCTATCACAAAAATAAATCTTTGTCGAATAAGGTTACATAAAAAGGTCTCCCGCTAGGGGAGACCGCGAAGGCGCTACGAAGCTACGCATAACAAAAAGTTACAGCGACACAATAATAATAACGGTATTCGAGATATATACGACGTCATCCTCGAGCCAGATCCATACTTCATGCTCGTTATCAACCGTGACAAATTGACATCCACTCTTATCGGGCAACAGGTCGAAATAATAATTTGCGAATATATTTTCCTCATGTTCGACCGTGACATAAACTCGACCATTTTGGTTAACCGTAAAACACCCTTCAATCAAAGATTTACGTTCATAGAGATTGCGGTCAATAGCGCCATACAAGACGTTTCCTTTACTAGCGGTTATTTGATCATAATTGCCACTAGTTGCATCATAATAATACACTTCGTCCAACATAGGCGGTATTGTCCCGCTCGAATCCGGGCCATACGTAAACATCTGGAGTTCGCCCACGCCTGCAAGGGATATTTTAAAGTTGTATTTTGCAGGCTCATTAGGGCTCATCCCAGCCTTATCATGAAATTCGCGTAGCGCCGCCAAAGGGATCTTTATTAACCCAGGCATCACTGCGCAAACTCTCGGAACTACGAGCTCGTTAAAGAGATTGTCTATATCATCAGCATTCATACTTTTTACCTCCGCTATTAATGTGCAAAATATACAAATATATAATCCTAAAATTATAAAATCTGCAAGCATTAGCATTTGACTAAAACGGAAACCTGTGATATAATATAGACATATATACTCCTAGTCTTTTGGCTTGAGCTCTTTCTTGCTAAAATATATTTATGAGCAAGACACTTATTAGCGCCCGAGGTCTCCGTAAGTCTTACGGCAAACGCAATAGCAAATTTGAGGCACTACGTGGCGTTACGTTAAATATTCACGAGGGGGAATCGGTAGCCATTATCGGTAAGTCAGGTTCCGGCAAATCTACGCTGATGCATCTACTCGCGCTTCTCGATAAGCCAACTCGTGGCGAAATCACCCTAAACGGGCACCCTACGGCAAGATTGCGCGCCCACAAGCTCAATACTATTCGCAATAAAAAGTTTGGCTTCGTTTTTCAAAGTTTCTTCATGAATGCCAACGACACCGTTTTAAATAACGTGATTCTCCCTCTAAAAATCGCTGGCGTTGGATATAGAGAACGCCACCGCCGCGCCGTCTCCGCCCTCAAGACCGTCGATCTCGACGACAAGCGCAACAATAAAGCCAGCGACCTCTCTGGTGGCCAAAAACAGCGCGTCTGTATTGCACGCGCTATCGTTAATGACCCTAAAGTCATCTTCGCAGATGAGCCAACCGGGAACCTCGACTCCGCTACTGGCGAAAAGATAATCAACCTCCTATTCAAGCTTAACCGCGAAAAGGGAATCACTCTCATTATCGTTACGCATGACCAAGATTTAGCTAATAAATGTGAACGCCAAATCAACATTAAAGACGGCCGCATCGTATCCGACACTTCTGCCGACGCGGAACAAGACGACGATGGAGATGAAGAAATTCGCGAAATCATCGCCGAAAGCGAAGAAGATGACGACGAGGATGCGACCCCGGACAAGTTCGAAGGCGATAACAATATTGACGGCATGCTCGACCAGAAGCATCCAGTCCACCACATAAACATTGATGAAGATGAGGAGGATTTATAATGAAATTTTTAGACATCATTCGGGACGCGAACGCCAACCTACTTCGTAACAAACTGCGCAGCTTTCTAACTATCCTCGCTATTTTTATTGGCTCTTTCTCAATCATTTCAACTTCCGCTATCCAAGCAGGCGTAAATAATTTCATCGATCAGCAAGTCGACAGCTATGGTGGCGAAGGCTATCTCGCCGTTGTATCAAAAGACTCTTTCGATGCGCTTGAAGGCTTAACCGGCGCTATGGGGAATGGCAATAGCACCCCTATTGAATACAAGGAAGATAAAATCCAAGACGGCATGACTCCTATCACCAACGAGCAGCTCGATAAAATCAAAAAAATCGACGGCATCGATGGCGATAGCCTTGTAGAGCAAAAATCTTTAAACATATCCTACGTCAGCAGTAAAAAGACCGACAAAAAATACCTCATCGGCGCCGAAGCTTTGCCGCCAGGCAACATCAAAGTAGAGACTACCACCAGCGGACAACTCGACTTGCAAGGCGATGAATACCAAATTCAGCTCGAGAAAAAATATGTCGACGTACTCGGATATACAGAAGAAAATATAATTGGCGAAAAAATCCAGCTCGTCGTAGTCGACCAGTTCAAGCACACTCAAAAAACTTTTAACGTAAAAGTTGTTGGCGTAATTGCGCCCGGCGTAATATCAATGGGTTATTCCTACGTGAATAACAAAACGGCTGATGATATCTATACTGAAAATACCAAATACTACCCAGCAGAATATAAAGATCACGTCGTTGCAATAGCTGTGAATTACGACTACAAAAATCACTCAGCAAAGGAAATAAAAGACAAGCTTGAAGATATCGGCCTATCCGCCATGACTATCGACGACATTATCGGCTCAATCAAAACATTCTTTGATGTCATATTGACCGTATTCAAGATCTTCGGTTTTATCGCCTTGCTAGCAGCCGCCATCGGTATCATCAATACACTCTTCATGTCCGTCCAGGAGCGCACCCGCGAAATTGGCCTCGACAAAGCATTAGGCATGTCATCCGCACGCGTCTTCCTTAGCTTTAGTATCGAAGCTATCTCGCTCGGTTTTTGGGGCTCTGTATTTGGCATTACCGTATCGATGATACTCGGCAACATTGCCAATAATATTTTCCACGCCGAAGGCGGTTTCCTTGAAAGCTTCCCATCTTTCAACCTTGCGACTTACACTATCAAAGACATCATTATTGTCACTGTTCTAATCATGTTCATATCGTTCCTGGCCGGAACGCTTCCAGCCAGACGCGCCGCTAGCAAAAATCCAATCGATGCCTTGCGCTACGAGTAGCCTAAGCTTGACCGAATTTAAGATTCATGATATAACAAGGCAACTGGGTTAATCTTAAAATTAAACCCAACTACAATGGCGCAAAATGCGCCAAGCAACTTTACAGGCTAGGTATTAAGAGAGGGGGGTAAAAATGAGGTTTTTATACATAGGATCCGGCCTTTGCGAGCCCGACGAACCATTGTCAAACTTTCGCCTAATTCCGCGAGGCTGGTCTTACGGGGAAAGCAGCATGATTAGAGTGCGTATTCCAGACGATGTGCGCATCGAGTTTTTCGACGGGTACTACACCACAAACGACAATCGCCCTGTAAGAGACTTTAATCCCGTCGTCGTTGTCAGATTCAATACTAAGCTCCGAGTCGACGCCGACCTTACGCAGAAGTGGGGGCTTGGGCTACAGCCTCACCAATTTTATGAGGCTATGTACGAAAGAGGATACAGAGGAGCGCCACGCTTCGGCTACTTAAACCATGACCAATATGCATTCTACTACGCACACATAAAAACCGCATACCAGATCAAGAAGATTCCAAAAGACACAAAAAATTTTGATGGTTTTTGGAAGGCCGAAGATTATGCGGCTCATGCCGAGTACGTCGATGCAGTGCGCGAAATTATGCAAGACGACAAGTATGCACCGCTTCGCAATATGAGCGACGAGCAGATTATGGACATGTACGGCGGAGAATGTTTCTTTCACACCTGTGACCATAGATTGAAATATTTACCCGACTGCATAATTAAAGACAAACTCGACGATAAACTCGGATGGTACGACTTTATTACCGACCTAGCGCAAAGGAAAACGCCACCGGCCTAGCCGGTGGTTTTTGATGTGGAGGTTTATAGAAAACCCAGAACGTACGCCACTATGGCGAGAGCGAACACATATTTCGTGAATCTCTGCAGTCCAAAAATGCCCAGAATAGCGCTGATAACACAATAGATAAGGCTGCTGATGATCATTATAGCCGTAACGCCAATTACTGCAGCAAATAGAAGAGACGCGATTACTATAGCGAAAAAACCTTACAGCCAATACATTCTTATCACCTCCTTAAAAGTGCCAACTTTCACAAGTAGTTCAGACTTAATTATGACACTTTCGTATCTAGCTGTCAAAACATGTTTTTGTTATAATTAACAGATGAACGCAAAAATCGACAAACTCGTCCCGGGCGGGCAGGGAATTGCCACACTTGCTGATGGCAAGAAAGCTTTTTTATGGAATGCGCTACCAGGGGAAAAAGTCGAATTTGAAATTACCAAGAACAAACACAGTTATTGCGAGGGTATCGCCACGAAAGTCATCTCGTCATCACCACTTCGCATCGAGCCGAAAGATGCATGCTATCTCTCAACTAGCCCCTGGCAGATCATCGACTATGCGGAAGAATTGTCGCAAAAACAATCCCTCGTCAAAGAATGTCTCCGCCAACAGCACATCGATGCCGCCGTCGAGCCCACCATCACCGATGGCAAGGATTTCTACTACCGCAACAAAATGGAATATTCCCTCTACTGGCGCCACGAAGATAATCTTATCTATCCAGCTTTCCATACGCGCGGCACACATCGCAAATCGCCCATAGCGCAAAGCTCAATTGAGCGTCCAGAAATCTTCGCAGAAGCCCAAAGGATTATCGCCGACCTTAACGCTAAACATGCCGAAGCGCGCGCCTATCAGTCGCTCCTGATTCGCTGCGATCAACAAGGCAAAGTATCCTCGGCACTCTTCGAGAATCGCAAACCGCATCCGGTCATGAGTCTGCTTGAAGATTCTCTCTGTAATTACAAATACTCCTACTCGCCAAACGGGTTTTTCCAAATAAATCTACCCGTCTACGAATTAGTTCTCAAAGAAATATCAAAGCATATCGCTACCGACAAAGTCCTCGACCTTTATGCAGGCGTTGGCAGTATAGGTCTTAGCGTGGCCCGCGACAAGGATCTTACGCTCGTTGAAGTTAACGGCGCCGCTTTTGCCGAAATGCAAAATAACGCCAGAGGAACCACCGCCAATTGCATACTCGCCAAATCTGAGGACGTCACAGGATACATCACTCCAGATTGTTCCGTCATTCTTGACCCGCCACGTGCCGGATGCGATCAAAAACTCATCGAAAAGCTGAACGAAGTTCAACCAGAGAAGATTATCTACCTTAGTTGCAACCCCATCACGCAGGCGCGCGATCTTGTGGCGCTACATAATTACCGCATTACAAAATTACAACCATACAACTTCTTCCCACGTACTCCACACATTGAGAATCTCGCTATTCTTGAAAAAGCCTAATAATCTTATTTATGTTAGAATAGTCCTATGATTATCTCGATTCTTGGAGCTGGCGTATTCGGAAAAGCGCTCGGCAAAATTCTCACCGACAACCATCACGAAGTAAAATATTACGACCCTTACGTCTACCCAGACATACCACTAGAGCAGGCCACTTACCAAGCCAACGCCATCGCTATCGTCATTCCATCGGCCAATCTGCCAGAATTCCTCGAGTCGTATCCTCAGCATCTAAAAAAGCTTCCAACCATTTTGGCAACAAAAGGCATCTGTGATCCCAGCATGTTTGACGATTTTGAACAGTTTTCAGCCATTTCCGGACCAGGCTTTGCCCAAGAAATAATCGACGGGAAACCCGCCACATTTACCGCTTCCGCACCCTTCGCTATGGGACTACTAAAGAACGAGCAAATCCAAATCGAGTTGCAAGAAGATTTACTCGGCATCCTACTTTGCGGCTCACTTAAGAACATCTATGCTATCGGCGCTGGCTATCATGGCGACTCCGAAAACGATTCAGCCATTTTTATCCAACACGCTCATGCCGAAATGCAAAAATACCTCAAAGATCACGGCGCTCAGCCATACACGGCCGAACTAGCCTGTGGCATTGGCGACCTAATTCTTACCTGTACTCACGACACTTCTCGCAACTACATGTGCGGCGTTCGCCTACGCGAAGGAAAGAGTTTGCCAGAAATAATCGACGAACTAAAGACTGTCGAAGGCGTATCTGCGCTCAGCAAAATCGACCATGCAGATTATATGATTCTTGACGAAATATACGACCTTGTTGGCCAAATAGATTAAAGTAGCCCTTCGATATAACCCACCGAAACATCTTTTGTCTGAAAGTTCGTTTGACGTATATGCGCATCGGCCACTAAAAGCGTTCGCGCAATTCTATCATCATATTCCTGACCAAGCGAATCTTTATACTTCTCCGAAAGCTGCTTTAAATAGTCTCGCTCAATATCATTCGTAGCCGACTCACACAACGAGGCAAAACCACTAAAAAGATATTGTTTTGCTAACCCAGATTTATCGTCATAACTTTCATAAAACACCGTCAGCTTATCATATTCTTCAAGAATAGCGCCATATAGTGCTTTACTATTTTTCGCATCCTTAAACTGCAAAAATAGCTGCTCCATCGCATAAACTTCATTGCTAGTTATCTTTTTCCGCGTCAGAAGATACTTAAACAAATCAACCTTGTCAATATCATCGCAAAAGATTGCGCTATAATAAACCCGACTAAGTTTTGCATCGGCAGAATGAACATATTTTTCAATGCTCTTATTCTTTTGCTTAGCAAACCAAAGATCATGGCATTTATTCTCAACATCATCCGCAACCTTATATTTATCAGTCACATAGCTGTTCAGAAAAGCTTTTAATTTCGAATCGTATCGCTTAACCCCATCAAGGCACAGCACCCAACCCAGGGCCTCTTCAAACTCATCTTTTTCGGACTCATTCACATATTTAATACGATTACGATTCTTTATTGGCCAAACATCGCCAACGCGCGGCCAAAACAACTCATATACAAGTTTTTCCATCGCATTATTTAAGCCGGCATCTTCGCCTGGCAAAGTTTTCCAAAAATAATTCAAAAGATCGCACGCCATCCAATACAAGTTATAATCTTCATCGTTTTTAATAGTTAAATTCTTGAGGATGCTCACGACCGCAGGCAAAACATTGCTGTATTTTTTGTAATCTGCTACCTGCATATAATTACATAGATAAAAGGCAATAAAATTCCGGTTATATTCTCCTGAAATTATTTCTTTTTGAATTTGCCTATCTGCAGCAGTAGAGAAATTTACAAGTTGCGGGTACTTAAAAAAGACGCACGGATCATTCGTTTCTGTATAACTTTTAAGACTAACATTTATAGTTTCGAGACGTAAAAACTTTTCCCGGATATCCTCACCCAATAAATCATTCAGGCGCTCATAGAATGTGCCGACATTTCGCGATAAATTATTATATTCAAAGAAATCGTAAAAGAAATGAACCAACTTTGCGACATCCACCTTATCAAAAATATAACAAGCACGAAAGATTAATAACTCACGCTCGAAATCCAACTCGTCCTCATCGAATCTTAAATGCGAATCCCCACCAATACAGCGCTCATAACTGACCGCTCTTACCCAATCTTCGGTGCTAATTATAAAATCATCTGGGCACAGAAAGCGCGCTAGCAAGACGCACATAAAATCCATCTCATCTTCATCAACAAACAAAAAATTGCAATAGTTGTCTTCCAAAATGTTTTTAATCTTGAGCGAATCGCCAGACATCTGCGAAATAATACTTGGTTCGGCAAAATCCGACATCGGAATCGTATTAATAATATCTAGGTATTCTCTAAACTGTACCGCATCAGTCACGATACTATTACTAGTCAAACAGTCCGCGTAGCGCGATTTCATTACGGCACTGTCATTCAATGCCGCAACACCCAATTTGCCAAAATATTCATTATGTATCTTTAAAAAGCGTTCGTTTTTTAGCAGCCGACTCATTTTTACGAGTTGAGCCGTGCCGTCTATATGGCCGTAAGTATCTTTTCGTAGCCGATCGAATATCTCACGATATTTTGGGCTAACTAAATGACTTGTCTTATAGCTTTGAAACACAAATCCACCCAAATCACCATTTGCGTCAAACGAAATACCCTTCCGCATCAACACGCGCACCGAACGCGAGATAATATGAAACCGATACGAACGAAACATATCAATTACTTCATAGTGATCCAATGCGCGAATAATCTCATTGTAAGCATCTGGGTTGTCGGCATACTTCAACTCGTATTCCTTCAGTTTCCGACCATCCAACGCATAAAAATGAATTACTGCATCGTGCAAAGACGAATAGCGCGGTATTATCGTCTCAAAATAAACAATCCGACGACATATTTTCTCGAAATCGCCAGCTTTTTTGAAGCTAAAAATAGCATCCCCATTCTTTGCGCCATCACCTCTTGCCATATATAATTATTATATGGAATTCGAGAACGCTTATCAACACCTTAACGACCAGCAGCGCGCCGCTGTTGACCATATCGACGGGCCATTATTAGTTATTGCGGGGCCAGGCACCGGCAAGACTCAGCTTCTTTCCGTTCGCGTTGCCAATATTCTTAGACAAACCGACGTCGGACCAGAAAACATCCTTTGTTTAACTTTTACCGAAACCGGCGCTAGTAATATGCGCAAGCGTCTCGCCGATTTTATTGGCCCAGAGGCTTATAAAGTCCAAATTCAAACCTATCACGCTTTTGGCTCCTACATTCTTCAGGAACATCGTCCAGATTTAACTGCCGCCATTGACGAGCTTGAACGTTTTACTATGGTTCGCGACATTCAAGAATCACTCGACCCAACTGACATTCTACGCCCAGAGTTTTACACTAGCTCCATCATTTCTGCCATTTCCGACTTAAAATCCGCAGCCCTATCACCAGAAGATATTCGTAAAATCGTCAATCGCAACCAGATTGATTCTGCTAAGATTTATTCCGCCATATCAGAAGAAATCCAAAGCACGCGCGGCTTGCGCTATCCGAAATCCGCCGAAGTATACGGGCGTATCCTTGACGCCATCAAAACTTTCGTCGATGCGCCAAGCTCGCCCGAATATATTGTTGGGAGAGTCGAGCCAATCGCAAATATTTACTACCGCTCGCTCGCCGAAGCTCTACTTGCAGAAGAAAATTCCGCCAAACCATCCTCAAAGCTACCAGGGAAGTGGCGAGATAAATATTTCAAAAAGGATAAAAACAACAACTATGTTTTTGGCGACGATATTGCTAATAAAAAATTACTCAGCCTCGCCAATATTATGGAAAAGTATAGTGCCGCGCTAAACGCGTCTGGGCTCTTCGACTATGATGACATGATCCTAAACGCCATCGACTTACTTAAGAATGATGACGAAAAACGCTATAACGCCCAAGAACGCTTTCAGTATATCCTACTCGACGAGTTTCAAGATACTAATGACGCTCAAGCGCAGCTAGTTAGCTTACTTACCGACAATCCTAGCAATGAAGGTAAACCAAATATTATGGCCGTCGGCGACGACGATCAGGCCATTTACGGCTTTCAAGGCGCCAATACGTCTAACTTCTTCGATTTTGATGCCAAATATCACCCAAAACAAATCTTCCTTACCAAGAACTACCGCTCCTCGGCACCAATCCTTGAACTGTCGCACAATATTATCGAACAGGCGACAGACCGTTTCTGCAAGGCACCAAACGTCAATATTGATAAGCATATTTCGGCCGAAAACGCACCCGACCAAACAAATATCGAGATCCGTGAATTCAAAGCCTATCAAGCCGAGTATTCATACATCGCTCGCGAAATACGCAAAATACTCGATAATGGCACAGCAGGGAACAATATCGCTATCATCGCGCCAAAGCATAAATGCCTAGTCTCTATTTTGCCATATCTTCACGCGCTAAATATTCCCGTTTCATACACGCGTCGCGAAAACATCCTTGAGGACAGCAGCATCAACGAACTGCTCAATTTCTGCCACACATTACTCGCCATCGCACAGAATCCAAAATACGCCGACACATACTGGTTCCAATTATTATCCATGCCATGTTGGAATCTCGAACCCAAAACCATCATCGAATTAATTCAATCAGCAAAATACAGCAAACAAAGCATCCTCGAGCATATGCTTGAGGGGGATAATGAACAGTTGAAAGAAATTGCGAATTTTATCACAGAACTTTCCGCCCAAACAGAAACATATTCGGCCGAATATATCATCAATATTGCCTGCAAAAAACTCTTTGATGACGAACTTGATAATTACGAGCTATTTAGCAATCTAAATACACTTCGCGACATGCTTTCGGCAAAAAAGACTAAAAATAGCGAAAAACTCAAACTAGCCGATTTTATACATATGCTAGACGCCTACAATAACGCCGAAATGGCCATCTTAAATAAATCACCTTACCACGAATCCGACACGGCCGTACAACTGCAGACCGTACACTCCGCCAAGGGGCTAGAATACGAACACGTATTCTTGATTGCGGCCGATAACAAAAACTGGAGCGAGGCAAAAGGGAATACTGATCTTATCACCCTACCACGCAACCTTGAGCATGTCCGCCATACCGGCGACTCGGCCGACGAGAAAATTCGCATATTCTTTGTCGCCCTAACTCGCGCAAAAGCATATTTACACCTTACCTACAGCCTCTCCGACTTTGCCGGACACACTGCCGACCGTCTGAAATATTTAGATATCCGCGAAAACGAAAATCATTCTCAAATTAGCAAGGTTACCCCAGAGGAGTTTGCCGAGATTATCCCTAGCGAAGCCGACGAATTACAGCCAAGCGACATCGCCCCAGATAAGTGGCTCGACAATTATATTCCCGACGACGAAACTCGCAAAAACCTACTCTTGCCATATGTCGAGAAATACCGCATTTCGCCTACCCATCTCAACACCTTCCTGGACTTACGCTACGGAGAAGGCCCCATCACATTTCTGCGCAACTACATCATTGGCGAGCCTAGCGATGAATCCAACAACTTCGCCCTCATCTACGGAAGCCTCATCCATGAGATAATGGACGAGATTAACAAGGAGAATATTAGCAACGAGGAGGCTATCGAGCGGTTTGAGAAACGCATCGATGAGGCCGACACGGACGAAAAAACCAAAGAGGACCTGCATAAGCGCGGCCAGGCAGAGCTAGCTAAATTCCTCGGCGAACGCGGCGACTTGATTCGCAACACCAACGCCGAATCTGAACGCGGCTTCTTTACGGAAACCATCACACTTGGCGACGCTATTTTAACTGGCAAAATCGATCGCGTAGAGATCGATGAAGATACTAAGACTATAACTGTTGCGGATTTCAAAACCGGAAACGCCAAGCATAAATGGAGCACTTACGACACGACATTTGCCTATAAAATCCAATTGTATTTTTATAAATTCCTAATCGAGAATTCCAAAGATTTTCGTAACTATAAGGTCAAGACTGGACGCATTGACTATATTTCGCCAGACGACGAAGGCGACATCGTTTCATTAGAGCTAGATTTTAACGAAAAAGACTCCGCGGACATAAAACATCTTATCCAAACCGTATTCCGCCATATAAAAACGCTCAATCTCCCAGACACCACTGCGGCCCTAGAAAGCAGCAATCCGACAAAAGCATTCTATGATCAGCTAATTGCCGAAGCGTAGAACACCGCTATTGCTGTATTCCCAATAAAATGTTATAATTATGCAGCTTTAGATAACCTTAAGTGTTCTTTTTTCAAAAAGGAGGTGAAAACGTGTTGTTTTTCGGTAGTCACATAATCTCAGGGCCTTACGAGAGAAAGCTCCCAGCGACATTCAAGTCGACGGATGACCAGTTGAAGTATAGGACAAAAGGGTGCCCCCGTTGCTCAGGGACAGGACAGCGAATCATTACAACAATGTTCCCCGCTGTAAGCAGATGTCCTCTTTGCGGCGGCCGACAGCGCATTATTTACTGATTGCGCCTCTCGTTAAAACCACCCCCATGCCACCGTCAATATGCGGTGGTTTTTTCATGAAACAACATTATCTAACACCGCAAGGCGCATATCATACCATCATTTGCACGCCATTTTGGGCAGAAAATGCCATATTTTGGCAAAAACCACAAAAAACTATTGCATGATTATTCGTCTCGTGATATATTATGCTCAGAGTCGCAATAAGTACTACGAGCGACACGTACATTTCTCGTATACCGCAAAGGTATACTCGCCCATCAAAGGAGGTGGTATGATGGGGCACTATATTAAACTTACCTACAGTAACGGCGTGGACGTACCCGACAGCCAGGGCTTCGGCACATCAAAAGAAGAATACGAAGAAATGGCGCGCGTACTCGAGAGCAACCCGAGACAGTACCGCGGAGTAACCTCCGATTTGAGTCTCCAGGATATCGAAGCCGGACTCGGACGCAGACTGTCCGACGACGCACGCAGACTCTTCGGCTACTAAGACCATCGCCCATCGTAGGCAAAGCCATCGCTCACGCGATGGCATTTTTCTTGCACAAACATGCTATAATAATACTAATCGAATCATGCTTCGGCCCCTGATTCAGATTCATAAATTTCCAGACGCCAATATTGCGTCACCCACATCTATAAAAACGCAATCAGTAAAGGATTTTTATGAATCAAAACTCTCTTCAAACAAACCTTCATGAACCAATCGACGTCGATGCTAGCTTTTCGCGTAGTATTCTTGGACATTGCCGCCCCATCGCTTTTCGCACTCAATCCAGCAGGGAAGTGCAAATCGCTCAAGTCGGCCTCGTTCATCCCAAATACGATGGGCTCAAAACTATTTATGCCTTCGATATCACCGACGGCGCTACCGATTACCGCATTACGCTCGATACTGATTCGCTCAACTGGTATCTAGAATTCGAGGGAGATCATTATGAATGACACTATATACATTGATCTCAATTCTTGCTTTGCCGCCATTGAGCAACAATCTCGCCCCATGCTGCGCGGGCGCCCTGTTGCTATTACTAATCGCATCACTCCTAACGCCTGCATTATTGCTGCTAGCTACGAAGCAAAGGCGCGCGGCATTAAAGTTGGCATGCGCCGCATGGAGGCCAGCACAATTTGCCCAGATTTAATTTTTGCCGAGACTGAACCAAGCAAGTATATTTTTGTGCACAATAAACTTAAGCGTATCATGCAAGACTACTCCGCCGACGTCACTATGAAATCCATCGATGAGGGCGTCATTAATCTCGCCGCCGCGCCGCCGCACATAAAAACTCGCAACCGCGCCGAAATTGGTCAAGAGATTAAACAGCGTCTCCTTACCGAAGTCGGCGATTATATGCGCTGCAATGTCGGAATCAGCAGTAATCGCTTCTTGGCTAAGCTCGCCGCCGAGTTACATAAACCTGACGGCCTAGACGAAATAACCCCAGATAACCAACGCACCATCTTCGCCAAGCTCAAGCTAACCGACCTTCCCGGCATCAATATGCGTATGGAGCGTCGTCTTAACGCGGTTAGTATTTACACACCACTTCAGTTTCTTGACGCCGACGAGGATACCCTCGTTAAACTCGTTTGCAAAAGCATTGATGGTAGCAAATGGTACCAGCGCCTACGCGGCATCGAAGTAGATGATTATGTCAGCGATATTAAATCCGTTGGTCGCCAATATGTCTTAGAGAGCCGTCATCTCACTAGAGAAGAGACCCGCGCCCGCATTCTACATCTCTCCGAGGACGTTGGCTATCGCCTCCGCAGCAAGCGCCTCTACGCACGCGGCGTCTACGTCTGGACTTATGGCTACGACGATATTTACTCGCATAAATCCACTATTTTAAAACGCGCAATTAACACCGATCGAGACATCTGCAACTGCGCCAGTCAACTTTTTCTAAACTTACCCAGCCCCGTCCGTATTATTGGTATTACGCTCTATAAGCTACAAAAAGAAGCCGACGCGCAGCTAACCATCTATCAAAAACAAATCGACCGCGCCGAGAGCGTCTGCGCCGCCATCGATAAGATTAATTACCGCTTCGGCTCGCGTAAAGTCCATTCCGCCGCCTCGCATGGCACCGAGCATGTGAAAACTAAAATTCCATTTGGCTCTACTCGCTATCTCGACCATTCAATCACGTGACGACGTTTTTATCTTAAACTGTTATATAATAAAGAGGATACAAAAAGTAGCAAGCGAGGAGCACCATGGACGAACGCGAAAATCTCACTATTATTGACGGCAAAAGCGTATTCTATCGCGGCTACTACGCCATGGGACACCTATCTTTACCGGACGGTACACCGACTGGTGGCGTATTTGGCTTTGCTACCATGCTGATTGAGATCATCGAGAAACTTGAACCAGAATATATCGCCGTCGCATGGGATAAGTCCAAGACCAATATTCGCAGTCGTCGCGCCATTTATGCCGACTACAAAGCAAACCGCAAGCCGGCACCGCCAGATTTTTATGCCCAAATACCTTATCTCATGGAACTGCTCGAGGCCTTCCACATCCCGCTATACGAATTTGACGATTACGAAGCAGATGACATAATCGGCACGCTTGCTCGCAAAGCACAAGCGGCAGATAAGCGTGTCGAAATCATTTCTGGCGATCTCGATATGCTCCAAATCGTAGACGAGCACATCAAAATGTACCAGCTCAAGCGCGGTTTTTCGGACGTTGCGGAATTTAACATTCCGGACGTCGAAGCAAAATACGGCCTCAAAAAATCACAATTCCTCGATCTTAAATCGCTAAAAGGCGACTCCTCGGACAATATTCCTGGCGTGCCTGGTATTGGTGAGAAAGGCGCCATCAAATTACTTCAAGAATACGAAACCCTCGAAAACCTTTATGCGCATATTGACGAAATCCCCGGCGCCATCGGCACAAAACTTCGCGACGGCAAAGAATTAGCATTCATTAGTAAACGGCTCGCTCAAATCCAGTTTGACGCACCAGTTGAATTTGACCCAGAATCCACCAAACTAGCAGATTTCAACCCCGAAAAAGTCGTTTCCGAGCTTCAAAAGTTACAGTTCAACTCCCTAATTCGCAAGTTTATAAAACTTTTCCCAAACACAAAGCTAGATAATGTTGCAAAAATTACAACACCAACCACAAAAGCCCCTGTTGTAAAAAAGACAACACAAACACCAGGTAAAATCCCCACCGACATCCTGCCACCACCCGCAGATATCGAAGTAAAGGTACCTGACAACCTATACATCTCCTACGACGTGAAAGCCGATATGCACGATCGGCCAGAACTAACTGAGGAAATCCTCAACGGCCGTCCGTTTTGGGACTTAGGGCAAGTCGATTTCCTGCTCGATCCCTTAGCCAGAAAGACCGAGCAAATGCTCTTAATTAAGCCAGTCGACCCCCAAACACACTACATTCAACAGTGCCAGCAACTGGCTGCTATTCCCAAGCTTGAGAAAATAGCCACCGAATTCGATATGCCACTCATCCCTGTACTCTATAAGATGGAGAAAGAGGGTGTTGCAATATCGTCCGACCGTTTCGATGCACTTAAAAAGGAATTCTCCGCCGAAATCGCCGAACTCGAGCAAAAAATCTACGCGATGTCTGGCCAGAGTTTTAATATCAACTCGCCCATTCAACTCTCACAGATTCTCTTCGAAAAGCTCGGCCTACCAACACAAGGAATCAAGAAGACTCAACGCGCATACTCTACGGGCGCCAAGGAGCTCGATAAACTCCGCGACAAACACGAAATAATCCCGCTTATCGAGCGCTATCGCGAAGTTGGCAAACTTCTTAGCACCTACATCAATCCACTCCCGAGCCTCGCCGATGAGAATCATCGCATTCATACCACTTATACGCAAGACGTTACCGCTACTGGCCGCCTTTCCAGTATCAATCCAAATCTGCAAAATATCCCCGTACGTAGCGATGACGGCAAACGAATTCGTGGCTGCTTTACAGCCGAAGCTGGCAAAGTTTTCATTTCCGCTGATTATGCCCAGTTCGAGCTACGCCTAGCCGCAGCCTTATCTGGAGATCAAAAGCTAATCGACGATTTTAATGCCGGCCTCGATATCCATACCAAGACCGCCGCCGACGCTTTTCACATTCCAATGGAGCAGGTTACAAAAGCGCAACGTCGCGCCGCCAAAGTCATCAACTTCGGCGTTCTGTACGGCATGAGCCCTAAAGGGTTGTCCGACGCCGCCGGTATGACATTTTATGAAGCAAAACAATTTATCGACAGCTACTTTAAGCTCCGCGCACCAATGCGCAAATATCTTGACGACACGCTAGATTTTGGCCGCACGCACGGATACGTCGAGACCATGTTCGGCCGTCGTCGCCCCACTCCCGATCTTGGAGCACCAAACCATCTAGTCCGTGCCGCCGCCGAACGCGCTGCCGGCAATATGCCAATTCAAGGCACAGAGGCCGATCTCATGAAGAAAGCTATGCTCGCCGTAGATAAACGGCTCCCAAGCGGCGCAAAGCTCATTTTACAAGTTCACGATTCCATGATTATCGAGTGCGAAAAGGGAATTGCCGACGAAGTGGCAAAGACCCTAAAAACCTGCATGGAGAATGTCGCGCCAGAGTTACCAGTTAAGCTTGCTGTAGATGTTACAACGGGGCAGGACTGGGGCGAGCTCTAACATTAGCATCTTGACAAAAATACAAAATTTTGATATAATAGAACAATCATTGAAGAGAGGAGAACTGTTTTGCGAATTGGGATTATTTCTGACGTGCATAGCAATATCGACGCGCTGCGTGCTGTTTTTCAAGAATTCCAAGAACGTGGCGTCGATAAGTTCATTTGTCTTGGCGACGTAATCGGTCTAGGCGCGCATCCAGAAGAATGCGTTCAGCTTATCATGGAGCACCAAAACCAAATCTTAGCAATGGTTCACGGAAATCACGAAAATTACTTACTAAAAGCTCTGCCTGTTCATAATCACAATGACGAAAACCAAGAAATGCTCCCTCCAGAAATCATAGATTTATTTAAATGGAACCATGAACAAATCAGCAACACATCAATCAATTTTCTTCGCCAGTTTTCGCAACAACAGATCGTAGAAGTGGAGGGGAGCAAAATTTACGTCAGCCATTACCCACTTGATCAGCTCGGAAACTATCGTAAGTTTTACTTCCGACCCGATAGTACCCAATGCAAACTAATCTTCAAAAATATCGATGCCGACATCTTTCTCTTTGGACACACGCATATCCGTTGCACTACCAAAACACACGATGGCAAACTATTTATTAACCCTGGCAGCGTCGGGTGCCCTATCGGTATTGAAGCCGCCAGTGTTGGTATTCTCGAAATATCGCCCAGTAAAGTCTCGTATGAACAAATCGACATTGCCTATGACGTCGATCACGCCATTAACGAGATGCTTGGCTACAGCGACAAATATCCAGCCATCGACTACACAGTCAACCGTTATTACCGCATATTAGACAACTAGATACGGATAAGAGACGCTTATGCTACAATAAAAGCATGAGCAACATTTTGATTGTTGGCAATATCACGAAAGACGTTTATCTGCGCCTCGATAATCGCCAAAACAAATTCGAGACCGACCAGAACGATATCAAATGGCTAGATTTCGCTTTTGACGGTTCCACGCATAAATATTACAACCGTGTCTCCATTTTTGGCGGCGCTAGCATCAGCCTAGAAGTATTGACGCGTTTTGGGCTAACCGCCGAAATTGCAAATACCTCAGCGAAGTTCCTAGATGGACAATTTATCGTCAAAGACACCAATATCGTTTATCGATATATTCTTTGCCAAGACCGCCACGTCAGCTATCTTAGCCCTAGCAACTACAAACAAACCACCTGGGAAATTCCCAAAGAAAGCGTCGACTGGATCTACGCCGACCGCAGTGCCAGCATCTCGCCAAAACTTGCCGAAGAACTCATCGAATATCTAAATCTAAATCACCAGAGCAAATTAGCATTATTCGTCGGCAAATATAGCAACGTTAACGCCAATCATATGCGCGAACTCATCAATCGCGCCAGTATCGTTATTACAGACACAAAGCTCAATCAAAATGTCGAAAACTTAGTTGTCATTACGCCACATCATATTGAATATATGGGCAAACGCGTTCGCTGGCAGCTCGAAGATCGTCAAGACCTCATGACGCATCTTAGCTCACATCTAACCATTGGCGCCTCTGTTTTCGGCGCACTTGTACTTGGGAAAGATGTTGACGAAGCTTTACTTCTAGCGCGCGCCAACATCGAACGCTCAATCCTAAGCTCTAGCTCTAACATCTCAACACTCGAAGAAGAAATATCCGACGATTTCTATCGCGTCGAAAAACACAATCCAAAGGAGGATAAAATGCTTGAAGTAGAATCTAACGCAAAAAGACTAGTTTCCGAAGGCCGCGGCATCCTCGCCGCCGACGAATCCGGCGGTTCTATCCATAAGAAATTTGAAGGCATGAACATTCCCGACGACGAGCAACATCGTCGCGATTATCGAAATCTTTTCTTTACTACTCCGGATCTCGAAAAATTCGTTAATGGCGTTATTCTTTTCGACGAAACCGCCCGCCAGCAATCCGATGACGGTCGCGATTTTGTCACATTCTTGGCCGACAAGGGCATTCTGCCTGGCATCAAAGTAGACCAAGGCCTTGAACCTATTGATGGCACTGACGAAAAATACACCAAAGGCCTCGA
The DNA here is from genome assembly GCA_947304395.1 of uncultured Candidatus Saccharibacteria bacterium. Lineage (GTDB taxonomy): Bacteria > Patescibacteriota > Saccharimonadia > Saccharimonadales > Saccharimonadaceae > UBA2834. The sequence goes on from CAMZBA010000009.1 coordinate 18,661, forward strand.
TGGTCTATCAGATCGCCTCGCCGAATATTACCAAATGGGCGCCCGCTTCGCAAAATGGCGCGCCGCTTTCGAAATAACCGATCATAGTCCTAGTCAAATGGCAATTCGCAAAAATGCCGAAATTCTTGCCCAATACGCACTTGACTGCCAAAACGCTGGCATTGTGCCAATTGTGGAACCAGAGCTAGTCTACGATGGCGATTACCCAATCGAAAAGAACATAGAATTTACTGGGCAAATTCTTGATGCCTTGTTTGAAGAGCTTAAGAATAAAAACGTCAGTCTACCAGGCTGTATCCTAAAAGTTAACATGGTGCTTGCAGGCAAGCGCTATCATACACAGTCCACCCCAGCCGAAGTAGGCAAAGCCACTGCCGACGTACTAAAGGCACACGTTCCGAGCAACCTTGCCGGCGTAGTCTTCCTTAGCGGCGGTCAAAGTGTCACGCAAGCTACCGATAATCTTCAGGAGGTCACCAATAACGGTCCATTCCCATGGCCAGTCACCTTCTCGTTTGCGCGCGCACTCCAAGATCCCGCGCTTAACGCCTGGAAAGGGAATAACGAGAACGCCGATGCGGCTCGTGCCGGTTTTCGCGAGCGCCTCGTCGCCAACTGCGAAGCCCTAAAGCGCAAATAATTAACAGGACTTTCATACCATTTAAAACCGCATTCTTTACAGATGCGGTTTTTTATTACTTTCCAACTTCTTTGAATAAATCATATGATACCCTTGACAGAATATCCATTCTATTGTAATATACAAGAGGTGTAGCATCTCTTAGCTACGGTACTTTTAACTGAGGTTCATATTAGAGGAGGGAAAATATGGGCAAAGTAATCATTTCACTTGTAGTTGGTGTCGGCTTTTTCATTGCAGGAATGATCGTCGCCAAAATCACGAACGGTCTTACCAGCCGCAACAACGGCCATGGCTACAACGACGATGGCGGCTACGACGATGATGACTATGACAGCGAAGACTACGAAGACGACGAAGACAACGACGAAGGCGGCGAAGAGGAAGAGGAGGAATACTTCTACGACGAACACCTGACAATTGGTGACGAGGAAGGTATTACGGATTATTTCGGAGTACGACACATTGATCACTAATTACCTAACGCCAACTACTTGCAGTCTCCCCATCAGGGGAGGCTTTTTCTTGTCAATATTTCTTACTAAATGAAAGAACTAAAAAAGCGCCTCCACGAAGGAGGCGCGACATTTGTTTGGAGATAATAATGCGACGAATAGGCGATCAGCTCATCCTGCGGAGCAGATCAATCAGCGACGAACTCGGGTTCATGAGGATACCAATTCCACCAAGACCAAAGCCGGCATCATGCATACCGAACAGGCTGCTCTGCGCAGAATCCTCGACCGCAATCGAAAGGATAGTGAAAAACAGCGGCATCGGAATGGGCTCCTTCTTCAGGATATACATGAACGTATCGCGCGCGAAACGAGCATCGATCGCCCTGATATCATCTTTCAGCAGATAAGCAATCATGTTATCATAGGAAGCCGCATCCATTTCGTCAATAGCCTTGGCCGCTTCATCGCTGTACGTAATCCGCCAGATCGCCTCACGCACTTTCTCGGGAATCAGTTCAGGGTCCGGATCGTTATCAGCCCCGCGGGCAATCAGGTAATAATGCCATACCATCGACCAACGCACGCACCTCCAAAGATATTCAACCAGCAGCTCCGCCATGGCGGGACTTACTTTCCCCGCGTGCGCAAAAATCGCAGCACCGCTGAGCGCCGACGCCGTAAAAATCTCACGATACGGCGCACGCGCATCCCCTCCGGGCCGCATACCGACCTTAGAGAAAATGCCCTTCAGCCCTTCTACGTCGTCATCCTTAATGGCCTCAACTACAGATTTGACAATAATTTTTTCCATCTTTTTACCTCCTTGGAAAAGAACAAAAATACAACGAGTATCTTATAGCCTGTCTATTATATAACTCTTTTTATGATTAGTCAATACGCCAGCAAAAACTGCCCCGCTAAAGTGCGAATTTTAGCGCCTAGCTTCTTCTTCAATCAAATTTTCGACCGTGACACGAAATATGCGCGCCAAGTATTTCTCAACCTTCGCACGTTCAAAAGAAACCGGATTGCTCACCCAGTGCATAATCATGCCACTATAGCCTCAGTCGAGAAGCCAGAAATAAAATCAGCATATTCTTTTTCGATAAAGGCATTATTCCGCTTGGCAATATCCTTTATTGTCTTGAGAAATATGTCGTGAAGATCCTTATACAAGAAGCGTCGCACCTCGTTTCGCGCATACGACTTCATCACATTGTCCATAAATTCCGAATTTTGCTCCATATAGTCAAGCGTAATTTTTATCGCTTTCTTATAATCAACCGTTAAGTCAAAAGAGCGTACTAGATTTATCGCTTCAGTCTCTAGAGTCCAAGCTAACAAATCATAAATGTCATTAAAATGATAATAAAAAGTCTTTCGATTCACTTTCGCCGCCTCGGCTACTTCGCTTATGGATATCTTAGAAAGATCTTTTTCTTTCATTATATTCTTTAGGGTAGTGGAAAGAAGTTTTCTGGTATTATAACTAGCGACCTCGTGTCTCATCGTCTTTGTCCTCATTATTTACGCCATTATAACTAATTGACCAATAAAATACAAAATTATGACGGTCAAACGTCCTACAATACAGATACATCAACAAAAACAGGACACTTAATGTCCTGTTTTACTAAAACTAGAATAGTCTTATTCGGCCTTTTCGCTTGCGGCAGCTTCCGCTTCTGCGGCGCGAGCTTCTTCGGCGGCTTTATCAGCTTCCGCCTCAGCTTCGCGGTCGGCGGCTTCTTGTGCTGGATCATAGACATTCGCAATAGCGGTTTCTGGATCGAGCTCTTTGTCGGCCAACTCAACACCCTTCGGAAGCTTAAGATCGGCAATCGTAATGCCATCTTCAACAGTCTTTAAACCGGAAGCGTCAACAATAATAGCTTCTGGAAGATCAGCCGGCTTAGCCTTGACGTCAATTTCCTCCATAACCTGAAGAATCGTCAAGTGAGCCTTGCTGGCATCAGACTTTTCAAAGTCAACGATTTCAATCGGAGTAGTCGCCTCTACGACCTGATTTGCGGAGATTGCCTGAAATTCAACGTTCTGAATCGTCCCTTTCACAGGATCAAGATGCACGACCTTTACCAGCGCCATCTGCTTCTTGCCAGCAATATCCAAATCAATTGGCGAGTGATAGCCAGCGTTCAAAAGAACTTTCTCAGTCTCATTGTAAGGTGATTGCGTCAAAATAGGGTCATTACCGCCACCGAACACAACAGAAGGAATCAATCCTTGTTCACGCAAACCTTTTACTTTTTTACCAGTCAACTCGCGTTTTGCGAGAGACAATTTATCTTCGCTCATAAAATTATTCCTATTTTATCCTTGTGCATATTTTACCCTAAATAACAGGGGATGACAAGCGTAAGCACCTCTAGATACGCTTCGTTTATAGGATATCCTTCAAATACCTACCAGTTTCAGACTTTGAGTTGCGCGCAACATCTTCCGGCGTACCCGTAGCCACCACTTTGCCGCCACCCTGGCCACCCTCGGGCCCCATATCAATAATCCAATCCGCACTTTTTATTACATCTAGATTATGCTCAATCACTATCATCGAATTACCACCAGATACTAAACGTTGTAAAATCGACAACAATCTTTTAACGTCGTCTGAGTGCAGGCCCGTAGTTGGCTCATCCAAGATATACAAAGTCCTGCCAGTTGATCGGCGGCTCAATTCCGTCGCAAGCTTAATACGCTGCGCCTCGCCACCAGAAAATGTCGTAGCAGGCTGACCCAGGCGAATATACCCTAAGCCAACTTCTTGTAGCGTCTGCAATTTTCCCGCGATTAACGGCAAATTCTTGAAGAAATCCACCGCCTCATCTACCGTCATTTCAAGCACATCCGCAATCGTTTTGCCTTTAAACTTAACTTCCAACGCTTCTCGATTGTAGCGTTTACCGTGACAAGCATCGCAAGTCACAAATACATCTGGCAAAAAGTGCATTTCAATCTTTATTACACCGTCACCCTGACAGTTCTCACAACGCCCACCTTTAACATTGAAAGAGAAGCGGCCGGGCTTGTAGCCGCGCACTTGCGCCTCCGGCTGTTCCGCAAATAAATCGCGAATATAATTAAAGACACCTGTATAAGTAGCCGCATTTGAACGCGGCGTGCGACCAATTGGCGATTGATCAATCACGATTACTTTATTAAGATGCTCAATACCATCAATTCGCTCATGTGCACCCGGCACGGTCTGCGCACGATTTAATCGCGCCAGTAATTCATTTGCTAAGATCTCATTTACCAAGGTAGATTTACCAGAACCAGACACGCCAGAAACAACCGTTAGCACACCCAACGGGAACTTCACGTCGATATTCTTGAGATTATTCTCATGCGCACCAATTACTTCTAAAAACTTCCCAGACGGCTTGCGGCGTTTCTTGGGTACCTCTATCTTTGCTTTACCGCAAAGATACTTTCCCGTCACGGAATTCGGATCTTTCGCCACTTCATCAGGAGTGCCAGCCGAAACCACTTTGCCACCATGCACGCCGGCGCCTGGACCAATGTCTACCAAATAATCTGCTTGCTTTATCGTATCCGTATCATGCTCAACTACAATTACGGTATTCTTCAGATCGCGCAAATGCTTTAATGTCGCAATCAAACGGTCATTGTCGCGCTGGTGCAAACCAATTGATGGCTCATCTAGCACATAAAGCACTCCTTGCAGACCAGAACCAATCTGCGTCGCCAAGCGAATACGTTGCGCCTCGCCACCCGACAACGTTGCCGCCGAGCGTCCAAGCTCAAGATAATTCAGGCCAACATCTTTCATAAACCCTACACGCGCCTTAATCTCCTTCAAGATTGGCCGCGCAATCATTTCTTCATTTTCCGTTAAGCCCAAATCCGAATTTAGTACATCCAAAGTCTGATCCACATCCATCGCACACATATCCATGATGTTTAAATCATGGATCGTAATCGCTAGCACCACTGGCTTTAAGCGCGCCCCATGGCAAGTCTGGCAAACTCGCTCGCGCATAAAACGCTCAATATCTTTACGTACAAAATCCGATTCCGTTTCGCGGTGGCGTTTTTCAAGGTTCGGAATAACCCCTTCATAAACTGAGTCATATTCATATCCGTTGCCTAGCCTTACATGGTATTTATCATCACCCGTGCCATAAAGAATCTTATGAATCGCGTCTTCAGATAATTCACGAATTGGTACGCGCGTAGAAAAACCGTGTTTTTCGCCCACGGCCGTTAGGCGTTTTAGCCACCAAGAATCCTGGTTGATACGGTTATATGGACGGATTCCACCTTCGGCAATCGTTAGATTTGGGTTCAAAACTAATGACGGATCGATTTCCATCCGCGTGCCAAGACCAGTACAAGTCGGACAAGCACCCTGTGGCGCATTAAAAGAGAAGAGACGCGGCTCTAATTCTGGGATCAATTCGTCTGGGTGGTTTGGGCAGGCATAACGTTGCGAATAGGTAACAACCTCCGCACCGTTAGTATTGATATTATTCTGACCAATTGCCGTGGAGTTGTCTTTAATGCACAAAACTTGCATAATGCCATCACCCAAATCTAAAGCCTGCTCAACCGACTGCGAGACACGACTTTCCAAATCTGGCGCCATTACAAAACGATCTACAATAATCTCAATATCATGGCGCAGGTTCTTGTCTAGCTCCGGCCATTCATCGAGAGCATAAATAACACCATCCACACGCGCTCGCGCAAAACCCTTAGCTAAATACTGCTCACCAATATGCGAAAAAGAGCCTTTCTTTTGCGAAACTATCGGCGCCAACACCATTAGCTTCGATGCGGTTGGCCAAGCCATCACCTGGTCAATAATATCTTGTACCGTCCGACGCGCCACTTCCGAGTGACAAATCGGACAATGTGGCACGCCAATACGTGCAAACAGCAGACGCAAGTAATCATAAATCTCAGTCACCGTAGCTACGGTCGAGCGCGGATTACGCGAGGTAGACTTCTGGTCAATCGAAATCGCCGGCGAAAGACCCGTAATCATATCTACGTCTGGCTTATCCATTACGCCCAAAAACATGCGCGCATAGGAAGACAGGGATTCTACATAACGACGTTGTCCCTCGGCATAAATCGTATCGAAGGCCAGGGAAGACTTACCAGAGCCGGAAAGTCCTGTTATCACGACTAGCTTGTCGCGCGGAATATCAATATCAATATTCTTGAGATTATTAGCCCGTGCGCCACGAATTCTAATCACATTCTGATCGTCTATCGAAGATTTATTTGCCATTTCATAATTATACCAAATTTTGCCCAAAAAGTCAATTTGCTTACGCCTTTGCTAATGCAATAAAAACACCCCCAGCTCTTCACCGGGGGTATAATATATTTTTTGGAGGAGGGGCCGTGCTACTTGTTTTTATCCGAGCGTAAGAATACTAATAGTACCAAAAACAATAAAGCAACCAGACGCACCGTACGCCAAGCCAAACTCGTCGTGCCCCCAGATGCAAATCCATCCAGCGATGCCAATATCGAAACAACGCCAACAACTATAGCGCCGCACATGCCAATTTTATTTATCGACATGGACATGACTCGATCCTCGGCCAGTAAGGCAGCGAGCATAATCAACTGTGCCACCAGGATCACGATATAGTCCGCGGCGGGACGCGAATTTGCGAAATAGAGCCACTTAGCGCCAATCCTGAGCCCCATTATGCCATAAAGAACATAATCGCACACCAGAGATAGGCCAGCGCCAAACAGAATCCACGAAATCATCGTCTTCACTTTGCCGCCACAGAAGCCGATCAGAGCCGTGCAAGATGCAGACATATAGAGCAGCATCAATGCATATACCGCAAAGCGACCGCAGTCGTAATACATCGCCAACGACTCGCCGATAATCTTGCCGCAAGTCGCGCAGAATAACAGCTCCATCCAGCCTCTCGCACGGTGCTCAGTAGACATGCATAGTAAAAGACCGACCGTTGCGACGGTTAGTATGAAGACTGCTGCGATCGCTACGTATTCAATCCATATATTGCCACCAATAAAGAAGCCACCCCGAATGCGAAAATGGCCCAGAATACTCAATACCGCCGTGATAGCAAGTAGCCTCAACGCCTTTCTGTCTATAGTTTTCATTATTTGACCTCCCAAAGAACAAAAAGTAAACAAGTTACTATATCTTATATATAATAGCATAAAACAGCAAAATGGTCAAGCTTATCCATGAATAGCATACTCAGAAATAAGCCGTAATGTTATAATAAACACAAGTATGAACGACCTAGACCGCCTAATCAATACCATCATCCCCGAATACGAAAACTCTTCGTACGAAGAAGATGATTTGTTTTCGATTGCAAAAGCAGCCCTCGTCGAAGATATCGCCGAACAGCAACAAAATAATCCAGATTATAACATCTTCATCGATCATAACCCCGGCTGGCTAGCGCGCACAGCTATCAACAGATACATCGCGATTTGCGACATTGCTTTTGATAGATACCCGGACGATGCAATCAGAATCAAAGAGCTCATGGAATATAACGCTCAAATAACTCTTAATCACGACAATATCCAACCGCCATTTGATACGGAAGACCTTGATCGTGTTAGCGAAATTTATCAAGAACTCGAAACTTATTACGAAAATAGTCTGCACGATGTTTACCGCGAGCTTGGCGATAATATTCGCGTTATTGCTCGCATTCGCGCGCGCAACAACCCAGAGCACAGCGAAGAAGATTACTTCAATGTCGGCATGAAAGCACTTCACGAGCTTAGCCAGCAATATAGCGAGACAGATATTATGCGTCATAAGCCAGAAGCTTATATTAATCAATGCATGGGAGCATTAGCCAATGAAAAAAGTGCCTTCGCTGCCTAGAATTATTATCGGATTTTTTGCGCTCATTCTGTTAGCTACTAGCCTGGCAACCCTTACGCCACAACCGTCCTATGCGAGCGACGCCTGCGAATTAGCCGGAATAGACGATCCTAGATTATGCGGCGAAAGGAACAAAAACGAAGAAGCCGCACTCCAAGAGCGCGTCAAAAACGTTCTAAATCAAATCTATCTTTGGGTAGGCATTATGGCAGTTGCCACTATCATCATTGGCGGCATTACCTACATGACGTCTATGGGCGACTCCAACAAAGTTAGAACCGCAAAAAGCACCATTATGTATTCCTTAATCGGATTAGTCGTCACCCTAATGGCATTTGCAATTACTAACCTTATTCTCGACTCAATCGATGGCAAGCAGCCGACTGCCGGCCAATCTAGCAGTGGAGGCAATAACGGCAATGGCGGAAGCGGAGGTCAATCCGAGAATATTCCCGTAAAATCCGTCGTACTCGGCGGCGTATCCACTCTCAAAGTCGGTCAGAATGCCGCCATGCGCGCTACAGTAATCCCAGATTACGCCACCAATCGCCAGCTCACCTGGAAGACTAGTGACGAAAATGTCGTGACCGTCGACAATAAGGGTCGCGTTGTTGGCGTTTCGCCAGGTTCCGCCACTATAACCGTCACCGCAGACGACAAAAGCGACAGCAAAACAATCACTGTTCCAGAACCAATCTTAGCCACTGCGCTTACATTCGATAGTGACAATTATACCGTTGCACCGAAAGGCACTAAAAATATTATCCCTCGTTTTACCCCAGCAAATACTGATGATAAAACGCTCAAATGGGTAAGCACAAATTCAGCTATAGCCACAGTCGACGACAATGGCAGAGTCACCGGTGTAAAAGAGGGCGCTACGACCATATATGCCACTACTACCAACAACATTACCGCTACCGCTAGAGTAACCGTCTCAAACAACGCCAACGTCTCTGGCAAATATTGCATCGCCGAAACTGGACGCGGACTCTGTAAAGCCACCAATATCACTTTCAAACATAATGTTAAGGATAGCAAGGGCCGCTGCGGCACTATAAACGGCAGCTATTGCAAGACCCTCGCAACGGTAACTTATCCAAAGGGGACTATCGAATATTACATCGGCTATCAGAATAATCCAGGCCTCAATAAGGGTTCTTGTCGCGCGCATGCCTTTATGGCGGCGCATAATGCCACTAGCGGAACATTTTACTCTACTATCGATATCCAGAACAACCTCAAGAAGAAAGGGCTGTATAATGGAACTCTTCGCGCAAAAGACGGCTACGCCGAAACTATTAAGCACTTCAACGCCAAGGCCAAAGCTTACTTTGGTGAGACTAGTGTAAAAGAGTCAAAGCGTCTCGCCAAAATTGCGCTTAATAATGGTCAACCAGTGGCAATGTTTGTAGCACATAGCCAGTGCCCAAAGCTCGCTGGGTCACACCATGCGCTCTTGCTACTAGGTTACGATAGCAACAACAATGTCCAATTCATTGATAGCTCCGGATATTCAATCTCCCAAAGTGGCAAATATACACTTGATAAGTTATTTGACACTTGTATGTCTAGCAAGGGCGTACGCGATAGCTGGATGGGCATGCAAATCTTCCAGTTTTAACACTGTCACATAAGCTATAATAGAATCATATGCAAGATAACACACAACTGCGTAATCAATATCCTAAATTCATCTTCGAGTCGTACGTCGTAGAGCGCAACGCCGAGGGTATTCATGCCAAATATGTCTACAAACTAGGGAAGCATACATTTGAGCCAACTGTCGATATTTCCGTCTCGGATATTCGCAACTCCGTATTTAATATACAATTCTTAGAGTATTTGTTCTTCAACTTCGGCGTCATTAACGCCATTAATTACTACAAGCTAACTTGTTCACCGAAATTCGAGATAAAAGCTGGCCCACTTGACGAAAGACAAAAAGAATTCTTTAAAAAATTATTCTACAACGGCCTCGGCGAATTCATGTACGTCAACAAGCTCAATATTCCCTACGAAGATTTTATGGAGATTATTGCCGACGAGCCATCACCTAATCGCCCCGATTATGAATTCGAAGATTTTAGACCGAGCGGCAATCTAATCCCAGTCGGCGGAGGAAAGGATTCCGTCGTTACTCTAGAAGCGCTACGTGATATGCATGCCGACAATATTTGCCTTCAATATAATCGCAATATCTATCCAGAAAACCTCGCTGCACATAATTGCATTACGCAGGCCGGCTATTCGATGGATTCTATCGCCGACTTCAATCTCACCCTCGATGAACACATGCTTGAACTAAACCGGCAAGGCTTCCTTAACGGGCATATTCCATTCTCGTCTTGTTTAGCGTTTGCGGCCTACATTATGGCCTATCTAAACAATAAAAAATTCATCGTCCTCTCAAACGAGGCTTCCGCCAACGAAGGGAACGTTGCAGGCACAAACATCAATCATCAATACTCAAAAAGTATTGAGTTCGAAAACGATTTTCGTAGCTATTGCAACGATTACTTTACGCCAAAAATTGAATACTTTAGCCTATTACGCTGCATAAACGAATATACAATCGTTCAAAAGTTCATCAAATACCCTCGCTATCTCAGCATTTTCCGCAGTTGCAATGCCGGCATGCACGAAAATAAATGGTGTAGCCATTGTGCCAAATGTCTCTATGTCTTCATTATGTTGTACCCATTCGTTCCTCTTGAACGATTGGGACTGATATTTGGCGACAATCTTTTTAATAATCGAAGCTTGTTACAAATATTTATCGGCCTAGTCAATCCAGATACTACTAAACCTTTTGAATGCGTCGGTACGCGCGAAGAAATAAACTACTCACTAAAGCTTGCGGTCGAGCATACCAATGGCCATCTGCCGTTTTTGCTACAGTACTACAAAGATCACTTCTATAACCCTAAAGCGCTATATAACGTTGAAAATTATTACAACCCGCAACATAATATTCCACAAGAATACGTAAATATGTTAGCGAGAGTATGAAACAAGACATCATAAATTATTTAACCGGAAAAAGCATCCTCATATTAGGATATGGTCGCGAGGGTAAAAGTGCCTTAAACTTTATTCAGCAAAACCTGCCAGACGCAAATCTTGCCATCGCCGACCAAAAAGCGCTCGACTTAGTTGATGTAAAAACATTTTCGGGAGAAAACTACCTCGAACACGTCAAAGAATTCGATATCATCATCAAGTCGCCAGGCATTCCGACGCGAGACTTTGTCGATGACGATCAGCTATCTAAAATAACTTCTTTAACCGACTTATTCCTTCGTTTTTGCCAAAACCCCGTCATTGGCGTCACTGGCACAAAAGGCAAAAGCACCACTGCGTCATTAACTTGCCACCTCCTAAAAGAAGCCGGACGCGATGCGATACTAGTCGGCAATATTGGCATCGCCTGCTTTGATGCGATTGATCTAATCAAAGAGAACACCATAATCGTGTTTGAAATCTCGTGCCATCAATTAGAATTCGTGCAAGCTAGCCCACATGTCGCCATACTGCTCAACCTCTATGAAGAACATCTCGACCACTATAAGAGCGCCGACGACTACTACAACGCAAAGAAAAGCATCTATAAGTATCAGGGAACAAACGATACGCTAATCTATGGCGACATCTTCCAGCATGCTAGTAGGGAAGAGATCGCAAATCTACCTATGCACAAAATTGATATCTACCACGACATCGATATCCCAAAAGAAGAAATCCACACACATCTGGTTGGCGATCATAATCTACACGATATTTACGCCGCCATCGCCGCTTGTGAAGCTATGGGCGTCGACCGCAAAGAGGCACTCAAACATTTAGACAGTTTTCGTGGTTTACCGCACCGCATGGAATATGTTGGCGAATATAATCACATTAGATTCTACAATGATTCCATAGCAACTGCCCAAGAAGCGGTCATCAATGCCGTCAAAGCCCTCGAAGATGTGGACACCCTAATTCTGGGAGGGATGGACCGCGGTCTAAATTATCATCCATTGGTAGACTTCTTGCGCAATAGCAGCGTACGGAACATTATCCTCCTGCCAAATACTACTACAATCTTTCAAAAACTATTCGAAGAAGCACCGTACTCTCAAAAGCTATTTCCAGCCGCAAATATGGCTGACGCCGTAGACCTCGCTTTCGAAAAGACCGCCGAAGGGCGAATTTGTTTATTGTCGCCAGCTGCCGCCAGCTATGGATTCTACAAAAATTTCGAAGAACGCGGCAAAGATTATTGTACTTTAATCAAAAAACACGCTACAATATAATTAATTTAAACATAAGGAATAACTAATATGTTAAGTCAATTATTAGCCGCAAGCGTCTACGACGCAGAAGTAGCAACGGGCATGAGTGTCATTTTTGGCATGCTTGCCATCATAATGATACCGGTTCTTATCTTGGGAATCGTATATTTAATCGGTATGTGGAAGCTGTTTGAAAAAGCTGGACGACCAGGATGGAATGCAATCATTCCGTTTTATAGTCAATATGTTCTAACCGAAATTTCCGGACAGGAAGGCCTCCTCTTTTTACTCATATTTATTCCAGGTGTCGGTGCCGTTATTTGGCAAATTATGGTAGCGTTAAAAATTGCACCAGCCTTTGGTAAGAGCACTGGATTCGCCATCGGTCTCATTCTACTCGCGCCAATCTTCTATTGTATCCTCGGCTTTGGTAGCGACACCTATCTATTAGATAATGCCGCCAATACGCAATCACCGTTCGACACTCAGCCGAATCAAGACGCGCAGCCTGCCAATAATCCAGCCTCAACACCAGCAGCAGAAGCGCCAACAGCCGCCAAAAGCGAGAATCCTTTCCAAACTCCACCAACACAGGCCTAACAGCGTAAGCATTCAAACCACCCTCAATGAGGGTGGTTTTTGATATATAATCTAAAACAGATGAATTTCAAATTACACAGTAAATACCAACCCACTGGCGACCAACCGCAAGCAATTGAAACCTTGCTTAATGGTTTAAAGCAGGGAAGACGCGAACAAACCTTACTCGGCGTTACGGGTTCTGGCAAAACTTTTACGATGGCGAACATTATTGAAAAATACAATCGCCCAACCCTGATTTTGGCGCACAATAAAACCCTTGCTGCTCAACTATATTCGGAATTCCGCGAATTCTTTCCAGAAAATGAAGTTCATTATTTCGTATCTTATTTTGACTACTACCAACCTGAAGCCTATATCGCCAGTACAGACACTTATATCGAAAAAGATTCCGCTATTAATGAGGAAATCGATCGCCTTCGCCATGGCGCCACTGAAGCGCTATTGACGCGTCGTGACACCTTAATTGTCGCCTCGGTATCCTGCATCTATGGCATCGGTTCTCCAGAGCATTACAAAGCGATGGCTATCCGACTGGCTAAAGGCGAACAACGCGACATGTCACTTTTTATCAAGCTACTCAGCGAAATTCAATATCACCGCAACGATATCGCCTTTGAGCGCGGCAACTTCCGCGTTCGCGGTGACACCATCGACGTCTTTCCCGCATCCGGCGATCGCGCATATCGGCTCGAATTCGGCTTCGACCAACTAGAACGCATCAAGGTAATTGATCCGCTCACGGCCGAAGTGCTTGCCGAGCCAGAAGAAATTGGCATCTTCCCAAACACCCACTACGCTACACCAAAAGAATCGCTCGACTTAGCTATTCGCAAAATTCGCGCCGAATACGAAGAACGGCTCAAATTCTTCAACGCCGAGCATAAGTACCTAGAAGCACAACGCCTCAGCCAACGTATTAAATATGACCTAGAAATGCTCGAGACTACTGGCTTCGTTAAGGGAATTGAAAATTATTCGCGGCACCTTGATGGCCGCGTCCAAGGACAGCCACCGGCCACTCTGCTAGACTTCTTCCCAGAAGATTATCTTATGCTCATCGACGAATCTCATATGACTCTCCCGCAAGTTCGCGGTATGTTTAATGGCGATCGCGCACGCAAAGAGACCTTAGTCGAATACGGTTTCCGTTTACCTAGCGCTCTAGATAATCGCCCGCTTACTTTTGCCGAGTTTGACCGCCACATCAACCAAGTAATCTACGTGTCCGCCACGCCGGGCGAATATGAGCTTCAACATTCACCAACACCCGCCGAACAGGTCATTCGTCCAACCGGCTTACTTGATCCAGAAATCGAAGTTCGCCCCAGCGACAACCAGATTGACGATTTAGTAGAAGAAATCGACCAACGAATCGCCAAACGACAACGCGTGCTCGTCACGACACTCACCAAACGCATGGCCGAAGATTTGTCTGAGCATCTCCTCGAGCTCGGCATCAAAACCGCCTATATCCACAGCGACATCGACACCCTTGAGCGTGGCGATATTCTTCGCGACCTTCGCAATGGCACCTACGACGTGCTAGTCGGCATCAACCTGCTTCGCGAGGGTCTCGATCTGCCAGAAGTATCACTCGTGGCCATTCTTGATGCCGATAAAGAAGGCTTTCTACGCTCCGAATCCGCGCTCGTCCAGACTATCGGCCGCGCCGCCCGTCACGTAGAAGGAAAGGTTATCATGTATGCCGATAATATGACTGGTAGCATGCAGCGTGCCATTGAAGAAACCTATCGCCGTCGCGAAATTCAGCAAAAATATAACGAAGAACACCACATTACACCGCGCTCTGTGGCTAAGGAGATTAGCGAGGGTCTCCGTGCCATTATTCCAGAAAAAGAAAAAAGCAAAAAACTTGATCTGCGCAAAATCCCGCATGAAGAGTTGCCGCAAATCATCAAAGAGCTATCATCGCAAATGCAACTTGCTGCCGCCAACCTCGAGTTTGAACGCGCCGCCGAGCTTCGCGACCAAATTGAAGACATTAAAACTGCACTTAATCACAAGAAAGGATAAAAAATGGGTGACATCATCAAGCATATTAACTGGGAGAATATCGTATCAAGCGGCGTTACGATTATCGTCGCCATAATCTTTTATCAGATTATCAAGATACCCTTCAAAAAGGCTTTTCAACGCGACAAGAACAAAGAGCGCAACACCTATGCAGCTATGGTTGGCAGTTTTGCACGCATGGCTTACATTGTGCTGGTAGCACTATTCATTTTACGCATAAACGGCGTCAATGTAGATGGCCTCCTCGCAGGCGTCGGAGTGGCCTCCGTTGCAATCGGCCTCGCTGTTCAAGACACCCTGAAAGACATCATTCGTGGCATTTCCATCATCTCAGAGGACTACTTCAAAATGGGCGACTATGTCACTATTGGTTCCGACAGCGGCACAGTGGTCTATTCTGGCATCCGTTCCACTAAACTTAAAGATGGCCTAACTGGTAATATTATCTCTATTGCCAACCGGAATATCGAAAAAGCCGAAGTCTCCGCTACCACCATCAACCTCAACATTCCACTTCCGTACGAGCTAAAGCTCTCCGATGCCGAGAAAATCATGGCCGAGATTGCCGAAGCTTCTCGTGAGTTAGATTTCGTGGTCGATTGTCAATATCGCGGCGTAAACAGCCTTGCTGAATCCGCCATAGAATATCGCCTCTTTGCTAAGAGCGAAAAGGGCAAGCGCATCGACGCTAAACGCAACATCTTACACAAAACACTCGAAATCCTCGAAGAGCACAAAGTAAGCGTTCCATACCCACAGGTTGACGTTCATCGCAAGGCCTAGAACATGCTAAAAGCGAACGCAAAAATCGTCATCAATGACGAGATTACATTAAAACGCTTCGCACACGACGTTGATGATGTAAAATTTAAGACCATTCAATCGAATCGCGACCACCTCTTACCCTGGCTGCCATGGGTAAACAATATATACTTTCCGACCCAAGTACGTCTTTTTACTGAAAACCAAATCAAAGAATTCAATCATGGACGCATCTTTGGCTATAATATCTTTTTCAATAATATATTCGTTGGATCCGCCGTATTATACGATGTCTCCGAAAGAAACCATAATTGCAAACTCGGCTATTGGCTCGATAAATTATATCGTGGCAGAGGAATCGCAACACAATGCGCCACCGCCTTAATCGATTATGCTTTTGCTAGCCTAAATATGCACAGAATAGAAATAAGAGCAGCAGTAGGCAATGAGGCCTCAATAGCCCTCGCGAAACGGCTAAACTTTACAAAAGAAGCCATACTACACGATGAACAATATCTTATAGATAGATATTACGATTCAATAATCTACGCCAAGGTCAGATAACGCCTATCACAATCAAAAGCTGCCGCCCTGATGTATGGAGCAAAAATGCCGTCAGGTAATGTTATTAGAAAATAATAAACATCCACCGGCCTAGCCGGTGGTTTTTCTTATGCGGGCATAGCCCT
>CAMZBA010000010.1 GCA_947304395.1 uncultured Candidatus Saccharibacteria bacterium
CCTGTCCTCTCCGCCAAGTTCAAGAATACAACCCGAAGGGTTGTTTTTTGAGCTTAATTGTTTAGGTTAAGCTTTTGTTAGTTTAGTATAATTGAAGTAAGTAAGAGAGGTAAAATGTGATAATGGAAGGCGCTCCAACGGATATTGGTATAATAGGTGGTTTTGAGGGCGAATCGGAGGATTCGCGGTTGGAGAAAAAATCTGATGATAAAATGCCGGAAGAGCGTTCTGAAGGTTTAGGCGAAAAAGTATTAAACGTCACTGAATTGTTAGCGGAAAAAACTAAAAACGAAAAAGCTCTTATTGCCTCTCAGAAGATGCTTAGAATTGTTGAACTTGCCATGAAGTCGGAGGACGGATTATTACTCTCGGATGAAGAAGAAAAAGCGTTACAGGCAGAATACACAAGAGAATCTCAACTTGCTAAAGATGAGGGCTATTCTTATGAACTGTTCGACATTCTTTCTGGACATCAATCGTTTTATGATTCTAATCTCTATGGTGATATGTTGGGACAAGGTTATATTTCGGTATCGGATGTGGTGCGTAAATTCGGGAAAGAAGCCTTGGAAGAAGACGTGGTACTTAAAGGAATGCTTCAGGAACAGATTGTAGGTATTTTAGATAACAGTAGCGAAATTACGGAGCAGCAAATTGAATTATTGCGGGTATTGAAAGAGAATGGCATAAACATTGTTGAACTTATGGCGCGAAATGGCGATGTGCGGTTACGGATGAATGCACAAAGTGAGGAGCTGAGTAAAAATAGTGATTATTTATTTGATGCTCTTGTCGAGAATGAGCTATTAGATGTAAAGGATGTTCTATCATCGCAACAGGTACTTTTTGAGGAATACAATAGATCTAACGGATCTATTGTAATTGCAAACTTTTTAGATAGAGTAATTGCCGATTATCCCGATGAGATCTCGGAAGAAGAAGGGTATTGGCTAGAGGTCGCCAAAGAGCATGGCGCAGGAAAATTGTTAGAGTTTGCGCACAAAATCAATGAAGGCGATACGAGCGTATTTGGCGAGTATGATTCTAATGAAGCGGAAGTGCAGACTGCCTTATTTGGGGTTTTAAAAAATAGCAACTGTTTCTCCATGGAAAAACCTATGGCGTTCTTGATAAGCAAAGAAATGAATGTGATGCTGGACGATCCTGAAGCCGTTCAGAGGATGTTAGATGTTTCTGAGGGCTCAGACAGAACGGGGTCGTCTCTAGATGTATTAATAGTGGGTAATGCTGAACGTCTAGATAGGTGGGTAGAGGAGGGGGTTTTTGATGGGCGCCCAAAGCGTGAGGATAGTAGATTATTGAAAAGTATTCAAGACGGCTCATTAACTGAGAAAGAGCGTCTACGTCTGGTGTTTCGAAACTTCATACTAGATCAGTCGATTTTTGATAAAGACGATAATTCAATCGAAGAATTATATCATTCGATTAGCGATGTTCGTCCAGATAGAAATAAGCAATATGCGGACTTGAAATTAGCATTCTTTAGAAAAGATTTTCAGAAAAAGGTAATAGAAGAGTGTTATGCGACAAATGGAACAATATCTCCTTTCCTGCACGTTAGCGATGAGGCTTTGGAGCATGCTGAGGGTGTAAGTGATTCTGTTAGAGTATTCTTAAGATTGTTTGGCGGTTCAGTTAGTGATATTGGTTCCAAATTGACGGATATAAGAATAGAGGATATTGAAAAATACTTTGATGCCGATGGGCCGACGGAGTCATTTTATACAGAATGTTTAGCTGACAATTACAGCTTCTTTTTACAGAAGATAGATGCTAATGAATTGAGCCGAATTGGTCTAGAGCCAAAAACCTATTATCGAATACTAAATAATTTGTATGCCGAACAAATAATTAATGTACATGATTTTGCGAGCGTCGATAGGAAAGCGGCGCATGCCGTCCTGGGTGATTCGAAAGAGGTAGACGACTATCTGGATTTAATGAGTTTATTTAGTGATACGGGAGATTATAGTTCAGCACGTAGAGATTGCGCTAGAGCGGTTTCTTTAGATGACATATCGCGATATTACGTTAATGGCGTTTTGACAAAGGACTTTATGGAAGGGCCATTTAAGCAAATGAGTCTTTCTACTATTGGAGAACTTGGAGAAAAAGCGTTTGAGGGCATGGGCGTAAGTGCGGATGAATATAGAAAAGCAATAAAAGAGAAGTTTTATTTATCGGAGCTGGTGGCTGCAAGGGAAATCTTATATGCATTAGATAAAAAAGCGATAAAAAAAGTATTCAGTGATGACCGTAGGCTATTAATGTATCTCGAATTGATCGACTATAATCGGAATGTTAGTTTTGGTGTGGTAGAAAATATTAGTGTGTCTGAATTGCCTAAATATTTTACCGAAGAAGGAAAGCCAACGGCGGAATTGATGAGTCAATTTGTTTGTTCTGGGATGCCACCATCGGCAAGAGAAGACCTGAGAAGGTTGAATATAACCTTATCGGATTCGACTGAGATGTTATTGGATGGTATTTCACGTCGTCAGATATTCACTGATGAGGACGATAAGGTTGACGAAACTAACGTATTGGCCGCATTAGCAAGATTCCTGCGTATGGATGCGTACGATTGGGAAGGCGCAGCTGAAGATGATCTAAAAGTAAAAAAGGCTTTTGCTGAAGAAAATATTCAAAACAAAAATCTTGCCATGAAGATGTTGCGACGAGAATATGCCGAGTTTTTGAAGACTGGAATTATGCCTAGCGGTTTGAAATGTTTTGCAGATTATATGAGAATGTGTGACGGAGCCGGTCCGTTAACTCAGATCGAAGCTTTCTTGGATTACTGTGGTGAATTAGGTCGCGTCGACGAAAAGACGATCGATGGCATCCGTGGAGTGGAAGCAAGAATACGAAAATGGGATGACCAGGATAAAGCTAATTATTATGCGATTTCTGCTGAAGTTCTGAAAGCTGACCCGGAAATTTTTGGAGAATTTATAGAAGTATTTGGCAGGATAAAAGAAGAAGAAGATTTTGTCGTTTTTGCCAAGGAAATATATCCATTATTTAGAGCAAAACTTGCTTTGTTGAAAGAGTATGACGATTATAGCGACGGTATTGGCGATGGGAGTAGTACTGTAAATTACAAGAATGTAGATAAAGAAAAAATAAAAAATGATTTACATATAGCTTTATTGCCGTTTTCGTTTGAGGGGAAGGGGGGAGGCGAAGATGATAGGGCTTATCTTGAACGCCGCCGTAAAGGTATCGAAATGGTTAAGAGGAATATTCTCGGTGAAATAACTGGACTATTCCAAGAGAAGTTTGATATTCTACCGGAAGCTATTCCTAGCGAGTTGGATGACGAAGCGATACGTTCGATAGAAGACATGGTGTTATATTTAAGCAATGTGAATCATCCCGACAGTAGAAAAAAGAATATAATTGGATTCTTTTTAGCTTTACAATTAATGAAAAATGAAAAAGGTGGCACGAAATGGGATGATTTTAGGGCGGGGCTTTCTGTGCCGCCTACGAGTTGTCTTGGTAGGGAGGCGGCTCGAAGCGTGGAATCTGCTCTGTCGGTTAGCGAGAGTAAAAATCCAATTAAATCACAAGATATAGGAATAGCCGATGAGGAAAGGCTAAAAGATTTTCGCATCGCTCTACAAGACGAGACGTCAGAAATACGTGTTGGCAATACCTCGACCGTCGATGCGAGGTTGCAAAATATAAGCCAAAATATAAGAGAATTGATGGATCCTGATCTATATGACGATCTGATAGATAAGGCAAAAATTGATCTTTTACGCAGATATGGATCTAAAAAGATAAATAGCGTTGCCGCTAAGATGTGGCAGCGTCAAAATGGAAAGAGTATTGACTTTACTGCTGAAGAAGAAGAAATAGCTTCTGGGCTAGGACAAATGTTAACGGAAAATGGTATAGAGCTATCTTCTAAAAGTATTAATGAACATTTACAGAAAGGCTTTAAGGATCTGGGTATGATTTTTGCAGCCTATGAAGTCATAGAGACTAGTAATATTGATGAAAAGGTATTCGAATTGCAAGATTTGCTAATCCCAAGAGGTGAAATATTAACAATTTTTCAAGAAATGGGCGAGGAATTTAAACCTCATTCTGGAGTATTGGCATTGAGCGCGGATATCGCTTTTCTAGAGAATTTAGTAGCAAAGGCTGAGAAAAAAGGATTATTAAGTGGCGATATAGAAGAGCAGCGGCGGAAGATAGCATTAGTAAGGGGATATTTGAATGAAGCGCATGCTAAATTTGGCGAGATAAGTAGATTATATGAAGAATTGGTTAAGAAATTCGACAATATTAAGATACAGCCTATTATTGAGGGGGGTAGCGGAAGAGATAAATTAATTGCTAAGATGCAAGAAATTAGAAACATAATTGGCAGTAGGGCAAGTGGCATTCAAACTACGATAGTGTCGCGCTGTTCTAATAAGATGACGACAATAGTAGAAAATATGCGTGCTTGTTTAAGTTGTAAAACAAAAGGTGTCAACAACGATACGGATTTAACATTTGGCGAAAGCTATAAGTTTTATCTTTATTCGAGCGGTAGTGTTGGAGAAACTGGAAGCATGTCCGACGAGATTGTCTATTTTGTACCGGTAGAAGATAAAAACGGCGAACGACGAATGTCGTTCGTAATGGATAGGCTGTATGGTAGCAAAAATAGAGATATTTATTATAATCATGCGGCTACTTTAGTGAAGAAAGCAAAAGAATTAAAAAAACGTTTTCCGGAAGCGAGGATATCGGTTCTTTTGACTGCTAGCAGTGCAATGAGCTGCGCTGCTAAACTAGACGCGAGAAGATTAGCTAGTCATATAGGGGTCCCCCAGACCGCGACGGTAGTGGAGCATGAGAGTTTAGGCGTAGAAATACCCGAGTCCGGTTTTGGCGACCATTATATAGAAATAGATGAAGGTTCTGCTAGAGAAGCGGGAAGAAGAGAGGTAGGGGGAATAGAAATCATCTTTTAGTGTGATAATTGTCGGCTTGTGCTAATTATGTTATCATGTAAGCATAAGTACTTCTGGTGAGGAGAAAGATGAATCCACAACAAAACGACCAACAACAAGGGAATCAACAAGCAAATACAAACCCTCAGACTCAGAATTTTGATGGTTTTGGTGGACCAAATATAGCTTATGCGAATTATGACGATAATATGGTCCAGCAACAAGCCCAGGCAGCTCAACAGGATCCAGGCGCGGTGCCGATGAATGTAGTCGATGTCGTGAATGCTAACGGAGTTGTGAGCGGAAGAAAAGTTGTCGATTATCTTTGGCAGCGTGTGGCTATCTGCATGATTGTGATAGCTTGTGGTTTGCTGATAGGTTTGGTTGTTTCCTTGATGATTGTAGTAACTAAGAACTCAGAAGTCGCATCTTTGAATCGTGAAAAGACTGGCTTGAACTCTGAGTTGCAAAGTATTTATGGCAAGTTGGGAGTAGGAAATCTTGCCGATGCGGTAACTCAGATTGACAAGACCGAGACTATGGACGGTGGAGATCTTAGTGAAGTAAACGATTTGTTGACGGGAAAATTTGGTGCGAGCTACAAACTAGACTTAGCGGACGCTAATATTAATTTTGTTATTAGAAACGGCGTTTATAAGATTGTAAGTTTAGGTATATATCGCGAAAGCGGTACGCAGAGAGTTGTTTTATACGAAAAGATAGCTGATGGTAAATGGAAGCTTGGCGGTTTTGATGCGACAAAGGCTGATGCTTGTATGGATTCCACGGAAGAAGAGAAAGCTGCAATTGATGGCATAATTCCTTGTGTCGAAGAAAAAGAAGCAGAATAGTAGTAAAATAGGGGGAGTATGATAGGAAGCTTGATTTCTTTAGTGATTGCGCACGAGGTTGCGACTCGGAAGATTGAGCTGGAAAAAGTATCGGCGGAATATAAGGCACTACAAGAGTCGAGCACTAAAGTTGCCGTTAAGTATAATGTTAGCTTCGATATCAGTTCTCGCGGTTCTCTGAAAGGGGACGTGAACGAGTTTGCTGATTTTGTTAAAGAGACACTAACAAGCCGTCAAGGGTGGATACGAGCTGGAGTTAAATTTTCGAAAGTGTCGAGCGGCGGAAGATTGCACGTGGTGTTAGCGTCGGGGGCGGAGATAGATAAATACGCAGGTTGCTCGGCGGAGTTAAGTTGTACGGTGTATCCTTATGTATTAATAAATGATGCGCGATGGCTGGGCGCTACGGACAGTTATAATTCGGCTGGTTTGAGTTTAACTAGCTATAGGCAGATGGTAATTAATCACGAAGTTGGACATTTTTTGGGGCATGATCATAGCTCTGCTTGTGGTGTGGGCGGTGTGGCCCCGGTGATGTTGCAGCAATCGACTGGATTAAGAGGGTGCAAAGCAAATTCTTGGCCATTAGATAGCGAGCTCTGGGTGACACGATGGTAAAAAGAAAAAGTAATAGAGTTAAGATTGTATTTTGTGTAATTGTGATGCTCGTTGCGGCGGTGGCGGTATTTTTGGGTGCTTTTTTGAGCCGAAAGTTGACGGAAAATGAGAGGAAAGATTATGCGGAAGTTCGGGCCGAAGTTTTGAAGTTGATGGATGGCCGAGAGGCAGTAGAGAAGTTTTTGAATCTCGAGATAAAGACTGCAAAATTGAACGATGCGGATAAAAAAATAGTGGACGATTTTGAGAAAGCAGTGCCGGAAGATAGCGACATACAAACATTACTGCAAAAGATTTTGGATATCAATAAAGAAGAGGATGAGGGGATTAAGAAGGCAGTTGACGTCGTAGCCCTTACGTACATTGAGTTACATTCGGTTTATTTGTTGGAACGAGATTTAGCGGTAATGTTTGACGGCGAGCTGAGCGATGAAGATTTGGCAACATTGGAGAAATCGGAAAACAATTATTTAGCGAAGCTTGCGAAAGAGGTGGGCGATTATCGCGCGAAGGTGAAGGGGCTGAGTGCGAAAGACGACAACTTTGAGCAAAATTACAAATTATTGGAAGAAGAGGGCGAAAAATTGCAAAAGAAATATGCCGAAGTAAAGTTGAAGGACATAATGGGAAAAACGGAAGAAGAAATAATGGAGTATTATGATAAAGTTGAAGAATTAAACGCAATTTTGCTTGAGTATGAACAAAAATGAAAAGATTGATATTAGTATATAATCCGAGGAGTTCGCATTACCTACACGTAAAGGAAGAGGTAATAGATAAGTTGCGCGGTTTGAAGGGGTGGATGCTAGGGAAGTTTGAGGTAGCGGATACCGATGTGGACGATAATGCGCATCGTTTGGCTAAGATTTTGATGGATGATGATTTGGTAATTGCGGCTGGTGGTGACGGTACGGCTAATATTGCAATTAATGGAATTATGCTGTCGAATCGAGAAAACGTGCGAATTGGCGTACTTGGTTATGGGAATTTTAATGACACGGCGAGGACGTTCGGAAAATTAAGCCTCGAAGAAATATTGACTGGAAAAGCGCAAGAAGTTTGGCCACTCGAGTGTAAGATAAACGAGAAGCACTGGCGTTACGGTATGTGTTATTTTACGATTGGCATGTTTGCGGAGGCTTGTGCAGTTTTTGATCATCCAAAAACTCGAAAGGCTTTGCAAAAAGGGAAGAAGAGAATATTTTTCAGCCTATCGGTGTTGGTGCACTGGTGGTTGAAACAACATCGTAAACATCGTTTTATGCCGGATTTTAGCTTGGGAGATAAGAATGGGGATTTTTTGCCGAGTAATAAAGCATCGGATTATATGGCGATAAATGGTAAGTCTGTGGCGAAAATGATGAGAGGCGGTAATTATTACTTATCTAAGGATGATTTTTTGAGTTGTACTGGCAGGATGAATAGATTTTGGCATTTAGCTAGCATGATGCTCAGGAGTGTTTTTAAACGTATCCCCGGTAAAGAAAGCACATATGATTGTTTGGTATTTCGGCGACCAAGTAAAATGATGTTTCAGGCCGAGGGTGAATATAAAATGATTAGCGACGTTTCTAAAGTGGAGATTCAGAAGTCGAAAAAACCGCTTCTTGCTATAATTAAATAAATGGAAGTTGTAGGTAGAGCAGGCTATAAGCTAAGTAGTGCTATTAAGGCGTTTGGGATTGATTTGCACGGGAAGACGGTTTTAGATATTGGGTCTTCCACGGGTGGTTTTACGCAATGTGCCTTGGAGAATGGGGCAGAGCATGTGATTGCTGTCGAGAAGGGCACCAATCAAATGAAAGCGCCATTGCGATTTGATCAAAGAGTGGAATTATACGAAAAGATGGATATCTTTGATTTTCATTGCATGCCGCCAGATTTGATAATGGCTGACGTGAGTTTTGTGAGTTTGCGAAAGGTGCTGCAATATGCGACGAAAGAATTAGCCGATAGTCATACAGAATACCTCGTTATGCTCAAGCCGCAATTTGAAGCAAAGAAACATCAGCTGAAAGATGGCGTCGTGAAAAATAGTAAGATGCGACGAGAGATTATTGCGGAATTTGAGTTCTGGCTAAAAAAGAATAAGTTCATCGTTGTAAGAAAACGCGATAACGAATTGGCGGGGCGATTCGGGAACGTAGAGCGGTTTTATTATTTGAGGGAAGCGGCGAAATAAAAATACCCCCTAGTTTGGGGGTATTTTAATTTTTGGTGTAGTTCCGTTAGTCTTCAGCTTCGCTAGCTAGCACGTATGTGGCAAAATCGTTTTCGCTGAGAATATAGCGGTTGTCGGGCGAGATACTGTCTTCGGTCTCATCTTCGCAAACTGCGCAGAAATAACAATGTTCATCTCCCCCTTGTGGGCCGCCCCAAGGAGCTTCGATAGTTACAGGACGACCAGTCTCATTCTTGATAATGCGAGCTTTACCTTTACCGCGGTAGACGCCTTCTTGGTCGGTGGCTTCGTACTTCTTTTTGAATGTTTCATCTGGAATGGCGTAGTTGTTAGGATGGTCGCCTTCTTGCTGGGCGGGGTTAGTTGCAATCCATTCGCCGGGCGCGACAGGACGAGTGTCTTCTAGTCTAGCCACACGGCTTACGGTGCCGTCTGCGGCAGTCTCTTTGCGCATCACGTAGGTGTCTACGACATACCCGCCGCTTTTTTCGTCGAAACGAATATCTCTATCTGCATAAGCGCCGCTCTCGAGTCCTTCTTGGGTGATTTGTTCGGCTTTTATTTTTGCTTTTTTAATATAGTACTCAGCTTGACGGAATTTTGCATCATACTCTGGAGTCTTTAAATCTACTTGGACTGGGCCGGTTTCGTGGGCTTCTGGAGCGTCGACCGTTTCGTCTTGGGTGAGGATGTCCCATTCGCTACCGGCGTTTGGGTCTTGCTCGGAATTTGATTTTATTGTTTCGCTCATAGGCTTTTTCTCCAATGTTTATTTTTGTGATGAACTTATGCTTTAATTATAGCAAAGTTCTTATGTTTTGTCAAGATGTAAGGATAGAGAGTGGAATTTGCGATAAAATTATTGCATAATTAGAGAATAGACGGCGGTATAGTAACGGAGGTAAAATGCAAAAAAATAGTGTTGCGCGCAATAGGGTGATGGGTTTTCTAGGCATAAATATATTGGTCCTGATTTTTGAATTTATAGGGCTATGCAAGGTTTATGGCGAGATTGGCAATGAGAGTTTGATTTTTTACACGCAATTGAGCAATATATTTCTGCTAATTGCGGTTTGCATTAATATTGTTGAGTCAATCAAGTGTTTAATGTCGGGTAAAAAAAGTGGTTTGCCAGCATACGCTTGGCGAGTTTTTCATGCGGCAGTGAGCGCGACGACGGTAACGTTCTTAGTAGTGTTACTGGTTTTGTCGTGGATGTATGGCAACCTGTGGTATGTGTTGACTGCTGGATCGATGCTATTTACGCACACATTATGTCCGTTGATATCCCTCGGGGCCTTCATTGGTTTTGCGCCAAAAGTATTTAAGGGCATTGATGCAATTAGGGCTGCGAGCTTTACGTTTATATATGGCATTATAGCAATCATATTAAATATAATGCGCGTGATAACAGGACCATATCCGTTTTTGTGGGTCTATGAACAACCGGTATGGATGACTATCTTTTGGGCAGTAACAATTATGGGTGGGGCTTGTGCGATATCGAGAGTTATTTTAATAGGCAAGACAAAAAGGGAGTCATAAGCTCAGTTTGGTTCGTGGTAGAATATAAATATGGCAATGGAGGAACAACTTAAACCAAGTGATTTTGTGCATTTGCACAACCATACGCATTATTCGCTTCTTGATGGTTTGACCAAAGTGGATGAGCTGGTGGATTTTGTGAAAGAGAAGGGCATGGAAGCGGTGGCCGTTACGGATCATGGCACAATGTCTGGTTTGATTGACCTCTATAAAACAGCAACAGACGCGGGAATAAAGCCGATATTAGGTCTAGAAGCTTACGTAGCTGCTAGACGACTAGAAGATCGTGATCCGGCTTACGACAAGGAGCGTTTCCATATTACTTTACTAGCGATGAATGAAAAGGGTTTTGAAAACCTTTGTCGTCTGATGACAATTGCGGAGACGGATGGAAAGTATTACAAGCCGCGTATTGACCATCGTGTGATGGAAGAATATAACGAAGGCATTATTTGTTGCTCGGGCTGTGCGGGTTCGGAGATTTCGATGGCGATTCGCGCGGATGACGATAAGCGTACGATGGAGCTAGTTAAGTGGTATTCAGAAGTTTATAAGGACCGCTTTTATCTAGAGATGCAGGATCATGGGCATCCAGATTCGCCAACGCATTGGTCGGAACAGACGAAGATAAATAACAAGCTAATGGAGATTAGCAAAGAGACTGGTTTGCCACTAGTGGTAACTTGTGATGGCCATTATCTAAGGCATGAGGATCAAGATGCGCATGAGGTGTTGCTTTGTGTGGGTACGGGAAGCCGCATTACTGATACGAATCGTATGACTTTGAAGGATTTTCAGTTGAATGTGATTCCGCCAGAAGAACTGATTCCGCGTTGGCAGAAGACTTGTCCGGAAGCTATTCGCAATACGAAAGTGATTGCCGATCGTTGTAATGTGAAAATTGAGTTGGGCCGGATTTTGATTCCGAAGTTCCCAATTGAGACCGGAGAGACGGAAAAGCAATACTTGGATAACATGGTCTTTAGGGGATTGGCGGAACGTTTTGGCTATATGTCTAAGGAAGAAGCGCAAACGAAAACGGTAGAAGAAATACGTCCAATATTATCGAAAGAGATTCTGGAACGTATTGATTATGAGCTAGCGACTGTCGATAAGATGGGCTATAACGGCTACTTCTTAATTGTGCAAGACTTCATTAACTGGGGGAAGGGGCAGGGGATTATTTATGGCCCTGGCCGTGGTTCGGCGGCTGGTTCGCTATTGGCATATGCGATTCATATTACGGATTTGAACCCGCTGGAATACGATTTGCTCTTCGAGCGCTTTTTGAACCCAGACCGTATTTCGATGCCAGATATTGATACGGATATTCAGGATAACCGTCGCGATGAGGTGATTGAATATTGTACGCAAAAATACGGTAAAGGCCGAGTGAGCAATATCTGTACATTCGGTAAAATGATGGCGAAGAACGCGGTACGCGACGTGGCGCGTGTGCTTGATGTGCCTTTCGCGGAGGCGGATAGGATTGCGAAGTTGGTGCCAGACCCAGTAATGGGGCACCATGTGAAACTGAAAGATGCAATTGTAAACGAGCCGGATTTGAAACACGAATATGAGACTAATCCGACCGCAAAAGAAGTGATTGATTTAGCGATGCGGCTAGAGGGGACGATTCGCTCGCACGGCGTGCATGCTTGTGGCGTGGTGATTGCGCCAGACGATTTGGTCAAGTTTATGCCGCTAGAAGTTTCGGCTAAGGGGCCGCTTGCAACGCAGTATCCTGGTCCGCAGGTTGAGGAGCTTGGGCTTCTGAAAATGGACTTTTTGGGATTATCTAACCTTTCAGTGATTCAGCAGGCGCTTCGTATTATCAAAAAAGTTCATGGCAAGATGATAGACATGAACAAGATACCATTAGACGACGATAATGTATACGACTTGTTCCGCAGGGGAGATACAACGGGCGTATTCCAGTTTGAATCTGCGGGTATGAAGCGATATCTGCGTGAGCTACAGCCAACGGCTTTTGATGATTTAATCGCTATGAACGCTTTATATCGTCCTGGTCCGATGCAGTTTATTGAGAGCTTTATCAAACGTAAGCATGGCGAAGAGCCAGTTACCTATTTACACCCCGGACTTGAGAATTCATTGAAGAATACTTATGGCATTTTGATTTACCAGGAGCAGTTCATGCAGGCTTCGAAGGAATGGTGCGGTTTTACGGGTGGCCAGGCAGATACCTTGCGTAAGGCGGTGGGTAAGAAAAAAGTAGACTTGATGAATAAAATGAAGCCGCTATTCGTAGAGGGTGCCGTGAAGGTGGGTGGCGCGACTAAAGAGATAGCAGAAACTTTCTGGGATCAGTTGCTCGATTTCGCTAACTACTGTTTTAATAAGAGCCACGCGGCATGCTATGCTTTGGTGGCATACTGGACGGCATATCTGAAGACTTATTATCCGGAAGCATTCATGGCGGCATTAATGACGGCAGATATGCGTTGGACGGATCGTTTGGCGATTGAGATGACTGAGTGTAAGCACATGGGAATTCAGGTGCTTGGGCCGGACATTAATGAATCTTATGCTGACTTTGCTACGGTAGGCAAAACTAAGACAATTCGTTTTGGTTTAGCGGCCATTAAGGGTATGGGCAAGGCTTTGGCCGAAGATGTGATAGACGAGCGCGACAAAAATGGCAAATTTAAGTCAGTATGCGATTTTGCGAAGCGCGTGTCGGGAGCGAAGTTTAATAAGAAGAGTTGGGAATCTGTAATTAAAACTGGTGGCTTCGATTGCTTTGGCGATCGCTCGGACTTATTGTTTAATTTGGATAAAATTCAGGCTTACGGCAATAAGATGCAAAAAGATGCCGCAAATGGCCAGACGGATTTGTTTGGTGCTATGGGTGCGGCGGCAGAGATTCCGGAAGTAGAGATTCAACCAGCGCCGACGAAATATTCGGATAAAGAACAGTTAATGTGGGAGCGCGACCTGATGGGACTTTATATCTCGGCGCATCCTCTAGATAAGTATGATACGTATTTCGAAGAGCAAACAATGCCAATTAGTGAGATTAAGCCGGAAATTGACGGAGCGACGGTAATAGTTGGCGGTATTATTACAAATGTACGTTCCTTAGTGACGAAGAGCGGCTCAAAGATGGCTTTCGTGAAGATTGAGGACAAGGTTTCGGAGATTGAAGTGATAGTATTCCCGAAGACCTATGAATCAGTGGGCGCGAAGTTGGTTCAGGATGCCGTCGTAAAGGTGACGGGTAAAGTTAATGCTTCCGATCGTGACGGGAATAAAACAGATGAAGCGAAGATAAATGCTGAAGAAATAGACATTATCACCGATGAGGAGTTAGAAAATTACGAGTCAACCGGAGCAAAGCTAAAAGCTCCAACTAAGGGCGTGGCACAAAAGTCGCGAAGTAAAGTGGCGGCAACAAATGTGAATAGTGGGCATAGTAACGGTGGCGGTGGTGGTTTTCGTCGCGGTGGTGGCGACAAGCCGACGGTTCATTTTAAGACTAGCGAGAGCGGTGTTAATGCCCAACCGATTAAACCGAAGAAGGTGTTTGTGCGCGTATTGGATCCCTCAAATAAGGAAGCGTTAATTAGCCTAAAGCAGAGCTGCGCGGTATATCCGGGACTTTCTGAGGTGATACTAGTAATTGGTGAAGATAAGAAAGCGATGCGAATGCCGTTTCGTTGCGAGCCGCAAAAAGCACTCGTCGATGAGCTTGTAAGCGTCTTTGGGGAAGAGGGCGTAGTTGTTAAGTGAGCGGTAGCTATCAAAAATACCCCCTTGTTGTCGGGGGTATTTTTGATGATTAAATTTGCTTGTACGGTCGATGATTGTTGTAGAGGTTGTCATAAATGCTGCGATGTCCAATTCGGTTGGCGGCCTTTACGACTTCGTCGACATCGTCAGTGATTTTGTAAATTTTGCGGTCGTTCGAATTGATTGTTTTGAGACCTTTTTGCATCTTTGATTCAAACCAACGATCGAGTGGTTTCCAAAATGATTTACCGATGAGGAACATTGGCATCTTTGGCATTTTACCCTCCTGCATAAGGAGGAGGATTTCTGAAAACTCATCGAGAGTGCCGAAGCCGCCAGGGAAGAAAACATAGACTTTGGAGCTCATTGTAAGCATAACTTTACGAGCGAAGAAATAATGAAACTCCATGTCGTCGGTGACGTAGGGATTAATGTGCTGCTCATGGGCGAGCTGAATGTTTAGACCAATGCTACGGCCGCCAGCTTCATAACAACCTTGATTGGCGCATTCCATGATAGATGGGCCGCCGCCAGTGACGACTGGATGCCCATTGTGTGCCAGATTGTATCCGAGTTTATAGGCAAGCTTGCACCATTTGCTCTCTTTTGGAAGACGTGCCGATCCAAAGATAGCTACGCCCTGGGCGAAAGTTCGTATTTTTGCGAGGCCTTGCTCCAGGTCTTTTGCATAGCGTAGAGAACGTTCGACGTCTTCGGGATTTAATTCTTCATTTGCGATTG
Organism: uncultured Candidatus Saccharibacteria bacterium; assembly: GCA_947304395.1. GTDB lineage: Bacteria > Patescibacteriota > Saccharimonadia > Saccharimonadales > Saccharimonadaceae > UBA2834. The sequence continues at coordinate 14,667 of CAMZBA010000010.1, forward strand.
CTTCTAGCCATTTTGTAATAGCTTCATCCATTAACGTATCTCCTGTATTGGCATATTGTGTAATTTAACATTTTTATTAATAATACCCGCTTTGCTGCCGATTTTTTGCACCACAGAGGTGGAGTTTGCGGACGCAAAGACCAACGATTCCTTAAAGCTGCGACCGTCGGAATATGCGGCAAGGAAGCCGGAACCGAAAGCGTCACCGGCGCCAGTCGAATCTTTGATAGTTACATCTTCGTAGAGGCCGATGCGATAAGTTTCTTGGCCGTCTGAGGCGATTGCGCCTTGGTTGCCATCTGTAACGATGGCGGCAGGGACGTAGTTCTTGATACGTGCGACAATCTCGGAAAGCATAGCACCTTGAACAATTTTCTTCGCTTCATTTTTGTTAACGATTAATACATCGACATCTGACAATAGCCCGAGTAGCTTGCGCTGGTGGTCTAGTTCTAGATTGCCAGGGTTGAACATGATTTTGGCGCCAATCGAGTGCGACTTAGTAAATAGCTGGTCGAGCATATTCATGTTGCCACGAAATGTAGTGACGTATACCCAATCTGGGTGGATGGAATCTAAATCATCTGGATTGATGGCGTCGAATTTTGCCGATGCGCCACGGCAGGTCAGGATTGTGCGTTCGCCATTTGGAGCTAGCAGAATGACGGAATAACCTGTGTGGGTGTTGGATATATAAGTGACGTAGCTATTGTCGATACCTTCATCGTCGAAAGCGGAGATGATGGCTGCACCGGCTGGATCGTTTGAAATGCAGCCCATGAAAATTGATTCGTGTCCGTAACGGGCAAAAGTTGTGGCGGCGTTTGTGGCGCCACCGCCGGTGCTAAATTTAATTTTATCGATATCTACTTTTGTGCCGAGTTCGATTTGATTAAAAAAGCCACGTTTGTTTGTACCGAAGTCGTCATGGTCGATAAGATATACGTCTTGTAGGGCTGCTCCTACGCTAACGATACGTGCCATTAAATTGGATCCTCCTTTTCAGTCTCCTTATTGAGTTCTTCGAATACTTTTGCTGGGTCTTCGGCTTTACTAAGAGCGCTACCAACATTTATGACAGATATGCCGATATGAGTAAGTTCGCGAGTGTTCTCTAAATTAGCTCCACCATCCCAGCCGATTTCAATGCCGGGATGAATATCCTGAATAAGAGCCGCTTTTTCTCCTAGTAGTAGATCTGCTTTGCCGCCGTATTTGCCGAGTTCGCCTGAAAAGATTAATGCATGGTCGGCTGCACTTAGGATAGCTTTAATGCTGCCCGGATAAACACTGCGTACAATAGCAACACCTACTTTGATGCCGTTGTTCTTGAGGGTATCGAAGAGCGGTAAGAGATCGTCGCGCGCTTCGGCGTGAAAAATGACCAGGTTGGGGTGAAGTTTTAAGATGTTTTCGATATGCTTGGATGGCTCGATGGTCATCATGTGTATATCGACCGTCCAGCCTTTCGGCCACCATACTGCTGTTTCGGCAATCGTTTTGCTGTGAGTCAGAGTGCCGTCGGATATGTCAATATGTACGCGTTTGGCGAAGGGGTAGTACCGTTCGACTAATTGTTTATAGTTGGCGGGAGTTTCCGCGAGAATGCTGGGGGCGATAGTGGTTATTGCCATATTAATCCTCGTCTAGTTTTTGATTTCGGCGTTGATATTTTGGGTTAGCGATTGGGGTGCTATCCAAAAAGCTTTTGATAATTTCGGGATATTTATCGCTATCTTGGTCGGCCGATATGCACAACACATTTGCGTCATTGTGGCCGCGTGTCTCGAGTGCATCCATTGCAGAATGACAGATGGCGGCGCGAATACCTTTGAAACGGTTGGCTTGCATTGCAACTCCTTGGGCGGACCCGCAAATGAGTATGCCAAAGGTCGAAGGGTTGTTTGACTCCAAGATAGCATTTGCTACTTGTTTTGCGTAGTCATTATAGTCGTCCTCGGCGTCGTAGCCGAAAGCGCCAAAATCGGTATAAGGAATCGATTCGGTTTCCAGCCAATTTATAACTTGGCTCTTTAGTTCATAGCCGCGATGGTCGGCGCCGAGGAAGACTTGCATTTTATTATTGACCCAGTTTGCCGAGGTCGACAGTTAATTCAACGAGACGATTACTATAGCCCCACTCGTTGTCATACCAGGCGACGACCTTGATTAGGTTGCCACCGATAACGTCGGTTAGTTTGAGGTCGACGATAGAAGAATGCGAATTGCCACGGTAATCGATTGAAACGAGTTCTTCTTCGGTTGCATCAAGAATGCCTTGATAATATGGGTCGGCGGCAGCCTTCTTGAACATTTCGTTGATTTCTTCGACGGAAGTGTCGCGCTTGGTAACAGCGGTAATGTCTGAAAGGGAGACTACTGGGGTAGGGACGCGAACGGAGAGACCATTGAACTTGCCTTTGAGGGAAGGAATGGTAAGTGCGGCAGCCTTGCTAGCACCAGTAGTGGTCGGAACGATATTTTCGGCAGCAGAACGAGCTTCGCGAATATCCTTAGCTGGAGCATCTTGAAGTTTTTGGCTAGCGGTATAGCTGTGAACGGTGGTCATCATGGCTTTTTCGATACCGATGTTATCTTCGAGAACTTTCATAACAGGAGCGATACAGTTGGTTGTACAAGACGCATTGGAAATGATTTGATCGTCAACTGTAACGTCGTCTTCGTTAACGCCAAGGACAATAGTTTTTGCGCCTTCACCTTTTGCAGGAGCAGAGATGACGACTTTTCTAGCGCCAGCATCAATATGGGCGCGAGCCTTAGCTGGATCAGTAAAGAAGCCGGTTGATTCGATAACTACATCGATGTTCATTTCGCCCCATGGAAGATTGGCTGGTTCTTTTTCGGAGAGGACACGGATGCGCTTACCGTCTACGATAAGATCTTCGCCGTCGGCGCTAACATCCTTTGAATAGATGCCGTAGTTGGAATCGTATTTAAGAAGATGCGCTAGGGTTGGAGCATCGGTGAGGTCGTTAATTGCAACGATTTCAGTATCGTTGCGGTCGAAAGCGATTTTGAACGCATTACGACCAATACGCCCAAAGCCGTTGATGGCTATTCTTACCATTTTATTCTCCTAACTTTATTAGATGGTACTTATGCTTATTATATCATATGAGCTGTGTTATGATAATTGAAAGGAAAGCCCTTTGTGGCAGCCAAAATGAAAGGAGTGAAATGGCTGATTATAATCAAGTTTTAGAGCCTGGTGATTATAAAAAAGGTGAGATTAATGTAGTGATTGAGATTCCTACGGGGAGCAATCATAAGATCGAGTGGGATCGCAAGCGTGCTTGCTTTATGCTAGATCGTATTGAGCCAATGGCATTTGCAAAACCTTGCAACTATGGTTTTATTCCGCAAACTCTTGACGAGGATGGTGACGAGCTAGATGTACTCGTAATTACCGATCAGCCACTTACGACTGGTATCTATGTCAAGGCGCGTATTCTTGGTGTGATGAAGTTCGTAGATGACGGCGAAGTTGACGATAAGATTATTGCTGTAGTGGACGACGATCGCAATAATGGTGATGCGATTAAGACGTTGGAAGATTTGCCAAAGCGTACGATTGAGCAGATTGAATTCCATTTTAACCACTATAAAGATTTGAAGAAGCCGGGTACGACTAAGGTTAAAGGATTCTTTGGTCTTGATGAGGCAATTAAGGTAATTGAGGACGCCACTAAGAGATTCTAATTAATTGGGGATTGATTTGAAAAATATTCCACATCCTTATTTGTGGAATATTTTTTTGGTTGTTATGTTATGATAAAAGAAAAGATAAGGAGGTTTTTTACCTATGGGTTTTCTAAAAGCTTTTGGTGGGGCCTTGAGCGGCTCTTTTGCTAATCAATGGCTTGAATATATGGCACCGCCGGCAAATATGACCGATCATACTTTGATCGCGCGCGCTGTTCCAGTAACTAAAGCTGGCAGTGAGAATAATGACGGCGAAGAGAATGCCAATGTCATTACTAATGGTAGCAAGTTCTTGGTTCCAGAAGGCACTTGTTTGATTACCGTTGAGAATGGCGGTATTACTGGTGTTATTTCTGATCCAGGTGGATATACTTACACAACGGAGAATCTCCCAGAGGCTAAGAGCTTGTTTTCTGGCGATGGTTTCTTTGCGTCAACTTTTGGTCAAAGCTGGAATCAGTTTAAGTTTGGTGGCCAGCCTGGCAATCAACAGTTTGCTTTCTATGTAAATTTGAAGGATATTCTTGGTTTGCGCTACGGCACTCAAAATCCGATTCGCTACAAGGATGCAAACTACGCTAATACAATGCTTGCAGTTACAAGCAACGGTACTTATACATTGAAGGTTATTGATCCAATCTTGATGGTAAAGAACTTGATTCCGGTAGATGTGATTTCTGGTCAAGGTCGTGCTGTGTTTGATCTCGGTGAAGGTGATGGCGGCGTAGAGGATGGTCTCTTTGCAGGCTTCATCGGCTCTCTAGCGGCGGCTCTTTCGGCATTTACGAAGGGCGGTAAATCCATTGATGATATTCAAGGCGGTACAGTTGAGTTCGCAAAGAGTATGAACGAAGCTGTTGAGGCTAATTATCAGTGGGGCACTAAGTATGGTCTTCAGATTGTAAATGTGCAACCGATGGGTCTCGACTGGGACGAACAATCCGTCGAGCTTATCAACAAGTTCAATACTGGCAACCTTATGCAAGGTGGCGTTGGCGCTGCTTATGCGCAAACTCAGATTGCCGAAGGCTTCAATGCTGCCGGTAATAATGGTGGCGCTGGTAATATGATGGGTATGGGCATGGGCGTCGGTATGATGGGCGGCATGGCTGGCATGACTCAGCCGATGGGCGTTAATCCTGTAACGGCTCAACAAAATGCGGCTGCGGCCGCTGCGGGCGCAGCCGCTGCGCAACCAGCTCCAGAAACACCAGCTCAAACTCCGGAAACGCCAGCTACTGAAGAAGATAATGCTTCGAAAGCGGAATAACCAGTAAAAAATGGTGGTAAAGTCCGAAAATGGGGTGCATCGCTGTCCACATTGTGGCTCCAGCGATGTGTCTCTGGACACAAAAGAGGGGAAATTAAAATGCAATTATTGCAAGACGCTTTTTGAAGCCAAGAGCGATAATGCTTTTGGTGGAGTGGAGGGCATGAAGGGGGAGACTCGAGGTGAGGGGGCTGAGGATATTGTGCCTGGCGAAGATATTGTGAAGACTTTTCGTTGCCCGTCGTGTGGCGCAGAGGTAGTGATTAACACGGAAGAGTCTACGAGTGCGTCTTGTCATTGGTGTAAGCATATATTTTCGATAAATGAGAAAATATCGAATGGTGCTGTACCTGATTTAGTTTTACCGTTCAAGATTACAAAAAAAGAAGCCGAAGCGGCTATTAAAAAGTGTATCGACGGCGTGCGTGCCGATGTTGATGAGGCTTTTTTGACAAATATGAACATAGAAGAGACGCGTGGCGTTTATTTTCCGTATTTGCTGGTAGATGTCAATGGTCATTTATCGATGAGAGGGCAGGCGGAGGCTAGAAGCTCGGAAAGTGATTCGAAGCTTTCGAAGGTGAAATTGTATGACATTACGCGCGAGTTTGATATTTTAGTTGACGATTTAACGGTAGAATCATCGGCTAAAAGATTGAATCAAGATACTTATGTTAATTCTAATAATATAATTAATGCGATTTTGCCGTTTGATACCGAAAATGCGGTTGCTTGGGATGCAAATTATCTCCGTGGTTTTGCAAGTGAAAAACGTAGTGTAAATGTGGATTCTCTGAAGGAGATAGTCGCGTTACAGACGGGTGATATTGCGCGCAATCGAGCAAAGTACGAGACGGCCAATGAATATGATAGAGGTATTCGGTGGGATAAAGAGCACCTTGGTATCAAGGGGACAAAATGGCGGGCAGCATATCTACCAGTTTGGCTGTTTAGCTATAAACGACCAGAAGAATCAGGCGATAGTAGAATTTATTATGTTGCGGTAAATGGGAGAACTGGCGAGGTGGCCGCTTGCTTGCCGGATAGAAAGTTTAAGGGCATCGGGAGAAGCGAGGCGAAACTTAAAAAGAAAAATAAGAATGCGACCATAATTACGGTAATAGTTTCGACGATAATATTGTTGGTTGTATTCTCGCTAGCGAATCTTACTTTTCTAACCGCACTTACGCTTATATGGTTTATGTATATTATGCCATTTTGGGCAATTATCTATTCTCAGAAAAAGAATAAAGAGATTGAGGCGCCAAACCTGAATAAAATAACGGCAGTATTGGTAAATGACAACAGTAGACACCATCATGAGACTGACACGAAGGCCGAGATAGTTAACCTTAAGAAGCAGGATGATTATATTAGGTCGTATGTGCCGTACATGTCGACCATTAGTGGAAAGAATGACGAACGCGTAATTGGGTCATTATCGACGGGCCGAATGGAGATGTTGGACAGTGAACGCGGTCGTTTTCAAATGGGGCGCAACTATACGAACTATGGTATGTCTAGGTCGGCGATGGAGTATCGTAAACGAAAATCAACCTCTTCGATTTTTGATTGGCTGATTATAATCGTTTTTATAATATTGTGTTTGATTGTGTCGATGGCTGGCGGCGGCGGTGGCGGTGGGCATTCGTCTAGCTCGAGTTGGGATTCGGGGTCAAGTTGGGATTCGGGGTCAAGTTGGGACTCGGGGTCAAGCTCTGGCGGTTTTGATTATAGTTATGATTATTAGGAAGGAGTCGTCTCGATGGCAATAGATAATAAAAAGAATGGCATGAATCGCTGCCCTAAATGCGGCTCAACCGAAACTACGCTGAATGTTAAAACTGGGAATTTAAAATGCGAATTTTGTCGTGCGGAATTTAAGGGTAATAAGGTAAATGCGCCAGGTGGAATTAGTGAACTTAAAGGGGATATAGTTGGTTCTGGAGCGGGGGATATTGTACCGGATGAAAGTGTAATCTTGACTTTGAAATGTCCAGCTTGTGGCGCTGAGGTTGTAATTAATACGGATGAGGTAACCAGCGCGCGCTGTCACTGGTGTAGGCATAACTTATCGGTAAACGAAAAAATGCCAAATGGTGCGGTGCCGGATTTAGTTTTGCCATTTAAGACGGAAAAGAAGTTTGCCGAAGGCAAAATTGATGAGTTTGTTAATAAGAGAAAGTTTTTTGCTCATCCGACATTTACGAAGGAATTTAATTCTAATAACGTTTTGGGTGTCTATTTGCCTTATATGATCGTTGACGTAAATGCGCATGCAACATTGTCTGGCGAGGCAGAGCATTTGGTGCGCTCATATTCGGTTGGTAGTGGCAATAACAGAAGAACCTATTACGATGCAGATGCATATGATGTGTCGCGTGATTTTGATTTGTTAATTGACGATTTAACAATAGAATCTTCTGAAGATAAATTGAAGCAAGATTTAAAGACAAATACAAATAATGTGATTAATTCAATCTTGCCATTCGATACGGAAAATTGCGTAGAGTGGAACCCGAGCTATTTGCGTGGTTATGCTAGCGAGAAACGTGATACAAACGTAAGCGTGCTAAGGCCTGCAGTAGAAATACAATCAAAAGATATTGCGCGCTATCAAGCGAAGCAAACAATGGAGTTCTATGACCGTGGCGTTAAATGGACTAGCGAGTCGCTATCGGTGAAGGGGACGAGCTGGAAGGCGGCCTACTTGCCAGTGTGGCTTTATAGTTATTATCAGACGGATAAAAAGTTGATGCATTATGTAGCCGTGAATGCACGTACAGGTGAGACGATGGGTTCGGTGCCGATAAATAAAACACGCTTAATGATTGTTTCGGCGATTATTGAGGTAATTGGGGTAGTGTTTGGTTTATGGTGGTTTAAGTTTTGGATTGGCGTGGACGTAGATGATGACAACCCGGCGATTTGGGGCTTCTTGGGCTTTACTCCTGGTTTTATTTTCTATTGGATACAGACGAGTCGTTATCGTAATATGGGGGCACGTCATTTGCACGAAAAAGAAACTCGTTCTCAGGCGGAGAATATAAAATCAACAGATACTTTGAAAGAACATCGCAAGCGTTTGCGTTATTCGCGCATTCAGGGCGAGAATGGCAACTCGGTTCAGGGTGTACTAGCGAAAAATGGCGAAAAAATGATGGGCGAGAAGATGGCGAACTTCATAGGTATTGGTCGCATGGCTGGCTCAACGCCAGATCAAACTCCGATTGGCCAGAAGACCATTGCTGACGCAAAAGAAAAAGGGAAAAAAGCTAATACTGCCACTACGATTATTGTGATTATAATAATACTATTTATATTATTTGCAATTATGGGGTAATACTCTCTGAATGGTGGCTGAAGAGAGGAAAAAAATTGAAACGCGCGCAAAAGTTCTGCGTTGTCCAAATTGTGGCGCATCGGATGCCGAATATGATATTTCGGCTGGAGGTTTACGTTGCGCAAAATGTAGAACTATTTTTGTAAGTCCCAAGATTAATGCGCTTGGAGGTGTAGATGAGTTGGTGGGCGAAATAAAGAGTGAGGGTGCGGACGATATTGAAGAAGATGACTTCGTGGTGACTTTTAGATGTCCATCATGCGGCGCTAATGTGATGTTAAAAAAAGATGCGAAGAATGCGGAATGCCACTGGTGTAGGCATAGTTTGAAAATGTCGCAACGAATCCCGAATGGGGCGATGCCGGATACGATATTGCCTTTTAAGCTGACGCGAAAAGAGGCATTATCTAGAATGAAGAGTTTTACTCGCGAACGTAGCCTTTTTGCGTTTAATAATTTTGCAAAATCATTGACCGAAAAATCCATAGTTGGGGTTTATTTGCCGTATGCAGTAATTGATGTTCGGGCACATGTCGAGATGGCGGGGCGAGCAGAAAAGACGGTAGGGACACGTTTAGTAATGGAGGGGAGTAGATATAAAGATGAACCAAATATAGTGCAAGTTTATGACGTTTCGTCTTTTGGTCTTAAAAGAGGTTTTGACTTAGAGTTAGATGATTTGACAATTGAGGCATCGAGCGAAAAATTAGAGTACGGTTCGCTAATTAATACTACTCATATTATTAATTCTATTATGCCATTCGATACTGAGGAGGCAGTAGAATGGGACGCGCGATATTTGGAAGGTTTCTCAAGTGAGAAGCGTGACTTAAATATAAAGCAACTTAATTATAGATTAAAGTCGCAGATTATGGATATTGCCAAATACAAGATGATGAGCACCACGATTGGATACGATAGGGGCGCATGTTGGGATAAAATAAATATTGAAGAGCGGGGAATAAAATGGAAAACGGCATATTTTCCAGTGTGGCTATATAGTTACGCAGAAGGCGGAATTAGAAAAAAGAATGCTATTCATTATATTGCAGTAAACGCGAGAACTGGCGAGACAATGGGGAGTGTGCCGTTAAAAGCGTGGGTGAGGACAATAATTTCGGGCGTTCCTTTACTGACAACATTGTGGTTTGTAGTCGATACGTTTAGGATGTGTCTTGATGGTGGTCTTTCGAAACGGGCTTTTGTAGAAATTATTTTTCCGGTGCGAATTCTGGCGATAACTATCTTAATCGCCATCACTGTATCAACGATGAAACTTGTCAGAAGGAAGACGCGAGAATATCGTAATACTCATGCGCGTCATATGTATGAGGTTGACACCTGTATGGTACTCAAGGACTTGAAGCGAGAAGACGCTTTTGAATATACGAGCATGCGAAGAGATAGAACGATGATAAGTGGATACAATGAAGAGAGAAGGATGGGGGCGCACGATTCAATGATGCACGACGATGCGCTTGAAGAGGCGACTGGGATAAAAACCAGTAGTGCGATTATGGCGGCGGGTTACTTGGTTTTGGGTATATTGTTATTTGGCGTACTTGCGATGTTAGGTTTATTAGTCGCTTCAGTGGTAGATTTTGTACACTAATGATAGATATGGTGGTGCTATACTGTTAAATATGAAGCTATACAATACCCTAAATCGAAAAATTGAGGATTTTAAACCTATAGACGGGAAAAGGGTAAAAATTTATACGTGTGGACCTACCGTATATAGTTTTGCGCATATTGGCAACTTCACTTCATATATTTATTGGGACTTATTAATACGAACGTTGATGCTTGATGGTTATAATGTTGAGCGAGTATTGAATATTACTGACGTGGGGCATTTGGCTTCGGATGCTGATGATGGCGAGGATAAGATGGAAAAAGGCGCAAAAAGGGAGGGGAAAACTGTTTGGGAAATCGCCGAGATGTATATGGGTGATTATTTGGATAATTTTCGCGCTTTGAACTTAACAGAACCGTCAAATATTTGCAGAGCAACGGATTTTATTGAAGAGGACACTAAACTTGTTGATGCTCTGGAGGAAAAGGGCTTTTTATACGATACGTCGGACGGACTCTATTTTGATACTTCGAAATTCCCAACCTATGCAGATTTTGCGCGACTTGATTTAGACCACTTGAAGGCGGGAGCGCGGGTTGATTTTAATTCAGAAAAGCGTAATGTGTCTGATTTTGCGGTATGGAAATGGATTCGCGACGGCGAAGATCATGCGATGCAATGGGAATATCGTGGTAGAATGGGGTACCCTGGATGGCATCTGGAATGCGCAACCATAATACATGAGAAACTGGGGGAGCCGATAGATATTCACTGTGGCGGCGTGGATCATATTCCGGTACATCATACAAATGAGATAGCAGAGATAGAAGCGGCCTATGGCCATAAAATGGCGAATTATTGGCTGCACAATAATTTTATTACGATTGAAGGCGAAAAAATATCAAAGTCGATTGGAAATGTCTATTATTTTAGCGATCTAAATAAAAAAGGCTATACGCACATGGATTATAAGATGTGGGTGCTTCAGGGGCATTTTCAGAGCGAACGAAACTTTGCATTTAGCGATTTGAGTGCGGCAAAACAACGATTACTAAATTACCGTAATTTTGCTGCTTTGCGGTGGCAGAAAGATGCAACGGATTTGAGTTCTGCAAGGGAGGCTATTATGGAGCAGCTAAATAATAATCTAAATTCGGCGGGGGCTTTTGCGGAATTGGATAAAGTAATTAACGCTAATGTGCCAGACAAAGATTTTGTAGATTTCTTGGACGAAGCTTTTGGTTTGAGGATTGCAGAGACGACGCCAGATATTTCGGACGAAATAAAACAAAAAATAAAAGAGCGTTTTGAGGCGAAAAAAGTACGTGATTTTGCGAAAGCTGATCAACTACGAAATGAGATTAGCGAGGAGGGAATTGTCTTGCTTGATGGCGCCGATGGAACAGTTTGGCAATTTGCTAAATAACAAGAAAGGGATATATGGCAAAGAAAGAGGACGAAGTGAAAATGGTTTTGACGAAGAAGGGCTACAAAACGACCTGTACTGTATTGGGAATTTTGTCAAAAATAGTAGAAGTGGTGGCAATTATAGGTGCGATTACTTGTGGCGTATGTGGGGTTATTTTGGGGCTTGGCTATCAGTCAATTAACCTTAATGATGTCGTGAAGGCAATTATGTCAGATGCGGATTTGCGTGCGCAAATGCCGATTTCGATAGATGACGGTAAGCAGTGGATAGATGGTTTTTTGGCGAAGGGTCAAGGTGAACAACTGGCGGTTATTTTAGGTGGGATTGCGCTTGTGGCGATAATGTTGGCAATTATTTCAATGCTTGCACACCATGTGAGTAAATTCTTCAAGAATCTTGCCCGTAATCGTTCGCCTTTCTCTATGGATAATATAGATTGTTTGCAGAAGATTGGCATATGGATTTTTGTAGTAGTTGGCTATTCGATTTTGGTGGAGATTATCACTCCATTAATTCTTGGCGTAAGTAATGTGACGATTTCCGTATCACTTGATTTAATCGGTGTTGGTTTTGGCGCATTAGTGTTGGCGGTCGTTTTTAAACGTGGCTATGATTTAGAAAATAAGACAAAAGATTAAAAATGGTTGTATTGCCTATCAAAATGTTTTGAATGAAAAAAGTATAGAAAATATAAGTGAGGTGGAAATTAAATGTTTAATATTTTTAAGAAAAATAAATTTAAATTAAAAAATATAGAATATATAGACGAAAGCAATTTAACAGTAATTCCAAAAACAAATATAATATACAACGATATTGAGATTGAAATTAAATCAAATAGAACTGAGAGTTTAAAACACATTAATAATGACTACGAAGTAATTAAAAAAAATAGAATTGAAGATTTAATAAAAAGCAACTTTATTCCATGGCTTAAAGGAGAGGACTTCAAAGCTTTAAATGACGATGAAATATATAAAGGATTAAAATTAATAAATATTTCATATAGTTATCATAGAATAAATGAAAAGTATTCGCCTACTAATCAAGATGACTTTTTTGGAGAATTTGAATTTGATTTTGAAAGTGGAAACAGCTATACAGAAAATCTATTACAAGCATCAGCATTTGTTTTATTGGTAAATAGTGACAAAGTTTATTATGGCAAACATCACGATATATAAAAAAGAGAAAAATATGTTTGATAATGTAAATTGGAACGAATTAATAAATAATGTTCTTATATATGTAAAAAAGTGGAATTACTTAATAATTAAAGCTGATATTTCCAAGTCTAGTTATAGTACTAAATTTTATTATTCAAAAGAAGACAAAACATTTTTAGATTTATATAGTACTATTGACGGAAAAGATATAAGTGATATGTTTAATTCTATTCTTCCAAATCTAAAAAAAATATCAGAACAATTTAAAACTAGAGATGAAAGATTATTCTTTACAGTAAAAGTTGAAAGTAATGGGAATGTAAAGGTTATATTTAGGAAATTAAACAATGGCAATAAACTGCCAGATGATGAAGGGATAAACTATTTGGAATTAAATAAAAATGATATGGGGTAGAAACTGTGATAATGAGAAAAAGATTTGGAATTTCAATAAATAGAAATAAAGTTTCAAGAAAATTACAAATAAAAAGATTATACTATATCTATGCAGAAAGGGACAGTTTTTGTTTGGCAGATGATGTAACGGCTCCAAATGCAAAAAACATCCCATATATTAATACCGACAAAGTATCCGATGTTATGAATATAATTATAAATCAGTATTTATATAATATATTATATAAAGACATTAAGTGGGTAATTAAAACAAATAATAAAATAATTGGATATATTCAAAATTTATCTGGAGAAGGACCTAGTTATGAGTTAACAATACCGGATGATTTTTTATTAATTTGAAAATAAAATCTATTTATTGTAGTATTACTAAAATAAATAAAACTTAATCTATTTATAGTAGAAAGAGTTGAATACGCAATAATTATTTTATATATTTTTTTAAAATATATGAATGGTATAGTATATAAAATGAAATGAAAATAGTATTATATGAAAAGAATTAAATTGATTTTAATATTAATTATTATTGTAGTTATAACAATAACAGGGACATACTTATTTTTAAATCATAAACAAAATGATTATACTATTAATTACAACAAACATATTCGACTAGCAGAAATTATTTCTTATGATGCAGGAGAATATAATATTAAAGAAGAGAGAAAAACAGGAACTTATTATTTATTATATACAGACGGAAGTCTATTAACATATGACAGATATACAAATAGTGTGATTAAAAATAAAGAGTATTCAAGAATTTCAAAAAAAATGTTAAAAAAATTGATGATTTATTAAAAAAGAATATCGATACTCCGGATGATTTTTCTTCTGCTGTAGATGGTGTTGAATGGAAATTTATATATTATAATGAAGACGAAGATATAATTGGAGAATATGAAGGATATATATAATGTTGATGGTTTTAAAGATATAGTAAATATTTTAGACAATAATAAAGAGCAATTATATATTGTAGAAGATTAAAATTAATGAAACATTTCATTAGTATTTATGGAAGTGGAAAAATAGAATTTTTATTTTAACCTTACAGAAATGTGAGGTTTTTGTATTTGTAATAAAGCTGTTACAAAAAATATTTTTGTAATGATTTCGTAAGAGCTGAAATAACAGCAAAGTATTTGCAAATGCGTACTTGAATAAGTTTAGTATTACAAAAAAATGAAAATCAGCTTGTAAAAAAGTTCTTTTATGAGTTAGCACCTTTAAAAAGTGCCTATCCAAAACACTATCATAAATATAATACCGAATGTTTTTACATTATCAGTGGTTCTGGTGAAGTTGAGACTAATGATGAAAAATTAAAGGTTACTAGTGGTGATATAATTGTTTTTCCATGTGGAGAAGGGGGAACTCATAAGATAACAAATACTTCGAAGAATGAAAAACTAACATATATAGATTTTGACACAACTAACTCTCCAGATATTATTAAATATGTTGACTCTGGAAAAATTGGCATAATAGAACATAATATATCTAGTTCATTTTATAAAGAAAATAGTCAAGTAGATTATTACGATGGAGAAAAATAATTTTGCAAACAATGTTTGCAAAATGTTTGCAGAATATAAATAACAATAATAACGATAGTAATAATAATACTATATATACCAAAAGTGCATGAGCTTACGGAGGGGATTTTTTAATCTTTGGCGATGAGTTTTACTTTGGTCTTTTCGACTTTTGGAGTGGGCTTGTTTTTCTTGACAAGGTCGCTACCGTTGATCTTGCCGTCGTCCATAATGTCGCTGCTATATTCTTCGATAAGGACGCGAATACATCCCGCGATAGGAATTGATACAATGGCACCAATGAGACCGAAAGTGTAAATACCGACTGTGACGGCGGATAAGATGGCAAGTGCTGGCAGATTCATGCCTTTGCCTTGAACTTTTGGCGAGATGACGTTAGATTCTATCTGTAAGTAGATAACGGTATAGATGATAAATGCTACGCCGGCTCCAACTTGGCTAAAGCCAAGGAGCAGTGCGACGATGGCGCCGCCAATAAATGATCCGAACATTGGAATCAAACTGAAGACGCCCGTGATAAGTCCAAATGGAAGGGCAAGGCCGGGGTTTAGGTTAAAGACGATACTAATAATAAAGACAGCTGCCATGGTTGCACAGGCATTGATTAGACCGACGGTGATAGCGCTGGAAACGTAGGTGGAAATAGTCTGTGAAAGTCGATATATGACATGCTCGGCTTTTTTGGCAGTGTTGTTGCCTTTGAAATTTGCCCAGAATTTACGCGTGATTGAGGGGCCTTCGGTAAGCATAAAGAAGGCGAGTACAAGGGCGAGAATGATAGTTGCAAGACCGTTACCAACTGCAGTGATTGAGTTGGTTAGAGTTGAGCCGACATTGTCCAGTTTGACGAAGCTTTGTGAGAAATCCCCCAATGTTTTGATGGCTTGCTCGCGGAAGTTGTCGATATGGAGAGTTTCGCCAATATTGTCGATAAAAGTGAGATTATTAGTGGCGCCATCGACGATGTTGGGGAGGATTTTGGCGAATTTAGCGGTTTCACTAATGATAGTCGGTACAACAATGGCGACAAATGTGCAGATAAAGCCAACTACAAGAATATAAGATAGGGCAATTGGCAAGGTGCGGGATTTGCTTGGGAAGAAGCTTGCGATGCGGTTTACTAGTGGTTTGATGGCGAGCGCGAAGAATAGCGCGCAACCGATGATTAGTAATCCGGCACTAGCTTTGACTAAGAGGTAGCCAACTGTGGCAAAACCGATAATTACTAGCCAGAAACGGATAAAAGTTTTAGTGTCAATCTGGACTTTGGTAGTGTTACTCATAAGGCAATTATAACACCCTGATAGAACGTAAGCATTATTGACAAATGTTGTAATGTGTGCTATAATACTACTATGGATTAGTAAAAATCCATTTGTCGAAGCCGCTCATTACCACACGAAAAGGAGGCATGCTATGAATGCAGTTTTTGTGATAAAAAAGGTATTTTCGTCTGGCTGTGCGAGCATCACTCTTTTAGAAGACGGTAGCGTCCTCTATGAAGACTCCTTCGAGAGAAGGGCCAAGGGTGGATGCAATGAGAAGGTGTTCATGCTCTTTTGCATCGACGACATCGATCGCGAAGTTTGCGATACGATTTATAGCATCCTGAGTGGTGGCAAAAAGGTGCCGGTGTCCGCGTGACGCCGGTTTTTTATTTGTAGTATTTGCTCATGAAATCTGCCATGTAATCTTCGAAAGTGTCGTTTAGGATACTTTCGCGGATTTTATCGCAGATTTTGACTACAAAATGTTCATTATGAATGCTGGCGAGGGTTTTGCCAGTAATTTCGTCGACTTTATAGAGGTGATGCAGGTATGCGGCGGTGTAATTTTTACAACAATAACAGTCGCAATCGGGATCGAGAGGAGAGAATTGCTCGCGATATTTAGCGTTACGAATATTGACGCGACCATATGGGGTATAGAGTGCGCCGTTGCGAGCTTGGCGAGTTGGTGCGACGCAATCGAAAGTATCGCAGCCATACATAGCACCAATAAATAAATCGCGCGGTTCGGAACCCATACCGAGAAGATGGCGCGGTTTGTTGTTAGGGATAATTTCGTTGGTGAGCTTGATGATTTCGGCAGTTTCGGGAGTTTCGGTAGTGTAGAGGGAACCGATGCCGTAGCCGTCAACTGGTTGCTGAGCCATTAGTTCGGCGGATTCGCGACGGAGATCTTCGAACAGCCCGCCTTGAACAACGGCATACAAATATTGTTCAGGTTTGCCGGCCTTTTTAGCTTCTTTAGCGAGGCGTTGATGTTCGGCAATATTGCGCGGAAGCCAGTTGTGGGTGCGAATCATGGCTTTTTTGACGAGGTTTTTGTCGGTGGAATCGATGGCTTGATCAAAGGCCATGTGAATGTCGGCGCCAATTTTCCATTGGGCTTGCATGGAGATTTCTGGATTCATGCGAATTTTGTCGCCGTTGATATGGGATTTGAAAGTAACACCATCGTGATCAATTTTAGCGTTCGTAAGGGAAAGCATTTGGAAGCCGCCAGAATCAGTAAAAGTTGGACCATGCCAGCTAGTAAATTCGGCGAGTCCGCCAGCCTTTTCGATAAGGTCTGG
>CAMZBA010000011.1 GCA_947304395.1 uncultured Candidatus Saccharibacteria bacterium
GATAAACATTGTAAATATGGCGGCATTTTTTCAACCGATTTTCTTCCGACTTTTTAGGGGCAGAATGCTGTAATTCTTACAACAGTATTTGTGTATACCCGATTTATAAAGGGGTGAAAATATGTTATAATATTGTTAATTTAACCTAGGCAACTCATGCTAGAAGATGAATATCCAGAAATAGCAAAAGAATGGGATGAAGCCCGTAATTCATCGGAGGGGTTATCTATTCATGATATATCGACCGGATCAGGTAGAAAAGTCTGGTGGATTTGTAAGAATGGGCATAGCTATCAATGTTCTCCCTACAATAGATGTAAGCGACATAACGGCTGCACATATTGCTCTGGCAAGGCTATCTTAGCTGGTTATAATGACCTAGCAACATTATTTCCGACCTTACTTAGAGAATGGGACTATAAGAAGAATAGTGAGCTAGGCATTCTTCCTAATGAAATTGGCTTAAGCAACCGCAGAAAAGTCTGGTGGATTTGTAAAAATGGACATAGTTTTGATTCGCTTATATATCCCAGAACCAAAGGTGTCGGTTGTCCGTATTGTGCCGGAAAAAGAGCCGTTAAAGGTGTTAATGATTTTGCCACATTGCACCCAGAGCTACTAAAAGAATGGGATTATGATAGAAATGCTGAAGTAGGCATCAAACCAGATGAAATGCTTATTGGTTCCCAGAAAAAGGTTTATTGGGTTTGCGAAAAAGGACATAGTTACGGGAGAAGTATTTACGATAAGTTAAATGGCAGAGGGCATTGCCCATTTTGTACTAATAGAAAAGTCTTAAAGGGTTTTAATGACTTCGCCACTAAATATCCAGGCTTACTAAAAGAATGGAACTACAAAAAGAATGATGAACTAGGCTTAAAACCCGATGAAATAGCAGATAACAATAAGAAAGTTTGGTGGAAATGCGAGAAGGGACACGAGTGGAGCTCCGTAATTAGAAGTAGAGCTAATGGATGTGGGTGCCCTATATGCTCAAATAATCAAATCTTAAAGGGTTTTAATGATTTAGCGACAACTAATCCTGAGCTGTTGGAAGAATGGAACTATGAGAAAAACAAAAATATATCACCATTCGAAATAAGCTATGGCTCAACTAAGAAGGTTTGGTGGAAATGCAAAAATGGTCATGAATACTGCGTTCCCGTAGCGCAGAAAATAAGGCAGAATATTAAGTGTCCTATTTGCGCAAATCAACAAGTCCTTAAAGGATACAATGATTTTGCAACCAAACACCCACAACTATTGAAGGAATGGGATTTTGAGAAGAATGATAAGTTGGGTATAAAACCTGATGAAATAGTCATGGGCGGCAGACAAAAAGTATGGTGGAAGTGTGAAAGAGGACATGAATGGCAATGTGCGATAAATGCGAGAATTAGAAACAATAAACTATATAACAGATGTCCTACTTGTTCAAGCTATCTCAGGACATCGATACCAGAAAAGATTATTTACTACTATCTAAAGAAGAAATACCCTAAAACTATCGCAAACTATAAGCCAGAATGGCTAAGACCAAAAGAAATAGACATTTTTATTCCTGAATTGAATGTCGGGATCGAATACGATGGCTATTACTATCATGGAAATTCTAAAAGGGATATTGAAAAAGATAATCTTTGCCTAGCTAAAGGGATTAATTTAGTAAGGATTCGTGAAAAGAGAGCCAAGCCGATTATTACAAATGCTACGGTTTACACGATAAAAATTGACAACAACAGAGATTATTCATATGTGGGGGACGCACTTAGCTTTTTGAGCGAATATTTGAGAATCGATATAGATTATGACATCAATAGAGATATAGATGACATAATATCAATGATTGATTTTATTGAAAAAGAAAACTGTATTACTAAAACAAATCCCGAAGTGCTCAAAGAATGGGATTATGAGAATAATGAAAAGTTAGGAATAAACCCGGAATTCTTTAGTAGTGGAAGCTCGATGAAAGTCTGGTGGAAATGTAAAAACGGGCACTCTTATAAAGCTGTCATCTCTACGAAAATTAATCAAGGCACTGGATGTCCATATTGCTCAACGCCTCCTCGCAAAGTGCTAACTGGCTTTAATGATCTAGCCACTACCGAACCGGAAATATTAAAGAAATGGGACTTTAAAAAGAATAAAGTTAAGCCAACCGAAATAACTAGGTATGCTAATAAAAAAGTATGGCTACTGTGCGATAAGGGACATAGCTACGATGTGACTCTATTAAACTTGAGCGACGGGGGTTGCCCTTATTGCTCTGGGCATCGAGTTTTATCTGGCTTTAATGATTTAGCTACGACAAATCCTGAATTATTAGACGAGTGGGACTATGAGAAAAATGAGATTAAGCCAAATAAAGTAGGCAAAGGGCAACAACGCAAAGTATGGTGGAAATGCCCAAAAGATCATAGCTATAGTGCCGCAATTGTGAATCGTGTAAAAGCGAAATCGGGTTGCCCTTATTGTTCTGGTCGCAAAATTCTGGTCGGTTTCAATGATATAGCCACTATTCATCCGCAAATATTGGAAGTATGGGACTACGAAAAGAACGAGATTAAGCCAACTGAGATTAGTAAAGGCTCAGACAAGAAGGTATGGCTTAAATGTAATAAAGGTCATAGCTATGAGACTACAATCCCAAATTATCTGAAGGGGAACAAGTGTACATATTGTGCTAGCAGAAAGGTATTGAGGGGATTCAATGACATAGCTACTACTGACCCGGATGTTCTTAAAGTTTGGAATGATAAAAAATACTCGCCCTATGAACTAACTAGAAAGAGTCCAAGAACAATAGCCTGCGCCTGCCCTAAGTGTAGACACGAATGGACAACGAAAGTGTACAATTTGACCAATCAACGAAAATGCCCTGGTTGTAAGAAAAGTTTAATTGATCTATAGAATCGAAACATTAATAAAAAGGAGTAAATATGAAGCCAGATCCAAATATTATTCATCCGATAGCTAACTATGATAAGGAAATCTATATTAAGCCGACGATTAAGAATCCTAACATTATCGTTGGAGATTTTTCCTATATTGCAGACTCCGATTTCGAGAGTCATGTAACTCATCACTATGAACACATTGGAGATAAGCTGATCATTGGTAAATTCTGCCAAATTGCGGCTGGTGTTGAATTTATGATGAACGGCGCAAACCATCAAAGAAATGCAGTAACTACCTTCCCATTCTATACACTTGAAGGATGGGAGCAGACTCCACCTAGCATTGAAGATCTGCAGATTAAGGGCGATACGGTTATCGGAAACGATGTATGGATTGGACAAAATGCGACAATCTTACCAGGCGTACATATAGGCGATGGGGCAATTATTGGGGCGAATAGCGTAGTTCGAGAGAATGTGGAGCCGTATACGGTAGTGATAGGCAACCCAGCAAAGGTGCTTCGTAAAAGATTTGATAAAGAGCTAATAGCTCTGCTCGAAGAGTTCAAGTGGTGGGATAAGAGCGTAGAAGAGATTAATAACCTAATCCCATTATTGACATCAAGCGACTTAGGCAAGGTTAAGTCCGAGATTTCTTCGCTTATTAATAAATAGTTTCAGAGAGAGTTTACGCACAGGATGGCTTGCTATGAGGGGAGCCGCCACCTGATGGAAAACTCTCTTTTTCTTTCATGGGTTCGTAGTATATTTCCTTGCGGACTAGCTTAATACTTATAATCTAGGATTAAGTTGCCAGAACTCCTTATGTAATCTTCTGGGGCGAATGTTTCTTGCGGATGTTCGACAAGCCAGTCGATGACTAGATAGATTGGTTCGTGATTTGTCGCTCTAGGACAGCCAAGCCAAGAAAATATGCCCAGAGGGCTATATTTTTTGGCTTGATTGAGAATGGATTCGCCTCTGGGGGTTCGCCCAATGCCCGGTCGCTTGCGACAACGGCGCATTTTTTTATCCTGCCAGCCTAGCCGCGATGGAGAAATGGAGAGCTTACTCCTAGTTTTTATTTTTGTATCTAATCTTAGTCAAATGCCGCTCAATTCTAGACATTTGTTTAAAAAAGCCGAAGAATATTTATGCTCTTCGGCTAAAGATGCGGCTTTCTAGTTTGGCTGCGTTATTTAATGGTTACATAGTCCTTGTCGGCAGTTGCTAAGTAATGTTCCGTCCTGCTGCTTTCAACACGAATGGTCAGGGAATAATCTCCGAAAGCCGCCAGACTGGGGATGTCGACATAATCTACACCCTCCGAAGCATTGCGCAAATGTTCGGCGGTGATAATATTGCTCAGATAGAGCAAAACGCCAGCCCGTCTGCCGGCGATCAAATAAGCAACATCGTTGCCGGCTTTAATATCGGCTGCAATAGCGCCTAGAATATCGTCGAGAAGCGTGTCCGTTTTTCTTATTACAAACTGCAGATCTCTGTTACCTATAAAGAGATTAGCATACCATCTGCCAGACTTGGAACGCGCCCCTACGGCTCCAAAAAACTCTACTGTACCATCTATCAGGCTATAGTTGTTTCCGATAATCTTATTATTATCCGACATGACAGTCCCTCCTTCATAATAGTCGCATAAAAGAACACAAGATGATTACAGGCTTAATCCATAATTTGCTTGTTTAAGTATATCATATCTGCGCGTACTTGTCAAGGCGACCGTAATCCATCAATACCTTTGCGACAAAAAAGGCAGTCTTCTAAACTGTAGAGAAATGGCTCGATTCTGCGACGACTGCACGTCATTCCTACTATATTTTTAATAAAACTCTAAACCCTCGATTTGAATAATAAGATTCTGCTCCATTATGAAATATAAATGTTCTATTATACTTTTTATCTCCAAATAATGCTCCACCTAATTTTCTAATTTCTATTGGAGTTAATATCCAGCTTGTAGACTTCAAATCAAAATCTCCCAATGATTGAAGATATTTATATTCTTCTTCGTTTAGGATTTTCACTTTGTTAATTTTTGCCTCTGTCATAATATCTGAATTTGGTTTATTATTTTTTCTACCATTTAAAGCATCTCTATCATAGCAAAGACTTCTTCTTCCAATTGGAGACTCTATTGAAGTATCACAATAAATATATTTATCATCTATTTTGTCATACATTATAATATCAGGTTCTCCACCTGTTTCTTCCATATACCTTAAAGATGAAATTACCTCTCTTGTTAATCTTTTTTTACATCATCCCACCTAATATCTTTATGCCTATTTTTATTTTGGATAAATCTTTTTTCTAAAATTAATATTATTTCATCATCACTCATATTCATTCTCCTCACCAAATACTAATTTTCTTTGGACTTCATTATATGACACATTTATAAAAGATAAAAAACTATCCCTGGATACTTTGGGATAATCTTTCAAATTTCATTTTCAGGGTATCTAAAAGGTATCTAATTCCTTAAACTCAGTTTGGAAAAATACCGAGCGATAATTTGAGAATTCAAGCTCGTCGCCTTGACAAATAGTACACGATATGCTAAAATAATAAATATCTGCAAAGCAGCGAACCTGAAATATGCCTTTTCGCAAAGAGAAAGCCGAGACTACGGCTGAGGGGGAGAGTTATGAATAATTGTATTTTTGTAGGTGACATTGTTGCTGACTCCGAAATAAGCGTTGTTACGTCGGTACTTGGGCAAGGAACGCTCTGCGTGCTCGATGTATCCGGTTCGGTGACAAACATCGGAGCTAGGTCTGTAAGAGAAACTGGCTACGCGGTCGATATTTGGCCCCTATTTGGGAAGCTCCTAAAGTCTAAGTCGTTTGTTGAGGACCCGAGCGCCGATCTAAAAGTCGGTAGAGTCGTAAGACTCAATGGTCAATATGGAGTCATTACGTTACTGCATCGTGACTGCAGGGGCGCTTCTCCTTATGTCCATGTACTATACGCAAACGGCTGTAATGGGATTGTCTCCCCTGATCGCAGGTCAAGTATACTACCTTGCGCGCAAGAGATTGACGTCGCGTCAATTCTTGCCACGCTCAAGGCCATAAAAGGTATGAAATGGCCCATAAAGGAGAAAGTGAGCGTCGAGATAGTGTCCCAGGCTTAAAAGCCTCCTGGGGGTGCGATAGCGAGAACCCAATGCCTCCATTCGGAGGCATTTTTTCATACCCAAACGTCGGCACTCTTCTTCTGGCTTTTTGGTATAATTAGTTCAGAATGGTCACTAGAACAGATATTTTGCGGGCATCCTTTCTATGAGTGAGTTTATGCGCAGCGGCTCGGAATCGTTGGAAGATGAGCGACAGTTTAATCCAGACATCACGAATTTGGCTGCCGATAGTTTATCTCGCGCCATCGGTAACCAGAACAAAGAAAACGATAGTCGCAATTATGACGAAGAGGCTGATTACGATAGTAGTTCTGATGATGAGGACTATGAGGATGACTATGATGATGACGACTACGACTATGAGGATGACTATGATGACGACGACGAGGAGGAAGTATATCGTGGAGAGCGGCGCGCTGAATTTAGCGATGAAAAATTGACGACCCAAGAAATCCCAGTACCTGAAAAAATACTAGAGCGCTGTTCTTTTCTTGGCAAACTGCCACACGGCATCGCCGTAGTAGGGGGTGTTGCTCGTAGTATAGCTAGAGAAATTATAACTGGCGAAAGCGAGCCGATTCGCGACATCGATCTTATTAATATTGTTGACGAAAATGGCAATAGCGAAGTAGATGAGGATACTCTACACAAGCTTTCGCGGGAATATATGCCAGACGATTACGCATTTGACCACGGTATAGGGAATGATACTTTAAGTCGCTATTTTAGGACTCGCGATTTTACGATTAACCAAAGCTTAATAATGGACGGTAAACTTATTATTAGCAATTTTGCATATAATGATTTTCAGGAAAATATTATACGTCCAACATATTTTGAGCATCCCTATGAGGGCGACGAAGTGCGGAGTCGGATATTCTTAAAAGCTATTATGATGAGAAGTGTATTGTCGCTAATTTCCGACTCTATCCCACTTATAGAAGACATGAAACTGCCAAGGCCAAGCTCTATTAGGTCTTTTGATATCGCGTTATTTTTAAATAAGGCCATGAGTCGTGGCGCCGAAACGGCCCGCTTATTTACAAGCGATCTTGCGGACTGGGGTATTGTCTCTGGTGAATATTCTGGCCGCCCAGTCAAGCTCGCTAAAGCGGTATTAAAAGATGTTTATGCGTTTGACTTTCACCCGTCTACAGATAAGAGGTTTAGAGATATTAAAGAATGCGATGATATGAACGGCTATTTTGCTCCGCCGGCCATGTCGCAATATTACGCCTCAGATCCGACAATTCGTCGTGCGATGGCTGAATACGAGGATAACTCGGGCGCGCCTATCAACATTGGAGAGGATCGTCTCTCGGGTCAATATACCGAAGCAGAATACGAAGACATTAATCGATCCTTCACTCGTAGGCGCCGCAAGGATTACTTTAGGCATTAAAAAACCGCCAGACCCGTGGTCTGGCGGTGCAAAGTTGATTACGTAAAGATTCAGGGGATAATTTCGCCATGATCGTCTGCTGTGGCGCAAAAACCTGCTTTACGGTTCGGATCAACGCGCAGAAAAACTTCGATGTCGCCAAAACGGACGCCCGGAATATCGATGAGCCTGTCGTGCTCATTCGAGCGCTCCAGATCATTAATTGCGAAATACCCGAGAAGATGCAGCATGACAGCTACGTTCGGGGCTACAATTACATAACGAATATCGTCGCGTCTGCCGTTTTCCGTGTCTCTCTCGATGCAAGCTCTAATCCGGACAGCCGAATCGTCGCCAGGGGAAGCTTCCGCCAGCATACCATCCCAAAAGTCGAGAACCCAATAGTCGCCACTTTTCGCTCCTCTGTAGCCGAAGAGGTTAACAAGGCCTCCGGGCTCTACGCTCCAGTTCTGTCCTTTAATGGTGTTACAAGACATGTTACGCAACCTCCTTTCATAAAAGATCTTCTAGCGGCCATAGCCGCCAAATTACACATACGATACCATAAACACCGATGTACTTCAATGGTGACGACGGGTTGTTTATTGACAAACAAAGCCGAATATGGTAATATATGCCTAGAGTTGTGTCTATCCTTTAGGAAGGGGGTGATAAAAATGGAACACAATCGTAACTTAGAGCGCTATAGAGCAACATTCCTGGAATATATCGATCTGGCGAAAAAGCTTAGAGAGATATACCCCAAGCTTGAAAAAGTTAAGAAGGTCAAGGGCGCCTTTGAAAAGGGGCGGTCATTTGGCGACAATGAAGAAGAAGCCGCAATGGATATCGGAGAATACCTCTACACAAATTACGACATGGAGTGGTCGGAGGAGGGATTCTATCGATCTGCAGAGCAGCTCGAATCCAAGTTCGACACGCTTGCGTGGCTTGAAGATACTGCCTGGAGATGCGTCGAAGAAAGCGCGCGCGCAATTTGGCCGAATCGCGATGGGCTTTTCGGCTATTATCAGATTGGAGATGAGAATCTGACCGTTCGCGAGCTTTTGTGGGATAGTCCCGATGCTAAGGCCCGTGCAGACTTCTATGAGAAGCAGCTTAGGCGATGGGATTGGGCCCCTGAGCCCCCGAATGAACTTGAACGGGGCTTCATTGCTACGCGTGGAATGCTTGCTTGCTACGTGCCGGTGAGACCGGCTCCGGTAGATTAAAGCCTCAGAGCGACCAATACGGCCGCTCTTTTTATATATAACCAAAATATGTCGCGATAATCTTACTTAGCTCTGTAGCTATGAATAAACCTTAAGGCTCCAGGATGCCTTTGGTCGAGTACGTCCAGCCTTACGCTACCGTTTGATTTTTTGCCAATTACTCCCAGTTTCTTTTGGAAACACCTAGATAAGTTGATGTATATATTTGCCTTGTGTCTGTTATCGTCGCCGTCTAATCTGGAATAGTAAGACGCCCACTGTTCAGCCTGACGGAATAGCTCGTAGTAAATAAGATCGCCGATTTCTTTAGTTGGTAGATTGCCACTTGCTTGGCTTTCGCAAAAACTAGAGAACTCACTTTTATCTCGAGGCAAACAAAGAGCAAAATGCGGAACGTCCTTCATTTCCGGTAACGCATCGCCAGAACAGGTTGATGGGTAAACAATGTCCGTAAAACCGTGTCGCTTATCGTAATTTTCGTGGATTTTACCAACTTTGCCTTTGCCGGTTCCAATAGTTAAATCTAGGCAAATTGGCTGATGCACGATACGCGTATTGCCGTCTTTATCTAATCCTTCAACGGGAATAAATAATGCAAAGTCCGCTTTATTTACGAAATCATCGTAATCGCTCGTGAGTATGGCTGCCGCTGGTTCTCCGTCGGGCGAATCAAAAAATCCACTTCGGACTAACGGATGGAAAAAGGCCTCTAGCATTCTGCCTGCGATTTTATCTTCAATATTTTCATCATTCCGATCCTGGGACAAAAAAGCATCTTTGCACTTTCTGACAATTTTTTCGTGCTTCTCGCTGTACCTATCTTTGCCATTATCACCGAATTTTCCTTCATAACTGGTTGTTTCTCTGTAGTCCAGTGGTCCGATATAGAACCGTGCCGCATCTTTTTGTCCATCGAAAGATTTCGGTACTTTTGCGCGGTAATTGAAAGACTTATTACCCCTAATGCGTAATTCATCGGCGACTGCAATCTTACTTGCAAAGGCGCTATTTAGCTCCTCGAGCTTCTTTTCTTCGTTGCGGTCATATGGCACAAATTTAAAACCTCGGACTTTGTCGCCTTTTTGTAGATTTGAAG
This sequence comes from uncultured Candidatus Saccharibacteria bacterium, assembly GCA_947304395.1. Taxonomy (GTDB): domain Bacteria; phylum Patescibacteriota; class Saccharimonadia; order Saccharimonadales; family Saccharimonadaceae; genus UBA2834. The sequence continues at coordinate 9,770 of CAMZBA010000011.1, forward strand.
TATCCTCCGAATATGGGTAATATTTGTTCGGCTCTATTGGCCCTATTCTCAAGGCTGCGCCTCCTAGCTTAGTGAATAGTCTAGCGCGCTCTTTATTATTTTCTTCAATGGAACTGAGCGAAGCTTCTGACCAATACTCTGAATTTGGACCACTTTCTAGATCCTTCCAGCCAACTATTTGGCCATTTTTATTAATAGTAGCCTCTGCCTCTACCTTGACGTAACCTTCATTACTCATCCATTCTTCTCCTATACAATCAATACTATCTTATCATGCATTTAAGTTTATCGGTTAAATATAAATGTGCTAAGATTAAAGCATGAGCATATATGATCTTGATCGCGAGGGGCTTCGCAAACAATTCTACGAGTTTCACAAATCTTTATACGGGCGAACGGTTTTCTTCTTTGCCTACTTTATTCCATTCATATTATTTATAACCGCCGCACTATCGGCATTATTTGCAATCTTTTATTCGTTCGATATCGCGTTACTAAATGTCGCCGCAGCGACGATAGTCCTGTTTGTGCCCAGCTTTATACTGGGGAATATGTATTTTTATAGTGAAATTCGCAAGTTTATTAATTACCGCGCCCGCAACCCTCACCAAAAAGAGAAGAAATAGCTTTTGCTCAGTCTTATCGAAAGAATCGAAACTAGCATTGAAAGGTTATATGCAAGAAAAATCCACCGGCTTAGCCGGTGGATACTTTTTGAAAGATCGACAGTTACTGTTTGTTTAGAATAAGTGATATGACTTGAATGACATAGCGAACGTATTCGCTACAGTTGCCATTGACTTGATGAAAATGTCGATTGCGACACCGACGACGTCTTTTCTGGTGTCGCCGACCGTGTCGCCAGTAACGGAGGCTTTATGAGCCGCAATCAGCTCCTGGCTAGGTTCAGCTGCTTCCGCTCTCATTATTTCGATAGCTTTCTTAGCGTTATCTGCGGCGCCTCCAGAATTACCGTTCCAGAGCGCGAGCGAGATTGCTGCTCCGGTACTACCGACCAGAATCCCCAGCACGAAATCCGGGCCAAACGTGTAGCCGAAAATAATCGGCGTAACAAGTGCCATGAGTGACGGTACGAACATGTGCCTCAATGCATTATTGGCGGCCAATTCGATGATGGCGGAATAGTCGGGCTTAACAGTGCCTTCGATAATTCCAGGGTTCTCGCGGAGCTGCTTTTCTGTCGCATCGGCTAAAGCGCTTGCTGAATCCATAGTATTATTGGACAGCATGCCGCTGAATACCATCACCAGCGCAACGCCAATCATTATGCCGATAAGCATACTAACGATCACCGACAGCAGAGTTGCGTCCTGGTTGTTATAGCTTCCGATGTAAGACATGATGAGGGCTACCGTTGCGTATGCCGCAGAGCCTATCGCGTTGCCTTTTCCGATGGCCGCGGTAGTATTACCAACGGCGTCAAGCGGATCGGTAATCTTGCTACGAATCTTGTGGTCTAAGTGGCAGGCCTCTGCGATGCCTCCAGCATTATCCGCAATGGGGCCGAAGGCGTCAATTGATACCGTAGTGCCAACAAAGGAAAGCATTCCTAAGCCAGCAATTGCTATACCGTAATTTCCGCAAATTCGATAGGATATAAACATCGAAATGCCAATTACTAAGATGGGTCCTCCGCAAGAAAGATAACCGACCGCGTCTGCTGTCGTGACGACGAAAGGATCTCCTTCGAACGCCATTTTGACCAGCTTCTTCACCGGTGGATACTTCATGCTTGTGTAATATTCGGTAATTTTACCAACCAGTACAGAGCTGCAAATTCCTAATATAGATGCAATCCACGGCGAAATCCAGCCATAGGTAAAACCGTACTGGGTTAAGTTGTCGACGTCCTTGAAGACGAAGTATGTACCAAGCAGGCCAATTACGAATACCAGGACCGCTGATGCGTAAGTTGCCATGTCCAGCTCTAAGCCCGGATCGGTAATTTCGCGCGAGACAACTCTCTTCGAGCCATCGGCGTCGATAATAGTTTTCTTGCGGTTTACGAATATTACCGAGGAAACACCGACTAAACTGCTAAGCAGACCTCCAGATAAGAATATGAAGGGCAATAAGCATGCAGCCTTCAGCATTTCGGGGTTATCCTTGAATGCCTGCATCGCAATCAGCACGCAGGCGACGGGTGTAGCTGCAAAGCTCTCGCCAAGGTCGGAGATATTTCCCGCAATGTCGTTGACGCAGTCGCCGATGAAATCGCAAATGGTTGTCGGCATACGTGAATCGTCTTCCGGAAGGTTGTGAACTCTCTTTGCGAGCTGATCCCCCGAAATATCGGCCGCTTTTGTGTAGTTGCCGCCAGCCACTCGATTAAACATTCCGATTACGGAAAAACCGAGCGAATAGCAACCTAAGCGCATCGTGACAGGGTTGCAGACATTGAGTCCGAGTAGCCCACTGCCCACTAAATCTGTTCGTGCGCCGCCGGACAGTAACCAAACTACCGAGAAGCCGAAAAGACAAAAAGCCGGAACCGAGTAGCCACTAATGCTGCCAGCTAAAAGCGCTATTCTCATAGTACGACTAAGTGCTTTGGTTTCTTTGGCGGCATTTGTTGTGCGTACGTTGCCATAAGTTCCGCCCCTCATGCCGATTTCTACGGCAATCATATTGAGCGTAGCGCCAAATGCCAACGCGAGTCCGGCCGCGGGCTCCATAAACAGTGAGTAGATTAATGTAAACATAAATACTGTGGGAATGATCACGCGATATTCTCGTCTGAGAAATGTCTGCGCGCCGTCGCGAATGATGCCAGCCAGTTCCTTCATCTCGTCGGTGCCTTCGTCGTGATTTCTTAAATCGACGAAGTTCCGCCTGATAAGAACGAAGGCTGTCATAATTATCGCGAATGCTGCAGAGTAGATAATTGAGTCAATCTTCATCTTTTATTCCTCCCTTTTAATGTGCAATTAACTCTAGTGCGTCTACCAAGTCATATCACAGGTAATTATATCATCGTCAATATTCATGGCAACCTTGAGCTTTTTGTTACCACATTACCCGCCCGCTTCTATGCTATTCCGACAATATCCACTCAATAACAATCTTTTTCCATTGAAAATACTCATCTTTCTCGAACTGCATATTTGCTATGCAATAGCGCTTATTCACCAAGTGTGAACAAAACATACATTCATGAAGTGAGCTGGAATCTTGAACAAATAGGGAATTGGAAATTTTGCCCGAGCAGATGATGTTGTAGGAGTTAGAGCAATTCGTAGAATCATCTGCGCGCAGACAATACGAACAGGACGCCGAGCGCTGCGAGGCGAGCAAGTACTCAGAGGAATGGCAAGAGTCGCAAAACGCAATGTTCTTACATTTAGTACAATTTGCGCTTCGCCAAACATTTTCGCTATCGTAAATCGTATCACTTTGGGCTGTATTGATGCTATTAAAATTCCGTTCTGTAGTAGTTAAATTGGTTTCGCGCCAGATTTCGATAATGTCGTCTATTGACTCGATGTTTCGTTTTGGCAACATCCAATCTTCTCGCGCTTCTTCGTTATTGAAGGTGATGAAATGCGTAGAGTTATAGCTTTCCGCCCAGGTCTCTTCGCCTGTAGTTGAATCGTAAACCATTACAGGGAGCTTGATATCAAAAGCAAACTTCTTCATAAAACTATCTAAATCATGGTCGAATTTATTATCGAAAATCCCAACAAATATTTGGTCTATTAGTTTCCTTACTTTCTTCTCATTCATTAGCTGACCTTTCTGCGACTCGTAGACTGTTCGCGCATTAAATCAAAAACATTAATCTTGCTATGCTTCTTGACGGCGACTACTTTAGCATCAACGGCGTTACCCTGGTTATTTGGAGCTTTTGTCGTTCGCAACGACGTAGTATTTGCTCTCATATCTGGCCGTGCGACATAGCTGATACTTTTGCCGCTTATTGCGGGTAATACGATACCATTTCTGGAGACTCTTGCGATGATTTGTTGGTCTGGCAAGGTGATAATCGTCTTGATTTCTTCTGCTTTTGTAGCCGAAAAGGTTTCGCGCCCGACCGTCAAGTAATCGGGTTGCGATTCGCTGTGGAGCTCCATGCTTAGATACTTCGACATAAGCTCGGCGTCGGCGTAATTCAGCCTGAAGCAAAAATAGTTGGCTACGTTAGCGTGGATGGCTAGTTGCAGGTCGCTCGATATTTGTCCGTAGTACTGGCCAGCTAGGACGACAGTTATATTATATTTGCGCGCCTCGGATAAAAGTCGGGCCAGTACAGCGTTTTCTATTACGGCAACTTCGTCGACGATGAGGACGATATGGTGATGTAGCTTGCGACTAGTCCCCAGAGCAAATAGTTGATTCATGATTAGTCCGGCAATAGTTTTTGTGGCGGCAACACCAATCTTTGTGGCATTTAGCGACACAATGGTAGCGCGGTTTTCGGATAACTCGTAGTCCAGGCGCCGTTCATTGGCTCGATAAAAAGCCGGAGACAGTTGTAGCTCATCAATCAGGGCGATTATGCGCGCAAAAGTAATATCGTAATACTTTGTCTTGAGCTCGTTGTATTCCTGTCCGAAAAATACTTGTAGGCTTTCTGGCAAATATTCACCAACAGTTTTTAAGCAGGCGGTTTTATACGAGATGTCAGTGAGTAATCTACGCAGATTCTGGAAACTCAACTCGTTATTTTCCATTAAAAGATAAATACAGGAGCGCAGAAGCCTGGCTAGATGATCGTTCCAATTTTCGCCGATGAGGCTCTTTATGAGCGAAACGGACATATCTACGGAGTTAATAATGTTTTGTTCAGAGTGTAAGAATAAATCTAAGCCCAAGCGTTTATTGCTAAAATCAAAAATCTGCACACCTTTCAGCCCGCCAATTTCCTCGCGTAATGAGTCGTGCGGGTCAATTGCGAGAATATGGTACCGTTCGCCGTAGCTAGCGATAATTTCGGAGATAAAGTTTGAGAGGAATTTTGTCTTACCGGCCCCACTAGCGCCAAAAACTACAGAATGTTTATAGAAGTCGTAGTTATTGAGGTTTAGATAATGCTCTCCTTGCAAATAAGGGTGGGTATTAATAGACATAATAGGGTTTATACGATTAGTGTCGGCAAGGCTTAATGTTTTAGACAAGTTTAGGTATTTCGGTGGCCTTTCCAAAATAAAACGATTGCGCAAGTCTAAGTTCAATAGCTCTAAATTGGCGCCAAGCACGGAGGTCATTCTTATGGAGCCGTTGCGTTTTAGCGAAAAATATAATTTTACATGGCAATCCCAGCCAACTTTATGAAAGACGAATGATGCGGTAATTAGCTCTTCGCCTTTTTGTGTTAATCTGTCAATAATGTTCACGAGGCTATCGAGATGGTCAACAATGAATGGGAGAAAACTGAAAGACGTAGGCTCCGGGGTGTTTGGCATAGCGCATGGCCTAAATATAAAGCCATCAAGCTTGGCGATACTATTTGAAATTTTACGGTCTGTAATGAGAAAAATGCGTAAGGAAGGCATTTCTAATACAAAGCGTAACTCGAATCTTTCGCCTTGCCGGCACATTTTAGTGACGGCGGCAACTAGAGTGCGCCACTGTGCAACATTAATACTCTTTGCGGCCAGAAACACCTCGTACATTATTTAATTTTAACATGAGGGGCGAAGGAGTATTATAGGTATAGAATTATCGATAATAAACGAATTCTGTTATATAATATAGTCGAATAAAGTCAAATATTATGAAAGCTGAACATTTGTCGTTACATTTTGGCGCTGCGCCTCTTTATGATGATTGCAACTTTCATTTTGAAGATACCGACAAAGTGGGTGTCGTCGGTGTTAATGGCGCCGGAAAATCTACCCTCTTTAAGATTATTCTCGGTATTGAAAAGCTCGATGAAGGAAATATTGAATTACCAGGAATGCGCTTGGGATATCTGCCGCAGGAAATAATCATCAATTCCAGTCAAGATAATATTACAGTTTGGCAGTATATTGCTGCCGGTCGGCCGGTTGACGAGCTGCAAGAACAGTTAAACGGCGAATATGAAAAATTGGCCAGATATCCAGATAGTCAAGTTATTATGGATCGCATTATTAAACTACAAGATCTGATTGACTCCTATGATGTCGCAAACTTCGACTACGAATTGCTAAAAATCGTAGAGAAAATGAATCTACAGAACCTCATTGATATGCCGATGAAGGACCTCTCGGGGGGTCAAAAATCCAAGGTGGCTTTTGCGCGGGTGTTATTTGAGAACGCCGGACTTCTATTGCTGGATGAGCCCACGAACCACCTCGATGTCGAGACGAAAGAATTTGTGGCTAATTATTTGCGAAATTATCGTGGCATGATATTGGTAATTAGCCATGATGTGGAGTTTCTCGATACAGTCACGAATAAAACACTATTTCTAAACAAGACGACCCATAAGACCAAAGCATATAATGGCAACTACACTGCATTTAGGCGTCAGTATGCCGAGGAAAAAGCTGAGCAGGATCGACGAATTACCGAACAGGAGCGTGAAATAAAACGAATCCAAGAATTTGTCGAGCGCGCCAGAAATGCAAAGCGCAGTAATACGGCACTAATTCGCCAAGGGCATGTACGCGAAAAAATGCTCGATCGCAAGATGGCGGAATTAGAACTTCGCGAGGAAGAGTGCCAGCGCGTGGCTCTCAATGTCTCGCCGAGCAAGCAATCTGGGAAAACGCCGCTTGAGATTCAGGGTCTCACCTTTCACTACGACCATAAACCGCCGTTATATGAAAAACTTTCTTTCATGCTTACGCGTGGCGAGAAGTTCTTGATTGTGGGCGAGAACGGCATCGGTAAATCGACACTTCTGAAACTGATAGTTGGCCAACTTAAACCCGACGAAGGCTCTATTATCTTCAGCCAAAATACGACGATTGCATACTATGCGCAGGAGCTGGAAATCTTGAACGAGCGTGAAACGATTTTAGATAACGTCAAATCTTACGATTACACCGATACAGAAATGCGCAGTATGCTGGCTAACTTTTTATTCCGTGGCGATGACGTATATAAGAGAGTGTCCGTGCTAAGCCCTGGCGAAAAAGCCCGTGTTGCATTGTGTAAGATTCTTACGAAACGTGCCAATCTTATAATTTTGGACGAGCCGACCAACCATTTTGATCCTGAGACTCAAAAGATCATCGGCGAAAACTTCCGCGATTATGACGGCACCGTAGTTATGGTTAGTCACAATCCTAGTTTTGTCGAGCAGGTGGGTATAACGCGTATGCTAGTGCTACCGAGCCATGAGCCCGAAAAACCGGCGCTAGGAATTATCAAGAACTACTCGCGCGAGCAATTAGAGTACTACTATTACCTAAACTCAGATCTAGTCTAGCCAGCGCTTGTTGGGGTATTTCTTGCGCATCTCTTTTGCGCTTCTAGGGGCAAACTTATCCATAGCTAAATTAATTTTTCGATCATACTCAGCAAATTCTTGATTCTGGTGTTCTTCGGAGTGGGCATAGTAATAATATTTAGCCATTCGCTGCGCATGCGATTTTGCCGAGTCTTCGCTTGGGCTTGAGGCGCTAAAAGCAGCGTAGTACTCTATCGCGCTCTGCGGGTAACCTAAGGCTTTACCGATCTCGATGTTCAGCTTTGCCTTGTCGTTATTATCTTTACTCCATTGTTGCAGTTGTTTAAATAGTAGCCTAAGATGCGCAACGTCTTCGGGAGTATTTGCCACATAAAATTCAAGAATATACTCTCCATCAACGAAGCGTCGTTCGAAAATAACTGACAGATTCATGGATTTAAGCAGCTCGCAGAAACGCATGATGTCGAACTTGTGCAAATCCTTTTCGCTTACTACGCGCATGCAGGACGGCTTTGCACCTATTAGTACGCCGACAATATCGGCCATAAAGAATGCGGCTTTATAATTATGACTAAGGTGGTTAAAGAGGTATCGCTCAAGCTTGCGAAGATTGGACTGTTTCATAGCCGCATTATAATATGCGATTATGTTAATATAAAGACATGAGAGCGAAGGAAGGTGAAGTAAGATTAGAGAAACATAACCCACGTTGGCGACAAATGTTTGCGCAGGAGCTTGATGAACTTTGGGATTACTTCGGCGACTATGCAATTCGAATATCGCATATCGGTTCGACGGCGATTGACAACATCGAGGCGAAACCTATTATTGACATTGTGGTTGCGGTTAAAGATTTGGACGATTTTAGCTTTGTCTCTCACAAGTTCACTTCCAATCCAGAATATTCAATAAAAAACGACTTTACCAATGAGGAGATATTGATTCGCAAGGGGGACAAGAACAACCGCTCTTTCTATATCCATGTCATGGATATAGATAGCAAACGCTACAAAGATGTAATCATATTCCGAGACTTATTACTGCACGATATGAAAACTTTCACCGACTATCGCAATTTAAAGCACACTTTGGCAACTAAATACTCACAAAACCGCAAAAAATACACATCCACAAAATCCAATTTTATTGAGGCGGCGCTTGAAATATACTGGGCTAGGACTGCCTTGATTCCCACTGTCGTAATCTTGGCGATTTCTCTTACTACGCTAATCGCATCGATATGCATGCACGCCACCTCGCAGTCAAGTGCACTTATATTTAGCCTGTCAGCAATTAGCCTTTCGCGCATCGGCATGGCTTTTGGTGCCGTCTGTTTGATTGTAACCACATTAGCCACTATCATATTAGCTAGAAGGCTAATTGATGGGCGCAAAAAATACAACAAGATAACCGCGAAAATAAATCGAGGAATCGCAAAAGAGGAGCATAAGAGGTAATTTATGTTAAGATAAATTACATGACAGAACGGGCCGACTTCAAGAGAGAATCAGAGAAAACCAACAACGCCGCACCTAAGAGGACCATAGTTCCGATTATTGCGGCATTTTTAATTAGTATCTACTTGGCGCTTTCATTCGGGTTGTCCGTGAATGCGATTGTAAAGACTACGAAATATCAAACCACCTATAATGTCGAGCAGGTTGGGAAATATGTCACACTGATAGGCGATTCGATTTCCTATATGTCTCAAGAGGAGCTCAGAGATGCGCTTCCCGGTGTCGACCTCGAGGTGGTGGGCGGTATACAGTTTGCGAATTATAGTGAATGGGCTGGCGAGAGCGGTATGGTGCGCATTAAAAAACATGCCCTGCGCGAGGTAATAGTGTTTTTGCTTGGCTCAAATGAAGGAGTGACTACGGAAGAACTTGAGGCTTTTTACGATTATGTGGGTGAAGGCCATAAAATCGTCCTAATGACAATATACCGCGGGCACAGACCCGACGATATGGCGCGCTGGAATGATAATATCAAGAGCTTTGTTGCCAAACATGAAAACATATATCTCATGGATTGGTACAGCGAGAATGCCGACAATCCTAGTCGCTATTTATTGCAAGACATGTTGCATCCAGTCGAGTCGGGTCAGCTGCGTTTTGCTGAATTAGTGCGCCAGAGCGTGTTGCAAGCTCTTGACATTTCTGAGTAAAAGGTGTACAATAGAATATTCCTATTCAACTAGGCCGCCCACATACGAGCGGTCGAATCGCACCTTAAGAAAGGAGGGGGACAATGTATCAGTATGGATATAGCGAAAGCAAGCTCAAAGAACTACTCGTGCACTATTGTAAACAACGTAGGTTCAGTGATGCTCTAAGGGCGATAGAGTATGCTGCAGAAAAGCACGCCGGACAGAAAAGAATGAATGGTCAGCCGTTCATTATTCATCCGTATTTCGTTGCATGGTACGGGATTTGCTCCTTTGCCAACGATGAAAACTGGATTTGCGCAAATCTTCTTCACGATGTCTGCGAGGATTGCGACGTGTCGCCCAGCGAACTGCCTTTTAGCGACGAGACCAGGGAGATAGTCGGATATTTAACCTTCGACTACCATTATGACGAGGGCGACGATGAAGATGAGCGCAGGCGCAAAAAAATCTACCAGAAAGGACTCCATTACGCAGAATTGATAGCAAACCCCAAGGCACTGGCGTCGAAGGGGTTCGATAGATATCATAGCCTGCTAACGGTAGAGGATTTGCCCGAGAAGAATATTCGGAAGAATGTTCTCGAGACGCATCGGCACCTACTCCCGAGATTCTACGATGCATTGACATTGAGCGCTTATGAGCCATATCATATGATGCTCTATAAGCTTTCAATCGACATTTGCGGCATCAATGGCCATATTGCTTTTACGCATGGCATTGAGTTAAACACGATGTCGTAAGTAGCCGGCCCCGCAAATGCGGGGCTTTTTTTGTGATGTAAAACCACTGGCTAGGCCAGTGGTTCTGTTTAGGTTTACCGA
>CAMZBA010000012.1 GCA_947304395.1 uncultured Candidatus Saccharibacteria bacterium
ATTATGTGAGTTTTCCAAACTCAACATGAGAGTTCGACTCTCTCAACTCGCACCAATAAAACAAAAAAGATACCCACAAGGGTATGTTTTTTGTTTTATTCCATGCAAAGGTTTGAGAGAGGCGAACGTAGTTCGTGCTAGAAGGAGCTGAGCGAAGCAAAAATGCTTGCATTTTTATTTCCGAAGCGACGCACTAGCAGGAAGCCGAGCCTTCGCGAGGCGCTCTCTCGAAAACCGCCCAAAAAGATACCCTTTTATTCCATGCAAAGGTTTGAGAGAGGCGAACGTAGTTCGCGCTAAAATACTCATGTATAATTAACCTATGAAAAATGACGTAAAAACCAATAGTCGCAAAGACATTCTAATCCTATTCCTTATCACAATCTCCGTCATATTAACTGTCACAGCCCTTTCGTTAGCGATTATTAGCACAATTAATAGACAACAGCCTAGCAACACCCCTCCCAGCTCAGACGACGACTCCTTAATTCAAAATAAACCATCTTCTTCAAATCAGCAAAACCATATATCGGATGACGTTTCAATCGCAAACCATTTCATCCCAGCCAACGAAGATAACGGCAATATTGCCGATCATATTCGCGGCAACGCCGACGCAAAAGTCATCATCATTGAATATTCAGACTTTCAATGCCCCGGCTGCGCCTTATTCGCGTCATATCTTCCTCAAGTTTACTCAAAATATAAAGACAATGTCCTCTTCATTTCTCGAAATTATCCGCTATCTATGCATCAAAATGCTCGCCCCGCAGCTATCGCTGCCGAAAGTGCCGGCCTACAAGGATATTACTGGCAAATGTCTGAAATTCTATTTAGCAACCAAGATCAATGGTCAAACCTATCCGGGGACAAATTAACCAATACTTTTGGTGAACTATTCCAAAAAGTGGCCCCAAAGGGCAATCTCGAAGCATTCAAAAACCACCTCAACGACAAAAAACTAACCCAAAAAATCGATTTCGACCACAAGCTCGCAAAAACAGCACATCAAACCTCATCTACTCCGTCATTTTTCGTCAACGGAGAGCGTGCCGATATTATCCACGGCACCATGAAAGATGCAATTTCAAACCTAGAAAAAATCATCGATTCAAAACTGGCAGAATAGAAAAACCACCTTACGCCAAGTCACTAGCAACGCGATTCACTTCTTCAATCGTCGTCATGCCAGTCAAAGCCTTCAGCATACCATCTTGGCGCATCGTAATAGCGCCTTTCATCTTTGCTACGCGCATAATATCACCAGAAGTAGCACGTGCCACAATCAGCTTCTGAATATCATCGTCAACAGAAATCGTCTCATACAGACCAGCACGTCCTTTATATCCATTCGGCGCCTCTTCCGAGGCAATCCCCTTCACTAGCGTAAAACTCTTCGAATTCGCTACTGGGAGGCTACCATATCCGCGCTTCTCACTTACTTCTGGTACTTCACCCTGAGATTGCGGCAACAATCCGCCCACGACGTCTTTTATCATGTTCGTCTCCATCTCGCTCGACTGATAGGTTTCCCTGCGCTCCGCTACGCGGCGTACCAAACGCTGACCAATCACCGTGTTCAAAGTTGAAGCAATCAAGAACGGCTCAATTCCCATATCAAGAAGACGCGGCATAATACCTGCGGCAGAGTTAGTGTGTAGTGTCGAAAACACCAAGTGCCCCGTCAGGGCCGCCTGCACGGCCAAGTTTGCCGTCTCGCCGTCGCGAATCTCACCTACCATTACTACATCTGGGTCTTGACGCAAAATCGAACGCAAACCCGAAGCAAAGGTTAAACCCGCATCAACATTAATCTGAATCTGATTAACGCCATCCATCTTATACTCAACCGGGTCTTCCAACGTAACAATATTAATCGATTCATCTTTGATTCTCTTGATCAACGCGTAGAGCGTAGTAGACTTACCAGAGCCAGTCGGACCAGACGTCAAAATCATACCGTTCGGTTTGCTAATTCCTTGCGTAACATCCTCCAATGCCTTACCAGTCATACCCATCTTCTCGACATCCATCGAGGTTCCAGATTTATCCAAAAGACGGATAACCACCTGCTCTCCCCAAACTACCGGCGAGGTTGCAATACGAAGATCAATCGTATTACCATTCACAATTACAGCAAACTGACCGTCTTGCGGAATACGATGCTCGTCAATTTTCAGCTTTGCCATAATTTTAATACGCGAAACCAAAGCCGCCTCGATGGATTTTGGCAACTTCATTGTTTGACGAAGCACGCCATCTATACGCATCCGAATAATTAAATCGTGCTCTAGCGGCTCAATATGAATATCAGACGCTTTCGACTTTGCTGCATAATCCAAAATAGAACTCAAGGCCTTCGATATCGGCGAATCCTGCGTAATCGTCTGCGCATCCGACGCGTCCGCCGCGTTCTTTTGTGCCTCCTCCTGCTTCGCTACTTTATTAACGTCCTTAAGGTCTGCCATATACTGCGCCAACGCATTCTGCACACCCGCCTCAGACGTCATCACCGCCTTAATTGGCATTTTGACTAAAGTAGACAAATAATCCATTCGCTGAATATTAGACGTATCTAATACAGCAACCACTAATTGACCATTTTGTTCGTCTAGAGGAACTACTTTTGAGCGCTGGGCAACATCCTGCGGTATCTTCAACAGCTTATCCTTATCGAAACGGATATTTCGCAAATCTATATAAGGACTACCTACTACAACTGCCGTAGCATGCTGAATACAGTCATCGGTTGCCACATTCTTACTACGCAAAACTGCCAAAATTGGCTGCCCAGTTTTTGCAACCTCGTTATAAGTCTTCTTAACCAAGCCCGCATCAGCAAGCCCGTTCTCGACTAGAAGGCCGACAATTTTGTCTTGTAGCTCTTTATTGAGGAGCATCTATACCCCCGGATTATCATCTGGATTAGGATTATCACCACCATCTTCAGGCTTTTTATTGTCCTCTTTCTTTGGTACACAGCGCTGAGATGCAACATCCCAATCTTCTTCTTCGGAACACTGACCAATAATAACTTCGACCGTAGGGTTAATTGCTTTCGGATAAAAGGTTTCATCATCGGGCTGTCTTAGCTCAGAACTGATATTCTCAACATAAGTAATCTCATACGTATCATTACTCGGATCGCCAAGAATCAAATTGCCAAGCCAATAAGAAATCACTATCGATACTGCCGAAAGTAATACTACCAAAGCTATATCACTTGTTTTCATTTTGTTGTTACCCCACTACCTTTCTTTTTACTACACGCCGTGGTCGTATCGTCAGCGCAGATAACTTTTCTTTCCTTCACAATTTGTACAGGATCAGAATAATAACTATCGTAAGTCGCGCTTAATTCAATCACCTGCTTATTATCGGCATCCGTAGACATACCTAAAGTAACACTGGTAATATCAAAATTCCGAATTGAGCTTTCAATCGAATCCATAGCGTTCCTTACGGTCGTCGCACTATCCTTTAGATTGATACTAGTGGCTAAGCTTTTTAGCTGCAATGGCTTACCACTTTCGTCTACCATCTTACTACTACCGCCATAACCCACATCAGCGGTACTAATACCTTCAATATTAATCTCAGGATTTCTATACAACAGTAAGTAGTTTAAGCTTGAGTTTGAAGCATCCTGGTTGCTAGTTGCTGGCAATGTATCTGAAATAACGCGCAATGCTGAACATGTTCTTGCAAGAGAAATATCCTCGATTGAGTACTCTCCGGACTCATCTGTCGTTATTTTATTATTGCAAGATGCTGACCTTTTCTGCCCCACTACTTCCAAGTTTTGGTTATTCGCAAGATCTCCTACAGATACCGACAGTGAACTTAAGCTTTTCTGGGTCTCTGTAAAGTTCTTAATAACAGTACTATTTTCGGTCTTCTTAACATTATTAAAGGAAATCTTCTTGAACATATATATTGTTCCTACAGCCGTGACACCCAAAAGTACAGAAGTTGCACAAACAGCCACCAACATATTCTTTTGGGCGCTGTCTATTTTTGCCCTTTTGGCAAAAGCAACACCCTTACCATTATTGCTTTTCTTAGGCATATTAAGATCCCTCCTTTTGTACATCCCTAGCTTTTTCGGCAAACATATCTCGTACCTGGATATAGCTATCGGTTACGTTTTGGCGACTTGGTCCAATAATTTGCATATGTTTGCTAGATGACAAGAACAGACGCGGGTCAAGCGTTAAATTCACTGAAAAGCTCAATACCATTTTGTCTTCGGGACCCTTACCCCAACCAGAGTTCGCTACAAATAGGCCATCTTCGCTCAATATCGAGCATTCAGAAATCGTTGCCTCCTCATCGAAGTTGCCCGAATCATCGTATTGCAAACATTGGCTCTGGAAATAATACTTACCAGTATTGCCCTCCTTGTTATCCTCCGCCATCGAATCGTTACCGTTCTTGTATTCTTCGCGGTCACCTGCATTCTTATAAGTACGACGGATAATTACTTCTTCTATTTTCTTCTGCTTCGTTTCCTGTTTCTTCTCTCCGCCATCGTCGTCATTATTTTCGTCTTCGTCATTGTCGTCATCGGAATCGTCTTGCTTGTTATTATCATCATCACTTTTAACAATCATATCGTTCTCACATCCTGGAGAATAACGCAAATATCTACCATAGATATAGCCTTTTTCAACATACTCAGTAATACAGTAGGAGGGGATAGGCTCATATTCGCCATCCTCAGTCAAACGCATATAGCTACCGTAATCGAAATAGGTTAATTTTGTACTTTTCTTAAAGCTCTCAAGTGCATGGTAACCAATATTATTTCTCGCATAACCAATCGCATCGAATGTAATTAGATTTTGTGAAATGTCACCATTTAACTCGCTGACTAAGACCGTGTCTTCGCTCTTTACACCATCAGGCAAAATTACATCCAATAGACCAAATACGCGAGAAAATTTAATTTTATTGTTGTTCAGTACGCCAACATTTTTCATCTGGCTCTGAATTGTCAAAAGCTCATTTACGTTAGGATATTTCAAAACTGGAGTACCATAGCTTCCGCAGCCAACTCCACTCCCGTCTGCCCTACAATTAATTTCGTTTTCCTGCGCCGCAATCTCGAGACTCTGCGTACCGATAAAACCTAATAGCAATAGAATCAGACCACCACAAGAAGCTGCAACTATCAAACAAATGAAGAAAATCAAGTTGCGTAGCTTCTGCTTCTTAAGTAGCTCCGATTTTACGTCTGGTACCAAACTAATCTCGTACATAATCTACCTCTTATTCGACCTTTCCGCTAAGCCTATCGCCACCGAAAACTCTGCCGCCACCTGAGAAAGCGCCTGCTGCTGCTGAGGAGTAACTCTAACCATTTGCCATGGATTTCCCTGGATGGTCTTGAATCCAGTTTTTGCTTCAATATATTCTGACATAAATGGAATGATACCAGCAAAGCCAGACAACACTACTCCACCGACATTAACATTCGGATACTTCGTTTGGAAGAAGCGGATAGACTTCGTTAACTCTGAAGCAAAATTCTCAAGAGTCTGATCCAAAGCTTTAAATACTTGCCCCTCTAGTTTATCTTGCGCTAAGCCAAACTTCAAAATAAACTGGCGAGCCTGACTTTCTTTTACGTTCAAGGAATTAGCAACAGTTCGGACTAATACTGATAAACCGCCAGGCAACATACGTACCAAGCGCGGTGCTCCGTATACCATGGAAAGATCAGTGGAGTCTTCTCCATAGTCAATAATCAAAATCGCATCGGTTGTACCTGGAGGCGTCAAAGCCCTCGACATCGCAATCGGATCCGGTTCTTGTGCTACCAAATTAAAACCAAACGATTCCACGCTTTCCATACGCTCTTCTGCGTAAGCAATCGAAGTAGAGGATAATAGTACCTCCGTAATTTGCGGATCATTCGGGCTAGGCCCAAGAATCACAAAGTCCACTTTCGCATCGTCTATCGGCATCGGTATGTATTGGTCTGCATGATATTTAATAATTTTTTCCATCGACTTGTTATCTTGAGTTGGAATCTCAATAATAGTCGAAAATGTTTTACTTGAAGGCATGCCAAGCGCGATATTCTTCGTTTTTATGCCAGCCTGTTCGGCCGCGTTCTGGATTGTTTCCCCTAAACGACGCTTTCCAGCATCGCTGCTATCTTGTAAAATCGAACGGCTTACTGGCACATAAGCAAAGCGCTGCAAAACCCATCCGTGCGAGTTGCCAGATAGTTGCACCATCCTTAGTGCGTCAGTACCGATATCGAGTGCGAAGAAGTCGCCCACACCGTAACCTAGACTCATACAACTAGTTTAGCATAAGCAACTTCTAAAACGCAAACGTTTTTGTGGCCAAAATTGTAAAACTTATACGTTAAATTTAAATTCAACTACATCGCCATCACGCATAATGTAGTCTTTACCTTCCGTGCGCATTAACCCAGCCTCACGAACGGCTTTTTCGGACCCCAATCGCACCAGGTCATCATATGAACAAATCGTTGCCGCAATAAAGCCCCGCTGGAAATCCGAATGAATCACGCCTGCCGCCTCTGGTGCTGTCGCACCTTTTTTTATCGTCCAGGCTCGCGTCTCTTTCTTGCCCGCCGTCAAGAAACTTTGCAATCCCAAGGTGTCGTATGCAACATGCACCAGTTGAGTTAAACCGTCTTCATTTATTCCATAACTATCCAGAAACTCTTTCTTATCATCTGGCGACATATCTACCATTTCCGACTCCAATTTAGCGTTTACGAATACGCATTTTTGTGGCGCAACTAACTCAGATAATTCTTTCCTTTTAGTCTCACTGCTCAATTCACTCTCATCCATATTAAACATATAGAAGACTGGCTTAGCCGACAGCAAATCCAATCCATCTATCGGAGCAATATGCGTTAAACCAGCCTTCAAATCCTCTAGCGTCTTCTCGGCTTGCTCCGCTCTCTTAGCAGAATCCTTATCGCCACCGCGAGCCTCTTTCTGCATTTTAGGTAGCGCTTTTTCTAGCGTTTCTATATCCGCCAATGCCAACTCCGTCTCAACCGTATCAATATCGCGCTTCGGATCGGGGCCGCCCGCCACGTGCGTAACATTTGCATCAGCAAAAGACCGTACTACGTGACATACCACTTTACATTCGCGAATATTCGCTAAAAACTTATTGCCCAATCCTTCGCCTTTCGATGCGCCCGCAATTAAACCTGCAATATCCACAAATTCTACCGTTGCTGGCACAACCTTGTCCGAATCATACATTTTTGCCAATATATCCAATCTTTCATCTGGCACTCCCACAATTCCCGTATTGGGCTCAATTGTCGCAAAAGGATAATTCGCCGCTAATGCGCCCGCATTTGTAAGCGCGTTAAAAAGCGTACTCTTCCCCACGTTTGCCAAACCAACAATACCTATCTGCAAACTCATAATCAACCTGTGTATCTGTTATTGTAGGTATAATAATAACATATTTGATGTAAAATATAAGCTATGGAAATAACGAAGTTAGAGCATTCTGGCATAGTGATTGAAAAAGATGGAAAAAGAATCGTCTTCGATCCTGTCGAATTCAATAAAACGATACCAAGACTAAATAATGTTGTTGCCGTTATTATTACGCATAAACATAATGATCATTTGCAGATTGAAGTTATCAAAAGAATAATACGCGATAATTCCGATGCAAAGATTATAACGACTAGCGATGCTGCTTCATTTATTGATGACCCCATTATTGTGAAAGGTGGAGAATCATGCGAGATTGGTGGGTTCAAGTTGGATTTCTTCGGTAAAGATCACGCCGCAATAATTCCTGGACAAATACCGTGTGAGAATATTGGGGTAGTGGTAAACGGTAGTATCGTGAATCCTGGCGATTCTTTTGATTATTCTGATGTTGGTGCCAAGGTTTTGTTTGTTCCTATTTCGGCACCTTGGTTAAAGACTGCGGAATCTATGGACTTCGTCGACAGAGTTAAGCCTCAGATAGTAATACCAGTTCATGATGCATTATTGTCGGATTTGGGCAAATCAATTAGCGATAATTGGATGAAAAAAGCTTGCGATAATGCGGGTGCAGAATATAAAGATTTGAGTTTTGGTGAAAATGTCGTTTGTTAGGTAGGTTGGTTTAAAAATTCAAGATTCCGATCTTTAAACTCATAATCAACCCGCGTATCTGTTATTGTAGGTATAGTTATAACATATTTGATGTATATAATATTAGATATGGAAATTGTTCTAGTCAGACATGGAGAAACAGATTGGAATTTAGATGGTCGCTTGATGGGTCAAAAAGATGTTCCATTAAATAACAAAGGTCGCGAGCAGGCGGAGGCCCTAAGAAATAAACTAGCTAATATGAGCTTTGATTGTTGTTATTCTTCGCCGCTCAGCCGAGCAAAGGAAACAGCGGATATTATTTGCAAAGGTAAATGCGATATTATTTGTGATGACAATTTAAAAGAACGTTTTGGCGGAGAACTAGAGGGGATTATTATCAATAATTGGGGAGATTATGAGGATAACGGAACGACTGAAACTGATGAGGAAATATTAGAACGAGCAAGAAATTTTTTGAAAATACTTGAAAAAACTAATAATCATAGAGTATTAGTGGTAAGTCATAATGGTTTATTAAAAAATCTTCGATATTGCATTTTAGGAGAAAAAGGTAAGCTGGATTATGGCGCAGGAAATTTAGCGTATTGTGATTATGAAATATATGAAATAAAAAAGAAGCTTTCGCGCTAAGCACATACTGCGCCCTACAAAAGCTTCGATGTTTATATTATAACATAATTTTGCGATACTTAGTATAATAGAGGTATGGCGGTATTTTTTTGTACAAATTGTGGCGAAAGAATGTGTAACAGTAGTAACGATAATCTTTTTGAGAATTATTTGGTTAAAACAAATATTGATTATTTAGAAGAAAAGAAATACAACAAAATAGTTAAAAGAATAAACAAGAAATATAAAGAAAAACGAAAAGACCTTGAATTTGGGAATGATTATAAAGATGTAGATACGTGGTTTGATGTTTGTTTTGAATTGGGGCAAGATGCTTGGATTTGTCCAAAGTGTAAAACCATGTTTGTTTTTAAGCGAAATAGCAATGAGTTAGAGAGTGTTTATAGGCTGGATAATAGCTGGAAGGAAAAGGCAGAAAAAAGCAAAAAAAGTTGTGGCTGTATTGTTGTCAAAGGCGATAAAATTTTATTGATACAAGCAAAGGACGATGAGGGGAAATTGTTCTGGGCGTTTCCGAAAGGAAAACAAGAAGTTGGAGAGACCGACACAGAGACGGCGATTAGGGAGACAAAAGAAGAAGTCGGGCTAAAGGTGGAGATAATTGACGAGAAGCCTATTATGGTTGGACACCTAATTCATGATGGTGCAGCATTTAAAAAGATCTTTCTTTTTATCGCGAAACCTTTGGATAATGTATTAAATATACAAGAACGAGAGGTGGAAAAAGCACAGTGGATATTGATCGATAAAGCTGGCAAGCATCTTGATGGTTATTATCGTGATGCGTGGGAAGAATTACTGAATAGGCTAAATAGCTAAAATTACTGTCGCGCCCTAAAATGGATGTTTCTCCAATTTGGTTTTGGTAAGTGGACTTTAAATTATAACATTTCTTATAGCGTAATCAAATTACAAGGTTCAAATGATCCAAAGGCCAATACTCGCAATACTTCCACGCTTACATCGAAAAGAAAGCTACGCCAAAAACAGACCTATTTAGTATTTAAATTTTCAAATTTAAAGCCCATAATATACATAAGAAATAATAAACGGTTTTAATCACATGAATACGCAAAACCAAATCACAAATGAACATACTGCACAACTAGAGTCATCAAAATCGAATAAATGCAATCACCTACCTGCAATATATATATTATTAATCTTATTAATTGGCAGTTACATACTTCTTGGCTTTGGACTATACCAGTTGATTGGCGACAATAAGCAATCGGGTCAAACAGAATACACTACGAAAGAAGTCGCCAAAACGAACACCATCGTCACAGGAGACGCCTCGTTCAACGTCCCTAACCCGGCACGCAATGAAGGAAACCTTGACGGAACGGTTAAATTTGAGTATGGCGTATTTAATAATATATTATCTACGTATTCTATTAGTTATTACGAAGTGCCAACCGGCGATATTGCAAGCAAAATTATATCCGATAACATCGATTTAGCTACCGGAGAAAAGCTCGACAATAAAGCCGTCCTGGACAAATTCGGCTTTACTGCGGAAGAAGTATATCGCAAAATACTTGAGAACATCTCCGAAACCGTAACCGTGGATTCGTTCCTATTAGACACAAAAGGCAATATTCTCGCCGAGAAAATACCCATCGACACCTTTAAGGACAACACCGACAAATACATAGAAACATTAAAAACCGACTATGATCTTTTCTATATTTTCCTAAAAGACTCTAATATCACAATTTCATATCAACAACATAGCCTTTTAGAAAAACTCGGCATGTCGTCGCATATGGACACTGGACTCGTTAGCGGCTACGTCGAAATCAAAATATAATATCAAATCATTCAGCCTTGCAATAATCTACCAAGGTGCGACAACAATAAAACTAATTCCGAAAATAAAATACCGCCATCTACACTTCTAAGCTAATCTGATATATTCTTAAAAAGATGAAACAAATTATTTTTGTACGCCACGGCGAAACCGACCAAAACATAACCGAACTTTCTCTCAGAAAAGCCAATATCCGCCATATGCCAGGCTTCAAAGAAGAAAACGCCCCACTAAATTCAACTGGGATCGAGCAAGCCAAAAGAACCGCCCAAGAGCTCAAGGATACTCGCATAGACGTTATATTCTGTTCCTCGCTCCAACGCGCAAGACAAACTGCCGATATTATAAACAAGTTTCATAATGTACCCATTTTCGAAAAGGATAATCTCCAGGAACGAAATAGTGGCGATTATGTTGGTGCAGCTTTTCATGAGTTATTCGATTTCGACAAAAACATCAAAAACGATAATATTGAATCCATCAAAGAATTTACGGATAGAATATACTCCGCCATGGAAGAAATTATTAATACCGATTACAACAATATCGCAATCGTCGCACACGGTGGAGTCCACCACGCCATTAGAACCTATTGTCTAAAGTTGCCGCTGAAAGGCAACATTCGTGTTGACAAAGTCCCTAACGGCGGCATCCGTTTTTACACTGCTTAATTCAGCCAGCCTACTCTTCGGTCAATGAAAGAGTGAAAATGTCGCCCTCATCCATCGTAGGAGTCGTAAGCCTTAGCGACTCCCCAGCCTCTATTACAAAATCCCGCTTGGTATTTCTTAAACCGCTTCCGTCATAAGAAAAATCCTGAAAGGTATGTATGCTAATCTTATCGTCATCGACACTTCTGACTTCAAACGAAAGAATTTCTTCATCCCACTCCCTACCAGACGTATCCGAATAATGACGAGCCGTCACTACGCATTTTTCGTACAATTTAATTTCACAAAATGATTCCTTTTCTACCGGCTTATAATCCTTGCTCCAACCGCTCCAACTTGAGCTAACAACTCTAATCCTCGGCTTACCACTAGTTGCCACGGACACCTCCTTTTCAAGTTCTTTTATCTTGTTTTGCAAGCTCTGTATCTGCTCGTCTTTCTTGGAATTATCAATAAACTCATAAGCACTCAATCCGGCCCCAGCAAAAGCCACCAAAGAAATAATAATAATAGTAATAACTAACCCGATCTCCCTGCTTTTCCTTTCCATATTGTCCGCATTCGCCTCCGTATTTGTATTGTCTTTCATAAAACCCTTTTGCTTATAACTACATTATACAACGCTTAACATAAAAAAGCCCCCTAAGGGGGGCTTGTAAGGTTAGTATAATGGCTTTTATCTCAGGCGTTCTGACTCTCGAACGTCCGTCGAAGCAACAGTACCATCGGCCAAATAAGAAGTAACCGTTATAGTACAGTCGATTTTTTCGTCGCTGTAGCGATATGTATAAATCGCTTCTTTTCTGGCGACCAATGTATCAGGATTCTTCACCTGCTCGCGACTGCTATTTGCAGAAAGAACTTTGCTTCCGCTATCATAGGCACGAATTGTCGTCTCGGCAATCGCATCACCACTATCGCTATAATAACGATATTTGGTGATTTTGCGAATCTCCGTCACGGCACCCTCGTCATCGACGGCCTCCACGAAGATATATTCATCGTTCGCTCCATCAAAGTTAGGATTCACGACGAGACGTTCTTTAGGTAAAACCGGCGGCTGTTCCTCCTCCTGCACTTCATCGGCCGGGTGAGAAAGCTGCTTTACCCATTTGGAGACAATACCTGGGCCATGATAGTCCGCAATCAGATAGATCGCAACTCCAACGACAATAAATGCCAGCACCGCAGCAGCCGTCACCCAGTCGATTTTCTTCTTCATCACTACTCCTTAATCACCATTCTGCTGCGACGCAGCGCCAGCTCCATCGACGCCGGACATCTTGAGCATCGCATTGAAAAGCGGGTCGTTATAGTACTTTCCGTCCCAGTCTTTTGTAAACTGCTCGAACATCTGCATTCGAGCAATCTGCTCGGAGGTAAAGTACTTAGACATCACTTCCCACTTGGCAGCCTCTTTCTCCGCCTCCAGCTTAGCGATTTCTGCCGCTGTTTCGGCTTTAACACGATCAACCTCCGCCGTCGCTTTGACTTTCGCCAGTTCGACTTCGGCGTCAGTCGACGCTTTTTCTCGTTCAAGTTCTGCCTGTTTTTTGTCATTCTCAGCCGTCTTTGCAAGAATCTGAGATCTCGACAGTTCCTTGTCGTACTCTTCCTGAGGTGACAGATTTCCAATCGCCACAGAGTTGACCACGACTAAGGAAGTATCTCCCTTCTCATCGTTGTATCCAAAGTGTTCATCCAGACGCTCCTGGAGAATCTTCTTGAACAACGGCTCGACGTAAATCCGTTTCGTGACATTTTTCGCTTCTACTTCAAGAAGCGCATCCTTCAGTGCGCTCTCTACGATCGGGTCCGGAATAATGTCTTTCCAGTTTCCGCTATCGGGGATAGATACGTTACGAACCAGCCATACCGATTTTGAGCCGGCCCCGATCCTGAAGCTTACAGCATACGACGATGCGTTCACGATGATATCGTCTTTACTTTGCGCCTCGCAGCCGGGGAAATCATCCTTTGTAAGGATTTTGTTATCGACAATTTTGAGCGTTGTATGCTCTTTGTCGTTGTTCTCGAATCTTCCCCCTTCCACGTACTTATCCTGCGCGACACCGTCGACCATGATAACTCCAGTCGAGCCGCTCGGTACAGTGTCGTATCCACACCCGACACAGACCAGCATCATGACCACAAATGTTGCAGCCATTAACAACAGTTTCTTGGCTTTACTCATGTTTGTTACCAACCTTTCTATAAAAGTGCACGCCATACAAGCAAAAAAATTTACCGACCGGCGTAAGTCAGTAATCAAATTCTACAATACTTAATAGTATTTGTCAATACTTTTTCTCCATTTAGGCAAGCAAACCTAGCTAAAACGCCATACTTTACGAATCAAACATTTTGTGCCATAATAAGTATTGTTGCCCACAAAGAACCTTTCCAAGCTTTAGAAGGAGGCGAAAGCTTATGTTGCGATATTTTTTACCAATATGTTTATTGCTCCTATTACTGTCAGTCTTTATCCGGTCATTATCCCGACGCCGCACCTATCGGCTGGAACTGAAGCCGAGAACAGAGGTCGACATCATGCGCGATGAACTCATGGTTCACATAGGTCAAGATTTTCACAATAGAATCGGTGCCGCATTCGACCAAGATCCACAAAAAACGCTGGCCGACATTGGAGCCATCATATCCACCACCCACGAAAATATCGATATTATTAATAGCATGTCCGACGATCAAGTCAAACAGTTATACTACAAAACTTTCAATCGTTGACACCCTCTCATCTAGCTATCAATCCCCTCGGCCTGCCGGCCGAGGCTTTTTGTTTTAACCAAAATACAATAAATACATGCTTGCTGTTAAAATTAACATATACTATGATTATTCCTCTTGTTCTAGCCGCCATGGCCGCAATATTTAGCGCCTCCACCAATCATATCGACAAATACCTCATATCAAAAGTAATCAAGAATGCAGATTATCGAGCGCTTGCCTTATCGTCTACGATTATTGCCGGCGGAGTAATGACATTGATATACCTGCCCATTTGCAACTTCAATCCATCCTTCGATCTACCCAGCATTTTATTATTACTGTTCAATTCTGCGCTTTACGCCACCGCAACCATCGTCTACTTTTTGGCACTTAATCGCGATGATACAACTATTATTGCGATACTACTCCAACTAATCCCCGTATTCATGCTTTTTATTTCGCCGCTCGTCTTAGACAATCAACATATTAGCCCCCTACAACTAATTGGCAGCGCCATCATTACATTTGCGGCCATAACCGTCACTTACGAACCTAGCAAAAAGAAATTCAGCAAAGAAAAATTCATCACTTTTGCCATGATGGCCTTCTCCTCATCTGCATACGCAATATGGTTTATTATCGAAAGATACACAAATCAAAGCCACGATTATAATCAAACCATACTATGGACAAATCTTACACTTCTAATAGTCGGCATCGTTATTTTTGTCCTATCGAAAAAATACCGAGAATCATTCATTGAAATGCTCAAAAGTAATGGCCGCAAGGTAATTGGTCTAAATATTATAAATGAGCTCTTTAACTCATTCAGCGGGGTGCTCTCAACGCTTGGTGGAACTATGACATCTATTGCGCTAGTTTCATTTGTGGCTCAAGGCGTGCAACCTTTTGCAGTCATGCTTCTAGGCATACTTATCACTAAACTATTCCCAAAAATCGAGAAAGAAAAAATCACAAAAATAGATCTTACCAAGCGGACTATAACAATAGTATTCTGCATTATTGGCCTAGCCCTTATCCAGTTCGGCTAGACCAACAGTTTAAGCCTAACTCGCATAAGCTATATTGTGCGCCATAGCCTGCTCTTCAAGGCGCACCGCTCGCTCGTAATCATCAATCGCGGAATTTACTGAATGCTTGACGCGCGCAGCTTCTTCCGCTTTCTTGCCGTCGTTCCAACGATCAAGCGAGCCTACCAAATACCCAGTAATCCTACGCAAACGTTCAAACTTATCGCCAAAGTATTGCCCATATTTTTCGAAATATTTTTTCGCAGTTGCCGCATCGCTATTCTTCTCAATCAAAGCCGTCCCTAACTCTACCAAACGACTTACGTGCAGATTCTCAAATTTATCAAATATTTTCAAGGAATCTTTAATGTCTTTGTCCGACACATCTGTATACTCATTTAAAGATTTCTTAAAACGTTCAAAATCGAATTTCGTCACATCGCTTGGTTCAAAGTAAAGAATATTTTTCATACATGCCCTTTTTTATCTTACAAAAATAATTATAAGCACTACATATAGCGTAGTCAATACGCAAATGTACGCTATATCTAGCGTTTATGTTAATTTTACAACAGCACATCCGATTACCAATGATCTAAGATAAATTGACAATATATACAAATAGTGTTTTAATATACACAACGTTATCGTTGCACTTTTTGAAAGGAGGAGCTTATGTTCAGCACAACAGTACCAATCTTAGCTGGACCAGATGAGAATCAATTGCAACTGGCTATAGAGACTATTGCTAACGTTAATGGATTCAAAAAAGGCAAAAAACACCCCATGAACGATCTTGACATTCAGCAATGTAGCATAAATCTCGTAAAAACACAGATGCCCTGGACAATTAAAGGTATACCGTTCAATTTCAACATTAAAGCGCAGGCTACATCGGTTAAACAGCATGGTGACCAGTACGAGATATCATTCGAGGCGCGTACATATCTCATTCACCTGCTCAGAGACAGAAACCAAAAAACCTATCTACTGCGGCCAGGAATGTATAAGTACACCATTATTTACTACCCCAACCACAGAAACCATAACAATTTTGCCGAACTTGAACGGTTATATTGATCGCCACCTCCAAACGCAAGAGCCGCCAACCCGATACGTTGACGGCTCTTTTTATTAACTCAGCTTGCCCTTTTTAAGACGAAGTATTTCATCCGCATGCTCTGCTACTTGCCTACTATGCGTCACAATAATCACAATCTTTTTATCATCATGTGCTAAATCTTTAAATAGTCCAATTATTTTTTCTTCAGTATCTTCGTCTAAGTTTCCCGTCGGCTCGTCTGCTACAATAATTGGCGAATTTGAAGCAATCGCCCGCGCTATCGCAACTCGTTGCTGCTGCCCGCCAGACAACTTTCCGATTAGGCGGCCACCTTCTTCTTCCGAAAGCCCCACCTGCTTTAAATATTTATTTGCATCCACTTTCCTGCCATCAAAATCGATCGCCACCTCCACATTTTCTTTCGCAGTCATATATTTAATCAAGTTATATGACTGGAATACAATGTTTACATATTTTAGCCTAAATTCGCTTCCGCCAATTTTACGTAAACTTTTATTGTTGTACTTAATGTCGCCCTCTTGCAATTTATCCAACGCAGAAAACAGTGACAACAAAGTTGTTTTGCCAGAACCGCTCTCACCTACAATAGCGTACATTTTTCCAGCCTCGAATTCCGCATTTACATTTTTCAATATCACTTGCTCACCGGCCGCATTCTTATAACTATACGAAACATCTTCAACTTTTAATGTATTCATTTTCTACTCCTTTCCCGCTAGTATTTCTTTTGGCT
Source organism: uncultured Candidatus Saccharibacteria bacterium (assembly GCA_947304395.1). Classification (GTDB taxonomy): domain Bacteria; phylum Patescibacteriota; class Saccharimonadia; order Saccharimonadales; family Saccharimonadaceae; genus UBA2834. The sequence continues at coordinate 16,816 of CAMZBA010000012.1, forward strand.
GGTAACGCAAGATATTTACCGAAGGCATAATTAATGCGAATACGATAACTGCATACCCCGTCACGAACAACAATAGAAAGTCCATCGGCGTAGCATTAATATCTAGCTTAACGTCCGTCTTCTGGTTCGCCATTATTCTCTGCTTCATATTGTCGCTAGAAGACTTCGCCGAATTGTTTCTTGGCATTTCTGGAGCATTCATATTTCCACCCATCTGCGCTCCAGGGCGACCAAAATTACGCTCAAACTGTTGCGAACTTGCCGCAATTTGTGACTCTAAAATGCTTTGCCCCATACTCTTCGCCAAGAAAGTTCCAGAAATCGATGCCAACACAAAACCGATCGTTCCAACTATTACTAACTCCGTTGCAATTTGCCCCACAATATTTCTTTTATGTGCACCCAAAGACAACAAAACCCCCATCTCATATCGACGATCTTTCACATTGATTGTCACTATTAAAGTTACTATAATAATCGCCGCCACAATCACTATTATTAAAATAGTTGTCGCAAAACTACCAACACTTTCAATTGAGCTCGACATCGC
>CAMZBA010000013.1 GCA_947304395.1 uncultured Candidatus Saccharibacteria bacterium
GCAAAAGAAAGGAGTGCGTGGGCATGAAGTATAAATATGGTGAACGACGCCGAGCTAGTGAATACGAAAAAGCCTTGGTTGAATTCTGGAAGAAAAATAAGACCTTCGAAAAATCGGTCGAAAACCGTCCGATAGACAATTCCTATGTGTTTTATGATGGCCCACCTTTTATTACGGGGAATCCGCATCACGGAACTTTATTATCTTCAATCGTGAAAGACGCGGTGCCGCGCTATTGGACAATGAAAGGGAAACGCGTAGAGCGTCGTTGGGGTTGGGATTGCCATGGCTTGCCGGCAGAAAATTTCGTCGAAAAACAATTGGGTATTACGGACAGGCGCGAAATCGGTACGAAATGGCCGCTTGAAACATATATTACAAAAGCGCGCGAGTCGATGGTGGCGAATTCGGAGACTTGGCGCGGTACGATTGATCGAATTGGTCGTTGGGTAGATTTTGACAACTGTTACCGCACGATGAATAAGGACTTTATGGAGTCGGTTTGGTGGGCCTTTAAAACTCTTTACGAGAAAGGAAAGATTTACGAGGGCGAAAAAGTTTTGATGTATGACACGAAATTCGCGACTCCTGTTTCGAAGGCCGAAGTCACAATGGATAACGACGCATATCAGACGGTGACCGATCCGAGTGCATATGTGAAGTTTAAGTTGCGCAAGCCGATTAAGAGCTACTTGATGGGCGTAAAGAATGCCGAGAAAGATTTGAAGAAACTTGGCGTGAAGTATGCGAAAGACGGCAAGTATTTTACGGTCGAATTGAAGCCGGAGCAGATTGCTGATTATGAGAAATTTGTCGATGAGAATATTGAGGAAGAGTATTGGAACGAGTATATTGTTGACGGCGTGGCGCACTTTAGCTTTAAGCATAAAGGTGGCGAAATCGAGAAGATTGTCTGGCAGCGTGGCGACGACGAGAAGAAGTTGTTGAAGCTCTGTAATGAGTTTGCGGATGCGAAGTTTAAGAGCATCGAGACGATGATTGTCGAGAATGAGTTCTATACTGACGTCTTTGATGATGTTTATGTTCTAGCCTGGACGACGACGCCGTGGACCTTGCCGGCCAATATGGCCTTGGCGGTGTCTAAGAAGCTCAAATATGGCCTGTATGACGTCGAAGGCGACAAAATGATTATGGCTAAGGATTTGGCGAAAAAACTCGTTGGAGAGGACGCTAAGGCCCTTAAAACGTATTCTGGAAGCGACCTGGAGGGCTTAAAATATGTCCCATTGTTTGACGTGAATGATGAGATTGCCCGCAATAAAAATGCACATAAGATTTGGGTGGCAGATTTCGTTTCGGCCGAAGATGGCACGGGGGTAGTGCATATTGCGCCAGCCTATGGTGAGGATGACTACGCTTTAGGGAAACGCAATAAGATTCCCGTACGTCATACGATTGATGATAATGGTTATTATTTCCCAGAGTGGGCCGAAAGATTGCATGAGATTGGCGTGCGCGATACGGATGAGAATGGTATTGAAGTATGGGCTGGTAATAAATTTATTGCAAAATGTCTAGAGGAAAAAGGTGTAATTTGGAAGATTGAATATATTAAACACGAGTATCCATTCAATCCGCGCAGTAAGCAACGTATTATGTATCGGGCTTTTCCAAGTTGGTTCTTCGATGTCGAAGGTAGTAAAGAGCTGATGCTTGAGAAAAACGAAGATATTAACTGGTTTCCGGCTCATCTGAAATATGGTCGTTTTGCTAAAAATATCGAACAGGCACCAGATTGGAACCTGTCGCGTGACCGTTTTTGGGCGACGGCAATGCCAGTTTGGAAGGGTGATAAGGGTTCGATTAAGGTTGTCGGTTCTTACGATGAACTATACGAGCTATCAGGTGTACGTCTGGAAGATTATCACCGTCCATGGGTAGATGAGATTGAATTCGATATTGATGGCGAGCATTTTAAACGTATAGATAAGGTGTTGGATTGCTGGTTCGAATCTGGTTCAATGCCGTTTGCGCAGCTACATTATCCATTTGAGAATAAAGAAAAGTTCGAGAAGAACTACCCGGCAGATTTCATTGTGGAATACGTCGGTCAGGTGCGTGCGTGGTTCTATTATGTACATGTAGTTAATACGGCGCTGTTTGGCGAGTGCGCCTATAAGAACGTAATTACGACGGGTACGCTAGCTGGCAATGATGGCCGCAAGATGAGCAAGTCGCTAGGCAATTATACCGATCCGAATGAATTAATGGATAAGTTTTCGGCGGACGCTTTGCGTTTCCAATTGTTATCTAGCCCAGTGCTTGCCGGTGAGGACTTTGCTTTGATAGACAAAGATGTTTCTGATACGGCACGCAAGCTGACAATGATTTGGAATGTTTATGATTTCTTCACGATGTATGCCAGTGTGGATGGTTGGGATTCAAAGAATAGCTGGAAACCGTCTGGAAAGACAACTTTTGGCGATTTGAAAAACCCGCTTGATCGTTGGATTATTTCGCGCTTACACCAAGTAAAGGCCGAGATTATTGAGGGAATGGACCAATATAATATACCGAAAGCGTTAGCTGGAGTGTTGCCATTTATTGATGATCTCTCAAACTGGTTCGTGCGTCGCTCGCGCCGGCGTTTCTGGAAATCTGAGGACGATAGTGATAAAGCTGAGGCTTACTGGACGTTATATACGGTGTTAGTAAAATTCGCTGCTGTAGTAGCGCCATTTGTGCCATTCTTGGCGGAAGAGCTTTGGCAAAACATGACCGGTGGCGAAGATGGCGAGTCGGTGCATCTTTTGAATTATCCGCAAAATGTTGAGGTTGACCAGAAAGTCTTGGACGATATGGCGCGTTGTCGTGAGATTATTAAAGATGGTTTGGCTTTGCGAATGGTGCGCGATGATGGTTTTGGCCAAATTAAGGTGCGTCAACCATTGGCGAAGCTCACATATGGTGGAGATAAGCTTGGAAAGTTTTACGAGAATATCATTGCCGAAGAGGTGAATGTCAAGAAAGTTATTCATGGCGAAGAATTAGTACTCGACAAAAAACTAACAAAAGGACTACGCGAAGAAGGATTTGTTCGCGAGTTGATTCGTTTTGTTCAGGCTGCACGCAAAAAAGCTGGGCTTAATGTTGATGATCGCATTAAACTTTCAGTATCGGTAAAAGTTCCAGCTAAACACCTTGAAATGCTCAAAAATGAGGTGTTGGCAACTGAATTCTCGACTGATGCTAACTATGGATATGATGAAATAGCAAAAATTGAAGGGGAAAATGTAACCATTTCGTTAGAAAAAGCCTAATAAGCGCTATTAATACGCCTAGTCCTAACGCAACAATCGTTCGGCTGGGCGTATTTTGTTGCCGCAAAAAACATGAAATTATGCAAAATATGCATAATTTTAAATATCAATAGCGGGGTAGTGGAAATATTTTTAGAATTTTTCAAGGGAGATTTCGCCTCTGTTAAATTTGACAAATATGCTAAAAATAAGCATAAGCATGCTTGACAAAAAAGCATAAGTGTGATAGCATAAGGACAGTTGGAACAGAAACCAACACAAAAACGAAAAATCAAATTCCAAAATCGGGTAATAAGGAAGGAGAGAGCGAAAAACAAAAAAGAAAGGAAAAACAAAAAATATGAGTCAATTTGAAAAAATGACAATTCCGGGAATGGCTGATGGTATCGTAGATGACCAGGAGCAATTCGAGGAACAACAAAGAAGAAATGAGGCTCAGCTAGAAGCGGAAATCGAAGACAGTAAAAACGATTCTCTTGATAACCTAATTGGCGACTACGATGATCGCGTAAAATTCGTACCGTTCAAAGAAGTAAAAATGAGTCCAGAACAACTTGCCGCACTTGCCAAACGAAGACGAGTTATAGGACGCGCTTTACTATCTAAATTAGCTTCTTAAATACAAAATAAACAGTGAAAGGAGTATGCCTATAAGATAGAAAAAGCAAAATAATATAAAACTAAAGGAGTATGCCTATAAGATAAAGAATAAAAATGCAGAAGGAGACCAATCACTAGCCATTGGTCTCTTTTTGTTTTGTATGTTGACAAATTAGAAATGCTAGTGCTAAAATCGAGGCAAAATAGGTCAAAATAAAAATAAAAAAGGAATAATAATGGAAAGAGCCCCAAGAAGAGAATCAGCTGGCGAAACCCGTACACCTAAGGAGCGAAGCCGAGAAATCTATAATAATAGAGGAGACATGTCGCACTCTGCGTTCGTGGAGTTAGCTGAGGGAGTTATTTCAGATTTTAAATTTTCAAAATTTGCCAAAGGCGAATACTCCGATGATCAAATGGCGCAGCTAGAAGAAAAATTAAGAGAGGCGAGAGAGCAGCCAACTGGTGCAACGAACCCAGAACCAGCTCCAGCTCCGGCGCCGGCACCACGCCCGACACCGCGCGCTCCTGAGACTTCAGGTAACAGTGGTACGGCTGGGAATGCTGGGATGGAGAGGGGGTCTAATAATACCAATAACGGTAATATGGGGAGGGCGGTAGCTGCGACTGCTGCTGCATTGGCCAGTGTTGCTGCTATTTCTACCGTCGTTGGCGCAGGTTTGAATGGCGCATTTGATGGTGGGAAGGCTCCAGAAGCGACGCAGCAGGAAGAGGCCGATGCAGCCGCAGCAGCCGAAGCTCAGGAAGATGGCGAGAGTTTTGATATTAGCGACAACTATCGCGGTCGTTTTGCGGACGAAACTGGTAATTACACTAATCCAAACAAAGACAAACCGTGGAACTTTGGCGAATCATATGAATACACAACTCCGGAAGCTTTTAGAGAGGAAGTTCAGGAAGTGGCAAAACATGAGCCGGCGATGTTTTCGTCATGGTACTATGATTTGGATGACTCCGTGAAAGTACCTGGCACCGAAAATATGTCGATAGCCGAATTACAGCAAGCGATGATGGAAGATGAAGACTTGCATAGGCAGATGGTAGAGACATTTATTGTGGTCACCGATGGTGCCGAGTTTAATGAGGATACGGTTACCGGCGAGTACACGAACGTTTATGCGCAGACTACTGGCGGTAATGGTGAACAAATTACTTCCGAGAATACTCACGCTGTGCATTGTGTGACAAACGAGAATGGATCGAAAGTCGTAGTGATGACATATAAGACCAAAGATGGTAGGACGGTAACATTAACATTCCGCGAAGCTTGTGGCTTGCAGAACATTCGTAAGACGGGAACGCCTGAATCGGATAAAATTATTACTTCTACGCCAGAAATTGAGACGCCGGAGCCTGGTAGCCCAGATGATCCAGGCAACCCAGACAACCCAGGCGATCCAGGCAAGCCGGATGAGCCGAATGAATTAAAGGAGAAGACCGACTTCGAAGAAGACGACGTTTTCCGTGACGATGATGCTGGCTCAGAATGGGAGAAAGACGATGGAGCGATATCCGAAGAAACTAAGACGGAAAAGCCGTCGACTCCTGCGAAAGAAGATTTCCATGAAGATACGGGCAATTACAGTGAGCCAGAGCCAGCTTCGGAAGAATCACAACACGCCGAGCAGCAAACAAGTTCGCATGAAACTAAAGAAGAGCAAGAATCTAAAGCTGCGGAAAATAAAGCAGCAGAGAAGCAGAAAGAAGCGAACGATAGCGGCAATAAGGCAAATCAGGCAGCAGAGTCGAAATCTTCTAGTGAAACTAAGAACGAAGCCCAGAATTATGATAAAGATAATGACGGGGAATTTAGTGAAGAAGAGAGAGAAAATCTCCCTTGGTAATAATTAAGGACTTTGTTAGTAAAAAGGAGTAATACATGCCAAAACAAAAGAATATCAACTTTAAACGGAGACTGATAGTCGCAGGTTTGTCAGCGTTGACACTCGCGGTGTTGGCACCGGCAGCATCTACATATGCATGGGGGCCGGATCGTCCAACCTATACGATGAAGAAACCGGCAGACCATCCGACTTTCAACTCTATTACCGATAATAACGTTATCGGTGACGAGCGCGACTTCGTACGCGTGACCGAGGTGGGCGGTAACGGTAAGTACGTAAACGAGCTCAAGATTACGCCAGGTAAGACCTACGAAGTCTATATCTTCTACCACAACAATGCGGCTTCAAACTTGAATGGTAGTGGTAAGGGTCTTGCTAATAAGGTAAAAGTTCAGAGCAAATTCCCATCGAAAGTTAACTCTTCTAGCAAGGGCACGATTAGTGCGACGATTTCTGCAGAGGACTCAACGCCAAAGTCGGTGTGGGACGAGGCTTACTTTACGACTGATTCAAAAGAGGACGTTGAGCTGAGATATCTCCCAGCAACAGCGATTATAAAGAACCAAGGTAAGCTAAACGGTACGGTTTTGAGTACAGAATTGTTCACTACGGGTGATTACATTGGCTACAATAGCCTAAGTGGTGTGTTGCCTGGTTGTGAGGAGTTCTCTGGCCATATCGTATACCGCCTACGCGCGGAACAGGCTAGCTCTTCAGTAGCAAAAACAGCTTCTTTGGATGGAAAGAACTTCTTCCAAGATGTAACTGCAAAGCCTGGTGACACGGTAACTTATAAGATCACCTTCAAGAACACAGGTTCGAAAGATTTAACTAACGTAACTTTCCGCGATAAACTTCCTACGGGCGTTACCTTGGTTCCTGGAAGTGTTAAATTATACGATGATGGAACCAAGAAGACTGTAACCTTGTCGGATGCGGTAGTTGCAAATGGTGTTAATACTGGTTTGTTTGGTATTAATGTCACTGGAACTTTAACTTATCAAGTAAAGGTTAATGACGATATCGTCAAAAATGGTAGCTGTGGCACGAATAGCTTTAAGAATATTATTAATGCCACAACCGACCAGACTGGTACTAAGACCGCGACTTCAACTATTAAGGTTGAAAAGACTTGCGAAGAGCCAGATCCATGTAAGAATGAAGACGGTTCTATCAAGCCTGAGTGTTGCGATAAAGAAGAATACAAAGATGCTCCTGAATGCGAAGAGCCAGATCCATGTAAGAATGAAGACGGTTCTATTAAACAAGAATGTTGTGACCAACCTGAATATAAAGATTTGCCACAATGTAAAGAAGAACCAAAACAGGTTCCAGAATTACCAAATACTGGCCCTGGCGAAATTGCTTTGGCGGTAGTGGCTGCAGTCTGTGTAATTACTGGTGTTAGCTATTGGTATCGTAGCCAAAAAGAAGTTGCTGAGGTTCAAAAAGGAATCAAAGGCGACGGTGGCAAGAAATAAAAGATTGTAATTAGCTCCTTTATACATCTTTATAAATAGACGCTAGTTCGGGTATGCTAGCGTCTATTTTGTGCTAGGGCTATTGATTTATTTAGATATATATGGTATAATATACTAATCAAGTGTTTTTTGACGCTTGCGTAACTGTGGTTTAGGATCTGAGAGGTAAAATGATGAAAGAATTATTTACGCCGAAATATGCTCCATACATACTTGCCGTGAACGCGCTGTTCTTGGCGGGTTGCCTTTACCCCGTTTATAGTTGCTTCAGGGAGTATATCCCGAGCCGGTTCGAGGAGTGTAAGAAAAATTGCGAGATGTGCAACGTATTGCGCTTGGTGGCGCTCCTGGTATGCGCGGTTGCTTTAATAGCCGCGTGCCTTTATTACAGCATCTCCATTGGTCTTGCGGTAAGTCTTTTGGGCTTTGAAGATTCTGTCGCTTATGCCTTCTGGAATGGTGGTTTTGCGGCTACTGCGGCTGCCTGTATTGTTGGCTGGCATAAGCGGACAACGAAGACGACGAAAAGCCACGCTCGCGATCGATAACCTAAGCTTAGCGCCCCAGTAGGGCGCTTTTTTCATGCACTGAACATTTTTTGTGCTTAGGCTTGAAATATGGGGTGGTTTTTGATATAATAGCGCAAGTAATAAAGGAATTTTATGAAAAAAGCAGTCATAAAGGTTGGCGGCAAGCAATACGTTGTCGCTGAAAAAGAGACCCTCCGTGTGGACCTCCTCCCGGAAGGAACTAAAGATCTCGCTTTAGATGCTTTGCTCGTAATTGACGGCGATAAGACCACTGTTGGCGATCCAACCGTTAAGGGAGTAAAGGTGAAGGCGAAGGTCGTAGAGGCAAAGGTAGCTGGCGACAAAGTTCGCGTTATTCGCTATCACTCCAAGAAACGTGTTCATACCGAGACGGGACATCGCCAAAAATACTCAGAAATCGAAATCCAAAGTATTGGCAAATAAAAAAGAAAATTCGCTCCGTTAACAGGGGTGAATTTTTTATGTTTTTTGAATGCTTCTGCTTATTTGTGATATTATATAAACATAACGATAATGCCCTTGGAGTGAGGGCTATAAGTGGAGGAAAAATGAGCAAAAAGAAAAAGACGATACTTGTTGCAGCGATTGTGTTAGGTGTTGCCGTATTAGGTTTGGCCGCAGGTGTATATGCGAAGTATATTGCTAGTTTTGCTGGTCAAGGTAGCGCAACGGTTGCAAAGTGGGCATTCGAAGAAGAGAACAAAAACAAGACGGGTTTTTCTTACATGTAGATTGGATAAAACATATGACCCTACTACCTTGGTAGATAAGAAGATTGCTCCTGGTACTGCGGGGCAGTGCGACTTTAAAATCAGCAACACCATAAGCGAAGTGGGTGTGAAATATACTATTGTAGCCGCGGCGTCTAATAAGCCTACCAATCTAAAATTCTATTCCGATAGTGCACATCAGACAGAACTGACCCCATCTGGCATAGAGGGTACTTTGGCTCCAGGCGGTGCCGAAACGACCAGGACTATCTATTGGAAATGGGAATACGAAACCAAGACTGGTGATGTAGTTACGGGTGACGAGGCTGATACTGCGAACGGTGTTGCCGCTAACACTATGACGATGGATTTTCAGATTTCTGGCGTCCAAGTCAAACCGCTATAAATCGAACAATAAATGTGGAGACTGTTTCAGTCCCCACACGGGTGATGAATAAATAATTTATTATCCATGTGAGGACTGGAAAAAGGAGTGTGTGTGAAAGAGAGTAAAGAAAAGCGAAACATCTTGCCGATAGCAATGATTGTATTGTTGCTGTTGTTGGTGTGTTTCTTGCTTTGGCTTCTTTTGAGACCACAGCCAGAACCAGCTAAAATTCCGACTGGGAACATTGACGTGTTTGATATTAGAATTGGATGTCTCTGTAAGGGTAAGGATAAAGACAACAAGACCGATGATGGCGGCGACGATGAGTGCGGCAATGATGCGGACGGTTTTTACCCGAACGTATCACCTGGCGCAAGTAGCCAGAAAAAGGATACGGAAAAGAAAATTAATGGCGATACTGATACAAGCGTAGATGACGCCGGGATTGTTTATGTAGATGACAATAATGGCTGGTATGTGTACCAGAAGTATTTGAAAATATTCAACAATGCTGCTTTTGAATATACAAATAAAATTGCGCCGGGGGTATCAAATTCGTACGATTTTAAGGTTCACAATGAGACCAGCAATACGATTCGTTACAATATTGAATTCACTGAAGAGTCTGAATATGCGATTAATATGAAATATCGTCTAAAGAGAGCTGGGGCTTATGTAGTTGGTAGCGAGACGGAATGGGCAAACGCGAGTCAGCTTTTAACGGCGATGAAGCAGTTGGTTAATGATGGCGTGGACGCATATACCTTGGATTGGATGTGGCCGTATGAGGACGGGAAAGATGATCAAGATACGGAAGCTGGAAAGAACATGGAGTCGGAATATTATTTAGGCATAAAGGTGAACTTCGAGGAAGTATAGGATGGCACGAAAGAAACACATGCGGATATGGCAAATCGTCTTGCTGGGCGCGATGGCGGCTTGCGCTTCGTTTATTACAAGCGTTTGTGTTGCGAAGATGGTTGGTAGCCAAGTAGAGTTAGAGGCGGAAGCAAGACAGATAGCAAAATGGTCCGTGGCAATAACTGGCTGTTCTGACAATGGAGTCGATTTAGTGGCGGGCGGCGACATAAAGAACTGTTCTTTGAATGTGGCAAATAACTCAGAGGTGGTAAGTAGCTATGTGATTGAGGTGTCAAATATACCGAATGGCGTGAAGGTTGGTCTGGGCACTAGTGGTACTTTATTAACGCCGCAGAATGGCATAGTTAGATTTACTGAGACTGGCGGAGCGCTGACCATGAATGACGATAGGGACCATGTCTTGCGTTTTGGCGCAGATTTGGCGACCAATGCAATTAATGAGAATGAGATAACTGTAGGTGTATTGTTTGTGCAGGAGGAGCCACGATGATGCGAAAGTGCATGAAAGTGCTTGCGATTATTGCAATATCGGGTTTATTGCTGAGTGTCTGCGCGATTGACGCACGGGCAAAGTATGTATCTAGAGTCGAAAGTACAGTGCAACTTAGCGTCGTAAAGCCGCATTATACGGTTGCTTTTAATGCTAATGGCGGTACTGGTACAATGAATGATCAGGATTTTACTTACGATACGGCGCAGGCTTTGAGGACGAATAGCTTCACGCGGTATGATTACCATTTCGTAGCTTGGAATACGGTAGCGGACGGTAGCGGCGACTCTTACGATGACGAGGAAGAGGTATTGAACTTATCGGAAACCGGTACGGGTACGATAACTCTATATGCGCAGTGGGAAGAAAATGCGATGCATACGGTATTTGAGCTTAATGGCGAATGTGTTTTCCATGGTTATGATATGCAAGAAAATCCAGAGGCAGGGTACATTACAGGAAGTGGTTGCGAAGTTGGCGGCGTAAATTATGCAGACGGCACGCATAGGTTTATAGATACTGGCGTGCAGTTGTATAGCCAAAGTAATTATGAAAAGGATTACGAGGTAGGATTTACGATTGTCGCTTACGATTCAAACCACCAGTATAAAGAGCCGGACGATAAAGCTAACCAGGCGTCGTTTATGAATACAAAATTGGAGAATTCGGATAGGCATTTTCCGGGTCTAGTAGTTCGTAAAAATAATAATAATATTGAAGTTACCCAAACAATCAATAACGTAAGACCAACTCCTGGTTTGCATTCTGCCGCGACGACGACTAAAGTTACGGTCGCTAGGGTAGATGGGGTGGTGTACTATGCCTTTAATGACGATCCATTTACGAGACTCCAAGATATAAATGGGACGTCTGATTATTTCGATACAACTGTATGGTTTGGCGCGGCGGCTAAAGCAGACGGCGTAACGCCAATGAGGCTTATAGATGCAACGTTAACGGATATGTACGTAAAGATGGGCGAAAAAGGTGTCAATAAGCACACTATTTCGTTTGATGCGGGTGGCATTACTAGCAATCCGGCGAATATTACAGTGATCGGATCGCGAAAAGTTGGCAACACATTGCCAGTTTTAAACGATCAAAATGGGCATTTCTTCAGAGGTTGGTACACGGAACAGGACGGAGGCGGCGTTAAGGTCACCTCGGATACTGTGATTGAAAGCAATATGACCCTCTACGCCTATTGGCGTGACAGCGATTCCGTCTGTAATATAGGGTCGTCTGGATACAATACGCTTCAGGGGTGTATCGATGCGGCTGGGGCGTCCGATATAATAACGCTGATAAGTGATGTAAATGAGCATATAACTATTAATAGCGGAAAAGTTATTACGATTGATCTTGGCGGTTATACGTTAAGAGATAATAATGTCGGCGCGGCGGTAGTTAAGAACAAGGGTGATTTGAGGTTGATTAACGGTACGATTACTTCTTCGGTAGACTTTAGCGTTATTGATAACGATCCGGGCGCTAAGTTGTCGGTTGGGCAGGACTTAAGAATAATTGCGACCGGCACAAAACAGGCGATTTATAATGATGCCGCCGAGCTTCATATAACTGATAATGCGTATTTGAGTTCAGTTTCAACTATACGTCCTGCACTAGAGAATCATAGTAACGGTGGCAAAATATATGTTGAGGGTGGTATGATTATCTCCGTCAACCAGCAGGGAATAAATAACAAGGCTGGAACACTAACGATTGGCGTGGAGGATGGAACAATTAATTCCAATTCGCCAGTTATTCAAGGTGCAACTTACGGGATTACTACCGTCAATAATATCTCTATGTATGACGGTATCTTGAGGGGCAAGACGGGGGCAATTGATAATCCTGGAAGAATTACCGCTACCGAGAGTGGAACTACGGCGGTTGGTATAGATCCAGTAGTGACAGAGATTATTGATGGCGTTACATACAAGGTGCTCTATTACGAATAATAGCGATTTGGGTGCCCGTAAAGCGCTAATGGTGTGCTATTATAATTGTTAGTATGAGTGTGGTAATTGGAATAATAATCGGTATATTTATGTTAATGTTCCTCGTGACAGCGCACGAGTTTGGACATTTTATTGCAGCAAGGCGTAACGGAGTTGAGGTTGAAGAGTTTGGTATTTGTTTTCCGCCGCGCGCAATTGCTTGGCGAAAGGTTGGCGGCAAGTGGCGCCGTCTCAAAAAGAGTGAATGGAGTAATCCGCCTGGGAAGGGTACGATAATATCGCTAAACTTGTTGCCGATTGGTGGCTTTTGCCAAATGAAGGGCGAGAGCGATGCGGATACTGAGAAGGGTAGTTTTGGCGCGGCGAGTTTTTGGGGAAAAACTAAGATTCTGTTCGCCGGTGTCGCAATGAACTGGACGGTAGCTTTTGTGTTGCTGACAATTCTAGCATGGATTGGTATGCCACATTTCTTGGATGGACAATTCATGATTGAGAATGATGCTAAAGTGATTGTAGACGAGCCAGTGAAAATTGGTGAAGTTATAAAAGATAGCCCAGCGGAGAAAGCGGGGTTAAGGAGTGGCGATTCAGTAATTGCGATGCGCGCTATTGATGACGGATCAGAGTCCGAAGAAATAGTGAAGACGGAAGATTTGTTAGAATTCAACAAAAAGCATGCAGGCGGTTACGTATATATGAATTATGAGCGTGACGGTCATGAGATGTTGGCGGAAATAAAGCTAAATGATAGCAATGCAGATTATTTGCTTGGTGCGGGTATTTCGGGTAGCGTCAGATACATGAGCTCTTGGAGCGCGCCGATTGTCGGTTTGGGGACCATGGCGCAAATAACTGGGGAAACATTCAAAGGCGTAGGAACGTTGCTATACAATTTAGTTAGTGGTGTAGTACAACAGATTAATCCGAATGCGGAAGTGCGCGAGAGTGGTGCTAAGGCAATTAAAAGTGCGGGCGATTCGGTAAGTGGGCCGGTAGGTATAATTGGCGTATTATTCCCGGCTTTTGCGGCGAGTGGCCTAAATAACTTGATGTTCTTGGTGGCCTTAATATCAATTTCGTTGGCATGTATGAATGTTTTGCCGATCCCAGCTCTAGATGGCGGAAGATGGTTGTTGATTGCAATTTATCGTTTGCGAAAGAAGAAATTGACTAAGGCGAAAGAAGAGAAGATTGTTGGACGAGCTTTTATGGTAATCCTGATTTTAGCAGCTATCGTAACAGTAATTGATATTATAAGGTTGTTCTAATGAGTGAACGTCGCGGTGGATTAATAGCGTCAAAACTAAACGAGATGCGCAAACGTGCAAAGAAAGACGAAAAGTATAAAAAACGCTTGACGATTTTTTGGGCGTTGGCGATTACGTTATGGGTTGGCTTTGTATTCTTTGCGGCGCAGATCGTGGTGTTTTTGATTGCGCGCATACTGATTAATTCGATTAACTGGTCAATAAACGAGAATGTGGCGCAGACGGTATGCATGGTGATTTCTTATGCGTTAGCGTTAGGGGTGCTTATATTGGCGGCAAAAAAGATTTTTAGCGCTCAGGTTACGCGCGATAGTTTGGGCTTGCGCGGTTTACCTACTTGGACGGATATATTGTTATCGCCGGTGGGCTACATTGTGTCCTTGTTGGGTGCGGTTGCGATAGTATATGTGATGCAATTAATTTTGCCGGTAGTGGATTGGTCGGAGACGCAAGATGTTGGTTTTAATAACGTGATATCGTCGACGGATAGAATCATTACTTTTGTGGCTTTGGTGATTTTGGCGCCATTAATGGAGGAATTGATATTTCGCGGATATCTTTATAGTCGCCTGCGCGGGAAGATGAGCGCATTGCCGGCAATAATCTTGGTGTCCGTATTGTTTGGCGCGATGCATGGGCAATGGAACGTGGGGATTGTAGTTGGTGTGATGAGTGTAGTTTTATGTATAGCGCGCGAGATGACGGGTACTATATATGCGGGCATATTGATGCACATGATTCGTAATGGTATCGCGTTTTATATGCTTTATATTAATCCGATGGGGTTGGCTGGATTTGGCGTAGTGGCGCCAGCGTTGCTGCCATTCTTGGTATAATAGGTTATATGCCGGAGTTACCCGAAGTAGAGACTATTAGGCGTGGGCTTGATAAATTCATTTTGAGTCAGACGATTCAAGAAGTGCATATTTTGTGCGAAAAGAGTTTTCGAGGTAACAAAAAATGGCTATTAGGGCAAAAGATTATTAAGATAGAACGTCGGGGCAAAGCTTTGCTGATTCAACTCGAGAATAATATGTGGATGATGGTGCATTTACGCATGACTGGTCAGATGATTTTTGTGGGTGATGAAAAGTTTGCGGCTGGACATCCGGATGGCGGTTTTACGGAGAAGATGCCAGGGCGACATACGCGCGTGTATTTTGATTTTACAAATGGCACGCACTTATATTTTAACGATCAACGTAAGTTTGGTTTTATAGCTGTGTTAGATGAGTTGGGCCTGCATGAGGACAAATTCTTGAATAAGTTAGCGCCAGAGCCGTGGGATATGAAACCCGATGAATTTTGGACTATGCTACAGCGTCATAAAGCGGCGCCAATTAAGGCGGTAATACTTGATCAGAGTAATATTGCGGGAGTGGGGAATATTTATGCGGATGAAGGGTGTTTTTATGCGAAGATTTTGCCTTGGCGAAGATGCGATAGCCTTGACCGCGAAGAGGCAGATTTACTGCTAAGGGGGCTTTGCGAAGTAATGCAGGCCTCGATTGACAGTGGCGGTTCGACAATGAAAGATTACGTACGCGCAGATGGTACGAAGGGGAGTTATCTGGAGAAATTTGCGCAGGTATTTCGTCGTGAGGGGCTAGAGTGTCGACGTTGCGGTGGGATGATTGAAAAAACACGAGTGGCTGGACGCGGCACGCATTATTGCAAGGGGTGTCAGAAATGATAAAAATCTTCTATGGCAATGATCGTCAAAAAGCTCAGGAGGCCGTTAATAAGATTTTGGGGAAGGAATATGAATTAATAGAGGCCGATAGCATTACGCGGGCAGATATGGATTCTATTTTTCGGGGCACGTCCCTATTTGGCGAGAACCGTAAGATATTATTAAAGGACTTAAGTGAGAACAAAGAATGTTGGGAATCATTTCCAAATTATTTAGATACAACTCACAATGTTGTGATTTGGCTTTCGACATTAGATAAGCGTTCAGTTACATATAAGAGTATCTCAAAGAATAAGGCGATTGAGTTTAAGGAATTTGCCGTTGAGGTAAATGTAGATCGGTTCTTGGCCTTTAAGGTGTTCGATGAGGCTTTTGCGGGACATGGGGCTAGAGCGGTAAAGATGTGTGAGGAACTTGAGCAGACGAGTGATGCTTATCTAACGATGGGGGCATTTGTTTCGCAGGCGGGCAAGAAGCTTGAAATAGGAAAGCCGAAAGCCACAAGTGCCATAAAAATACTAGCGAAAGCTGATTTGGATATGAAAAGTACCGCAATAGACGGCTGGAAGATACTAAAGATTGCATTATTAAAAATTGCGAGCAAATAAATAATTATTTCTGTTTATGCATAAAACTAATGTTTTTATATTTTTTTATATGCTACAATATCGGTAACGTTTATATGATATATTTGATGATATCCGCGTAACGTTAGGAGGTGTAGAGTTCTTCAAATCTCAACTAGCTGCGAGAGAAATGGAGAATGATCGATGTTATTCAGGAGGAGTCCTGTAGCATCTCGCGCCAAGGAGCGCAAAACAAAAAGGGAGAAAAACAACAAACTAGTCAGTATTTTGGTGGCTACGTTTCTGGGCGTTTTTATCTCGGTTTTTGCATTCAATTCTCTTGCTGAAATTATCACAGATAACGATGTCCGCGTAGATACTGATGCCGAGTTAACCTACTACCTCAATGTTAAAGAAGACGGCGTAGATGCCTCCGGCATAGAATCTAGCGATAGCCAAATCGCAGATGTGCGTGGCGGTAGAGTAGTAGTTACGGATAAGCTTCCTGAGGGTCTCATCTTCCAAGGCTTTGTCACTACATCTGATGGTACATTTGGTGCAGTATCTCGCTCGAATAATTCTATTCAATGTTCTGGTAGAGTCGTAGACGATACTAATGAAGAAGCCTTAGACACTGGCACCTGGAATAATACTCATACTGAATACTATTACCATGGCCTGCATTACAACGATACAACTCGCACCGTTTCCTTCATGGCTGAGAAGATTAAAGCTGGCTGCCAACTCACCATTGGTATTATTACGAAAACTCCAGCAACTGTAGATGATCCAGATACTACACCAATAGAGACTAGAAGAGATTTCTACAACACCGCTTTTGCGGCAGAAAAAGATATTACGGCTATTTCTAATACGGTCCATGCTTGGATTGGTGGCTCTAATATGAGACTATATAAAGTTAGATATGCTTACACTGGAGATATACCGGCTGGTGCGCCGACTGTACCAACCGATCAATCTTATCCAAAAGATAATGAAGTGGCCGTAAGTATGAACCCAACCCTCGAAGGTTATACTTTCTCAGGTTGGACTACAGCTGATGCTACCGTTACAGATGGCTCCTTCACGATGCCGGGCCAAGATGTAGAGCTAGTTGGTGTCTGGACGAGGAAGCTTAATGCAACTAGCTATACGGTTACCT
>CAMZBA010000014.1 GCA_947304395.1 uncultured Candidatus Saccharibacteria bacterium
TTTTCATGGAATTTCCCTCCCTACAAATTTATCTTTTAACTTAAAATCAATATTTACTAATTTTGTTCTTTTAAACTATAGTTATTATATCATAGAAAGCATATATTTCCTAGGTCGCCAACACCTTACAAAACAGCAAAACACCAGCCCGTCAGGACTGGTTAATTTTGCACTAATAGGGATAGTCGCTAAGCTTTTGCCCAAACTTCATCGAGTTCTTCGAGCTTTTTAATCCTAGCCTCAGACTCGTCTTTCATTAACTGCTTGTGTTCTTCTTCGTTCAGGCTTTTAATCCAGAGCAGCTCTTTCATTTCGCCAGTATAGAGCATTTCGTCAGCCTCAACTTCCATAAGGCTTATGCGATTATCGACCTCGTTGTCTGGCATATCTATTTTCGGCATCGAGCGATATCGAGGTATGCCTTTCTTATCTAAATATTTCATTAAAACTAGTTTTTTCATAAACTAATTTTTGTTCTATTGGTAATTTTGATTGTTAGACGAGGCTCGGTAGCATATCAGGAGTTAGCTCCGCAATCGTTCCGTCGCAAAGCTCTATTTCGCCATCAATTTCACACAGCTCGCATTCTATATTCGTCATAGTAATTTAATTATCCCCCACTTAGTCCCCGTAATATGATAAACGGCAAAACGGACAAAACGGCATTTATGACATACTTATTTAGATTCTGGGTCATAGTCCTCTAGTCGTTGACGGATGTCTTCCTTGTAGATGGTTAAAGCCTGCTTAATTTTGCCCAGCCAATCAAGAAAATGCCCTTTGGGCAGTTTTTTGTTGGCTGCAGTGCAGGATGAGAGCCCAAGGTTCGCCCAATGCCCGGTTTCGTTTACGAAACGACGGCGCATTGTTTATATCCTGCCGGTCCAGCCAATCAAGAAAATGCCCTTTGGGCAGTTTTTTGTTGGCTGCAGTGCAGGATGAGAGCCCAAGGTTCGCCCAATGCCCGGTTTCGCTTTTATGATGAGGTATAATATAGGTATGGACCAGGATAATAGCGAAGAGGAAAAGGCCATTCAAGAGCTTGAACAGAGCCGTGACGATGACGACAATGAAGAGCTTTGGGCTTGTAGTGAATGATGCTAGACAATGACCGCGTAAAGCATATTGCGGGCGAGAAGGCTGAGTATCTAGTTTTTCCTGAGCTTGAGAAGTATCCTGAACTTGGTGCGGCTTTTGCAATTCGAGGCGCAAAGAGCTATCACTATGAGCCAATTTCGCCAGAGGTAGATTATTCTGGAATTGCGAGTGAGCTTGGTGTTAGTGTTGACGATTTAATAATGCCGTTTCAGGCGCATACTGATGTGGTAGCAGAATATGACGACGCGGTGCGCAAATTTAAGGATACGGACGGATTGGTGACCGCAAAGCGTGGTGCTGTTTTGTGTACTAAAGTTGCAGATTGCATCTCTTTATTAATGTATGATCCAATACATCATGCAATTGCGAACATTCATTCGGGTTGGCGTGGCACTTTGCAGAAAATTGCCCAGAATGGGCTTCGCAAAATGGTTGCAGAGTATGACACGAGGGCTTCGGATTTGATTTGCGTGATTTGCCCAAGTATACGTCAGGATCATTTTGAAGTCGATCGAGATGTTTATGATGAGTTTGCAAAAGCTTATCCAGAGATCATTGAAGAGATAACCGAGAAAAAAGGCGACAAATTCTACATCGATACGGTACGTTGTAACACTTGGCTACTCGAAAGAGCTGGCGTAAAAATGGAAAATATTATCGACTCGGGTCTATGTACGGTTTGCCATAAGGATTTGATTAATTCTTACAGGGGGAATGCTGAAGGTGAAAAGCATTTTCGCAATTTAGCGCTAATTTGGCTAAAAGACTAAAACATACACATATCTGATTCAAGCAGAACTTCGGCAGCGCCGTCGATATCTTGTTCGAGGATGCGGTCGTAATATTGCTGACGGTAATTGATATAGTCGAGACTGGCTTGGAGCTCGTACATTTCAGCTTCAAGTTCCTGGGTCTTTTCTTTGAGCATCGCTTTGCGTTCTGGTATAGTTGTGCTACCTTTGGCGAAAAGTTGAGCGTATTTGTATATCTCATCGTTGGTCATGCGGCAATGTTTGAGACTATCGACAATCTTGATCCATTGGATATCGTATTCGTCGAAGCGTGGCGCTTTCGTGCCGGGCTTAACCCCGGGAATAAGATTATGGTCGCAAAAAGAGTGCAGTATTTTTGCACTTAAATTTGTTTTCTGCCCTGCCTCTTCTAGGCTGTAAATTTTCTGTTCGAGCATATCTGTTGTACAATATATAGTATAACAAAGCGAGACGAAAACGCTAATGGAAAGTAGTGATAAAAAGAAAATCATCTTCATCTTGGCGACAATGGTTATTGCGATGGTTAGCATGTCCATTTTCATGAGGACTGGCTTCGAATCAATTAAGAAAGAAAAACGCAAGAAAACTCAAGACGTATCAGCCGGAGCTGAATCAGAAGTACAAAAAGAGGAGGAGAATACGGGTATTAAATATATTTCAATTAGAGTAAATGGTGAAAGCTATTTAATGTCGGTTGATCCTGGTAAGGCTGGCCAAGAGTTTGCAACTTCTACTCCGTTTGAGCTAGAGATGCTTGATCTGAATAATAATGAAAAATACTATACGGGCAGCGACACTTTGCCCGTAAAAAGCTATAAGCCAGAGCACATTAATGCTGGCGATGTAATGTTATATGGCGATAATACGATAGTGATTTTTTATAAATCTTTCGATACGCAGTATGAATATACGCGTTTGGGCAGAATCGTGAGTCCAGAATCGCTTGAAAGTGTAATGGGTAATGGAAAAGTAACGGTAGAATTTTTTAAATAGGAGGAAAAATGAGTAAGGTATTAGTATGTTTCTTCTCGGCAGGCGGTGAGGATGTTGTTGCTGGTGAGAAAAATGAAGTTGGTAATACAGCAATGATGGCGGATGCGATTGTGGCTAAGCTAAAGGAAGATGGACATGATGTTACTAGCTTTCAGATTATGCCAAAAGAACCATACCCAGATAGCTACGACCAAAAGCTCGTAAAAGCGACAGAAGAACGCGCCATGCAGGAACGTCCTGAATATGCTGAGGATGTGCCGGGCTTTGACGATTATGACACGATTTTTATTGGCTATCCGATTTGGTGTAGCGATCTGCCAATGATTATGTATACATTCTTGGAAAGGCATGTTTTTACGGGTAAGATTGTAATTCCATTTTGCACGCATGGTGGTTCGGGTGAAGTAGATACTTTTCGTGTTGTAGCTGAGAAAGCGGTCGGATCCGCTCCAGAACAGGGCTTTGCGATGTCGGGAGAACTTGCGCGCCAACCTGGCGGCCGTAAACAAGTGTATTATTGGGTGGATCAATTGGCTATTTAATGCGCAAGAAAAATCTGGATTTTCTATTCTCGTCATTGATAGCGCATCGTGGCCTTCACGGTGGCGGTGTGCCGGAAAATTCGATGATGGCTTTTGGCGCGGCGGTGCGCGCTGGTTATATCATTGAACTGGATGTCCACTTGTTAGCCGATGGGCGCGTGGCGGTTTTCCATGACGATAATATCAAACGGATGTGCGGTGCGGATATTGAGATAAAAACTCTGTCTGCGGCTAAGCTAAAAAAATATCGGCTCTGTGGAACAGACGAGCGCATTCCCTTGCTAAAAGATGTCTTGGCGTTAATTAACGGGGCTGTGCCGATTATTATCGAACTAAAATCTGATGCTCCCGTAGGTAAGCTTGAAAAAGCCTTGGTGCAATTGCTTGATGGATATGTTGGGGATTATGCTCTAAAAAGTTTTCACCCACTGATTGTGCGAAAACTGAGACATCTATTTCGCGATCGACCGGTTGGGCAGCTTTTTTCAAACAGTATGTTTAGGGACGTCAAAGGTATTAAGAATTGGGTCTTTCGAAGAGTTGTAAACTGGTCGATGTTTTTGAGTGATTTTATTTCCGTAGACAAAAATGATTTAGACATTCCGGTAATTGATACTCTACGTAGCCTTCGGAAGCCGATTTTAGTCTGGACGATTAAGGGTACCGACGAACGGTTGTCGGCAATGCGAAAAGCAAATAATTGTATTTGCGAAAAGATATTATAGATATAAAAATACCCCCAGTCGTCTGGGGGTATTTTTATATGAGCTCGTGTTAGATTACGGGTTTCCGCCATTACCGCCGTTGTTTCCGCCACTACCGCCACCGTTACGGCCGCCACCGTTACGGCCGCCGCCGTTACCGCCACCGTTACGGCCGCCGCCGTTACCGCCGCCGTTACCGCCACCGCTATTGACTTGAGTTCGCATTTTTGCGCCAGTCGATTCGAGCTTCTTAATTTGGTCTTCCTTCTTGTTAATATTGTCGTTATCGAGGATGCGTTGTGCGCGTTCTTGACTGACTCCACCAGCATCGATCGTTTGCTGGAGGCTGTCGCTGCTCTGTTGCATAAGTCGTTCATCGTCATCAAGCTGTTTTGTTGCTACGAATTCCGCGTTAGTCATGCCACGTCCATTCGTATCGGTTTTTATCCATGTTCCGTAAGAGCCAGTATAACCCGCTTGCGTATCTTTGAGGTATTGCGCCATGTACGCGTCTTTGTTGCCCATATTGTTTGCGATATCGGTGCTAGTAGCATAGTCGGCAAAGAGTTTTTTCGCATCCCCTTTTACTGTTACTAGATTCCCGCTTTTATCTTTACTCTTACCTTGCATGATGCTAATCAGACGCTTGTTGCCGTCGCCGCCAGACTGGGACAATTTCTTCATAAGCGCTTTTGCGTGCGTTTTTTCGTCTGACGTTAATGACGTTTTCCCCATAAGGCCAGCGAGTTCTTGTTCCATTACGTCTGTATTATAGTTTGCTGTGCTTTTGGCCATATTGACGATTTCGTCGTCGATAATTTGCGAATCGGCCTTATTGGCAATTCCTGCGGCCGTAGCGGCGACACCAGCAGCTGTTAGCATACGCTTGTTCGTTACGTCGGCGCTTGCGGTGTTGAGGGCGTTCTTGCGCGCCTCGGCTAATCGCGCAATGCCAGTGCGCGTCCTAGGTAATTTGTTTTGAATTTTACCTCTAAACGTTAGTTGTCCCTTCCCGTTAATGCCGGATGTCATGCGGCTTTGTAGTCGGCTGTTGCGGATACCGCTGTCGATTTTCTTATGGGCACCAGATATGGCTTTTTGTTGTCTAGTCGCGAGCGCAGCAGTGACACCGCTGAGTGCGCTAAGGCTCTTTTTGATAAGACTTGGAATATAGAAGATAGGCGCAACTGCGACAACGGCCGCCGATAAGATAATGCCGAGACTTGTAATAGTTTTCTGGACACTTCCGCCACTACCACCGTCGGATGTACTGGCCGCTAGGAGGATCTTTGATACGAACTCGCCGCCAAAAACAAGCGCCGAGGCGATTGGATAAGCCATAAGCAGGCCCTTGAATGTGTCGAACCATTTTTTGAACAGGCTTTTGGTGTTTGGCAACATGTATGCGGCGAAAGCTAGTGGCGATACTACTACTAAGATTACAGCAACGGCTTGGCGGATAGCAAGCAAGGCAAAGAGGAAGAATGCGCCTATGGCTAGCGAGACAAGGGCCATTAATGCAGGAATGATTATAACTGGACCAGCCGCTAGGAATGCGACGCAAGCTAATGCGCTAGTAATGCCTACGACTAAGCCAAGGTTGCTTTTGGTGAGATCTGCAAATGCCTGTATGCCTGTTGCCTCGGTGGGGTTGAGATTGACGTATACCTGCGAAAGATTATTATCTATTTCGGCGGACATATTATTAAACAGGCCACCAATAGCGCGACCGAGAATATTTGATAGGTCAATGGCTAGCTGGCAGATGAAGTAAGACAAATTTATTAGTATGGCACCAACAATCAATTTTGGGAGAATCTTTTTTATGCCGTAATTATCGATACCCATTCCAGTTAGCTGCGAAAAGATGACGATTAGGAACACGATTACGAAAGCAAGGTTTGCGAAGCCTTGGAATATGGCCCAAATGTCACGCAGAGCTTTGCCGCCATTGGTACTAGTGTCGAATAATACGGCATCGATGCTAAGAAATGGCTCAATGAGGTTCACATATGCTCTTTGGATATAGTCGGCAGCAGTAGTAATGAGTGGACAAATAATCCAACCGAGCGCTCCCGAACGGGTTTGGCAATCTGGCTCACGTGAAGCAGCATCACTACCGTCTTGGTTTGCCGCGTCTGGGTTTGCTGCTGCGGCGCTGGTGAGCTCATCTTCGGTCATGTGGTTGACTAGTTCATCGAACGTGTAGTCTACATACCAGGTTAAACCTTCTGTAATTGCATGAACTTTTGCTGGCGTGAATGGGTTGTGTTTTGGCTGAGGATCTTCTGCTCTAGCGTAGCATGTTTTGCTAGTTACGTTATTGGCTTTAACGGTATCGGCGCCTGCCGTAAGGCTCGAATATTCATCGTCTCCTTCGCAAATCAATTTAGCCTTGAAATAATTAGTGAAATAGTGTTGATGTAAAGATGTTTTTTGTTCGGCTGAAAATTTTAATGCGGAAGCATCGCTGTAGGAAGAGTTCTTGCTTATGGCTATTTTTGCAGCGTTGGCTGCGCTGGTATCAAATACCCAGTGATTATTCTTCTTGTCATAATCGCCGTCTGATACGCCCCCATTGAGTCCGTCTGCTGGATCATATATTTTAAGTTCGGCATGATAATACTGTTTGGTGCCGTCGTGATTTGTGCCTTCTGACCATTCTACGGTTGCGCGATTGGCTTTGAGTGTGTTGTAAAAGTTTTCGACAATAGTCTTCCACGTGGTTCCGACTGTTAAGTCGACAGAACCTTTAGTAAGGTTGAGTTTGCCGTTTTTGACTTTTACCTTGGTAAGATTTTCCTCGCCATTTTCGTTTACGGTGAATTTACTATCTGATGCAATTTTATTGTCAGTTAGCTTATCTACGCAGAGCTCGTGGGTATAAATCTCTGTGCCATTTTTAGTCTTAGCGTCCGCATACGAACTGCCGCTAGTCTTTTTTATGTATGTGATTTTTACGCAGTTACCGCCGCTCGTGCTACCAGAGCCAGTCTCTGCTTTGTATCCCATTTTTTCTAGCCAGGGGATTGCTTTGTCTTGAGTGAGAGTGGGTGGCGTACTCGTAGGAGAACCAGAAATGAGTGCTGGCCACTTTCCGCCGCCGTTACCGAGAACACCCGCGCGGTCGTAGCCTATGATTAATTCTTCGCATGAAAGATTTCCATCGGCAATTGTATTTTGCCAGTTGTTCGGAATCGCAACTTTTCCGTCTTTATCACCAGAAAACATTTTATCAATCGATAGGCCGTTTTTTATGTCGCTAATATCTTTTTTAAGTGGGGCGCCTTGGGCCGTGTAGCATTTATTTAGTTCCGTAAAACCGGCAATATTTAAGATTTCATCGGCGTAAGAGTTGTTAGAAACAAATATACTCACAATCAGTGATAGTGCAAGTATTGATGCTAGTTTAGTCTTTTTCATAAATTATGAATTACCTCCATTAAGCATGTCTCGTATTTCCCAACAAAACATTGATAAATCTGAATAAGATGTTTGTATTAACTGGCTAGCACTATTTGAATTGGCAAACATATTGCTGGATAGGTCGCCGATTCCAATGTCGTTTTTGTCCATAGCGATAACGTTGTCGATGCATTGTTGATCTACTGTCTTGGAGAGGCACCCCGAACTTGCGTACTCTTCCGCAAGTTTAAGAGCTATATTGAACTCTTCCTCTTTGTAGGATTTGTATTTTATCATATAAGAATTATTGCCGTCACTAAAGAGTGATAAATATGATTCTATTGCGGAATTAGCGTCGTCTGGCGAGGCTGCGTATAGTTCGTAGATATCGTCATACGCAAGCTCTTCGGCGTTTGAGTACTTTTGGATGAATATTAGCGCACTTTTATTCTCTTCTGCATAAGTTTTTAATTTTTCGTCAAGTTTGGACTGGTCTAGCTTGGCTAGAGATGCGGAGAAATTATCATATAGTGATATTAGGTCGAATATGTACGACGAGTCGATAGTGTAATTATTTTGTTGCATAGTCTCATAGCTATAGGAGGTATTCTTTTCGCGATCGGGTATATCCTTGTCGCTATCGGAGTTGAATAGTAACTTGTTTGCGTATCGATTAAAGGCAGATTTTGATTCCTTATAATTTGGTTTACCGCTAAATGTAGTAATACTACTCAATATTGCTATTACTGCAATTAATGCCAATAATCCGATGCCGATGCCTATAAATAGGCCTTTCCTGCTCTTACGAGGAGTTCGCACGGTGGTGGTGTTTGCGGCAATTGCGTTGCTGAAGAATTGAGGGACATTGGGGCTAGTTTTTTGTGAGGAGTGTTGATAGTGGTTGCGATTGCCGAAAGGGTTGCTTGAAAGATGAGTTTGAGCGGTGGGGTTAGTAGTGGTCTGCGAGGTGGCATTGAAGCTTGTTGGAGTATCTTCGCTTATGTTGGATCCTGGGGCCATATCGTTAGGCACGATGGCGCCTTGTTGTGCAAAAATATCTATCGGTTCACTGTTGACCGGGACTGTTTGATTCTCGATTGGCGTATCGTGTGAGATGTCTAATTGATCCTCGGTTGACGTATTGGCCGAATTATTTAATAACTCCTCTGCGGCGTTGGGCGCTACTGGCGCCTCGCTCGGCGTCTCCTCCTCACTAGAAGCGCCATGAGGGATTCCTAAACTCCCATCCTCGTTCATGTATATTATTTTAGCATAAGCTGAATATTAAAAACAATTAATTATTTTTATTTTTTATGAGTTGT
This sequence comes from uncultured Candidatus Saccharibacteria bacterium, assembly GCA_947304395.1. Lineage (GTDB taxonomy): Bacteria > Patescibacteriota > Saccharimonadia > Saccharimonadales > Saccharimonadaceae > UBA2834. The sequence continues at coordinate 8,838 of CAMZBA010000014.1, forward strand.
AAGTAGTCCAGAAATATCCGAAAAACTAAAAATGATTAACATAACGCCAAGAATCTGTAGAAAAATGTCTGGTATGAGTATTTTGCCGAGAATGCAGAGAACACCACAGATTAGGCTGATGCTAGAAAGGACAAGAGGAATCTTTGCTGCCTCCTTGTTGATTTTGCGCAACTTGAAAGAGTCTTGGAGTCTAATCATGCTAGCGATGATAATGAAGGTGCCAACTACGAAAGAGATTATCTCCTTGATAAAGCCAGTTTGGGAAATTAAGAAAATGCCCGCAATCACCATAGCTATGCCGGCGATAAGTTTTGTGGTGTCGGCAGCTTTCTTCTCGGAACGTAGGTAAGCTATAAAGTTATAGGTGGCGTAGAGAATAAATAGTCCGCCAATTGCCATAGAGATTCCGTTGACGACTTTGTCCGCCCAGATTAATAGAGTAATACCCAATGCGAGCATAATTATATCGATGAGGGCTGGCGCAAAAAAGGCTTTTGAATTGTTTTTGGTCTCGTTTACGACTTGGCCTTCGATAATGTCGGTGTTTTTATTCTCTGTCATATTTTTATTATATTATGTTTTGGAATCTTTACCATGTATAGTTTATGTCTACGATTAATGATGTAATTAATATGGCCCCTAGAAGAATAATTGATGTAATTATCGTGAGGACATTAACTTTTTGGTAGCTTTTCCCTGAGATATGTCGAGTATGATCAGTAATAAACAAGGCAATAGTAAAAATTAATCCAGTTATAATAATGGCAGCATAAAGGCTAATGAATAGTTGGCGATTTATGGCCTGATAACGTATTAGATAGACGTCTACCATAATTACGGCAGTAGAAATGGTGGCGCCAATGGTGTAGTTGGCGAGCGTATTGTATTTGCCGGGTGTGGTGTTTCCTAAAAAATTATGCGCACGCAGATATGTTGTGTAGATGAGCAAAATTGTAATAAGAGACAAACTGGTGAGTCCCCATCCTAGAAACAGTGCAATTATTAGAAAGACGATCGGAGCGCTGTAAGAAAGAATAATGGCGACCGAGCGTTTTTTCATTTTTTAAAGTAGGTCTTTCTTCTTTAGGATAATAGCCGTCGCGATTGATACTGCGAACGAGATGATTAGTATGATGGCGGCTGCTGCTGGGTCTGTGCCGATAATGCCGAATTGTACATTCATGCCGAGGAACGATGAAATCATTGTTGGGATTGAAAGCACGATTGTGATGCCGGCGAGGAATTTCATGATGTTGTTTTGATTGTTGCTAATGATGGTTGCATAGGTTTCTGCCATAGATTGAATAATTTCGCGATAAATGCCTGCCATATCGATAGCCTGATTGTTTTCGATGATGGCATCTTCGAGCATATCCAAGTCATCTTCATATAATGGCAAAACCGACCCTTTATTAATGCGTTCTAGCACCAAGCTATTTTCTTTTAGCGAGGTTGTAAAATAGACCAATGTTTTTTCGGTCATTAATAAATCGACGAGGTCCTCGTTTTTAGTAGCCTGCTGTAGCATATCTTCGCGGTATTCGAGTTTGCGGTAAATATCGTTAAGAATTTCTAGATATTTGGCGGCGACCGCATTCATGGTTTGGATTAGAAAGCGAGTCTTTTTAGCGGTGCGAAAATTTGAAATAAGACCTTTGCGAAAATCTTGAAAAATATTTGTTCTGCGCGGAGAAACTGTTACTAAATAATTATCATTAGTGGCGATTATGCCGACTGGATAAGTAATATAATGCTCGTCGTCGTCGATGGCGGGAACGTCGACGACTATTAGCGTAGCATTTTTAGTTGCTTCTGTGCGCGGGAGCTCGTCGTCGTCGCGCATTTTTTTAAGCAGGTCGGCATCTATGTTTGTAATTTTGAGAACTTTGGCAATTTCGTCATCAGTGGGCTCGACTAAGTCGATCCAGGAATCGGGCTCTGGCCCTTCGAGCTTTGTTAGTTTCTTAGTTTCTGGATCCGTTTTATAAAACCGCAACATTCTCGTAGTTTCCCTTTATACTTCGATTAATTCATATTGGCGCGTTCCGAGGCCGAGACTTTCGGCATATGGAAGGATTTCGCGACCCTCTTGCCTGTCGATGCGTGCGCGTAGCTTTTTAGCACCTGGATCTTCGCTATTCCAAATCATATCAATAAAAGCCTGGTCGTTTGCGACTGGATCTAAGCTAGCAATAATTCCGAGGTCGGCCATGACTGGGTCGCCTTGGTTTGCGTCGCAGTCGCAGTCGACTGAGAGTGCGTTCATGACGGTGATATAGATGATAGGCTTGTTGTTCTCTTTTAGGTAATCTGCGACGGCGGTTGCGGCTTCAGCCATGGATTCGATGAAAGCAATCTGCCTTGGAAGGCTACGCCAAAGGATGTTTGGGTCGTCTGTCCTGCCGGCTGTGTGGATATAAGCCTTGCCGTTGCGTGAAGCGATGCCAATGGACTGGTTTTTGAGATTGGCGCCAAAGCCACCCATGGCGTGCCCCTTGCCGTGTGCAAGATTAATAATGGCGTCGTAATTGGCAAAATTTTTGCCTACCAAATCATATTCTAGATGTTTGCCCTGCTTGACTGGAATTTTGAGTTCACCATCGGCATCCATGATATCTACATCGGCAAAGTCGGTGAAGCCGTGTTCTTTGGCGACTTCCATATGCTCTTCGGCGGTGTTGCGTGCACTGGCGTACGCAGTATTACATTCGATGATAGTGCCATTTAGATTTTTAACAAATGGCCCAATGAGACTAGCCTTGAGGTATCCTTTAGCACCACGCTCGCCGGTGGAGACTTTTACGCCGATTTTGCCGGTTAGTTTCACATTGAGTGCGTCGTACACTTTTTGTAATGATTCTGGGGATATATCTTTCGTGAAATAGACTTTTGCTTTATCCATACTTATATTTTAGCATGCTCAAGGTGCTACAATAATTGTTATGAAAAAACGCACAAAACTCGCGGACCGAAAATTGCCGAATTATACAAAAGGCGAAGAGATTTTTAATATGGTGACACATATTGTTGGTGGCGCTTTCGGAATTGTGCTTTTGATATTATGCATCGTGAGAGGCGCAACGCATAGTGGGGTTGCTGGCGTACTAACGGGCATAGTTTTTGGTATTTGTATGATTGTGCTTTATACGATGTCGGCAGTTTATCATGGATTATCGCCGCGCGTAAAAGGTAAAAAAGTAATGCAGATCTTAGATCATTGCTCGGTGTTTTTACTAATAGCTGGAACTTATACGCCAGTTACGGTTTGCGCATTGGCGAAAGCTGACCCGGTTTTGGCGTGGACGATTTTTGGCGTCGTTTGGGGTGTTTCGATAATTGGCATCGTATTGAACTCGATAGATATTAGTAAATACATGCCCTTTTCGATGTTTTGTTATATCGCCTTAGGTTGGTGTATTATTTTATCTTTACCACAATTGATGTCGGTTTTGCCAATGATGGCAATTGCAATGTTATTCTGTGGCGGTATATCATATACTGCCGGTGCAATTATGTTTGGTCTTGGTATAAAAAAGCGTTATATGCATTCGGTTTTTCATATTATGGTGGTGATCGGCAGTATATTTCACGGTTTGATGGTTCTGATGTATGTGTTGTAAAATATAAACGTCTAGTTCTTCTAGATTCTGCACATTAACTTTTTGCCTACTTAGAAAAAGGGGGTGTAAAAATGGTAACTATTGACTCAAAAGTCGCTGTTTCGGTTTTCGACGTCGATAACACGAGTGGATCCACAGCCTGGATGGCGTATAGCGAGAACCATATGCTCTACGTATTGCACGATGGCGTAGATGTATGCGAATGTTATACGGTGTCGGAGGAGGACATCGATGCGATCAACAAGCTGTACGAGACTATGGTGACCGATTTCGTAAACTTCAATTTCGAGGAATGGTATTGTGGAACCGCGTCTGATTGGAGCTTGTTCGACGACGCGGCTTCGCGTAGCGATGCTGGGCTATTGAATCTGCTGGATCTGTTTGGCGGTAGGACATACGGCGAGTTTCTTAATGACGTAATACATAAGGTCATTCTCAGGTGTGAGCTGGAAGAAGCGGGAACCGATATGGTCAAGGAAGAGGATGCTTCGAGCGCGGCTCTTCGCGCGGAGGATCGGCTGAACAGGAAAGTGATCGATAAGTGTTCGGTTGGTAGTTTCTATGTATGCGGTACAACCGAGGACGAGCCGGACTATTTTTGGCGCGTTGCGCTCGCAGATGGAAAAGTGTGGTTTCGACGCAAGCGTATCGATGCTGGAGAGGCTCCGGACGAAAGCCTTGAATTTGGTGCCATTTCGATCTGCGATGCTGATGGATTAGAGGCGCTGCGCGATATGGCGTTCGGTGATTTCTGCAGCGGAGACTGTGAGGTTGGTCCCGATGAGTATAACGCTCTGAGAGTATTGGGCATCTTTCCTGAAGATGAGTAACGGGCCAAGTAGGCAATATCCGTTTCCCCCGGCGTTCCAAAAACGCCGGGTTTTTATTATGTCGTAAAAAGTTTGCATTTTTAGTATGCTTGTGCTACAATCTAGTTGGGATAAGCGCCCCCCCGCTTATCCCTTATTGTTATTATGGGGGTTTACAATTTGGGGCATTAGCTCAGTTGGATGTACGAGGCGCTTGTCGCCGAGTAGAGTCAAGAACCGCGCCATCGGCGCTCTAGCCAACTGAATTAATGAATATTTTACAATTTTGGGGCATTAGCTCAGTTGGCTAGAGCGCCTGCTTTGCAAGCAGGAGGTCAAGAGTTCGAGTCTCTTATGCTCCACCAAGACGTATTTAAAACGGCATTTTGGCCGATTTTTTAGTGGTAAATTTCTGTTAAATACCTTGTATAAGGACAGCCTTGCTGAATTCTCATTTAAAAACGCAACATTTGTCATTGGTGTTTTATTCTAAGTCTTTTTTATTTATCGTGTTTCAAATTATGCCATTTCGATATAATATTTTCTCTGTATATTGATCAATATTTGAGTAGCGAAAACAAAAACAGACCCCAGCTTTTAACTGGGGTCCCGATAAGAATCACATGCGAGTACTCATGCGAGTAAACCCTCGAGGTACGAAATGGCCTCATTGGTAATTCTGCCTGCAAGGTAGTCACACTCATTCTCCTCCTCCGGAATATTAAGCTCTTCAATATCCTCAATAGGAGAATCGCCAACCCAGATGGTTGCAAGAACTTCACCATCGTAACCTACCTCGATGCTGCCTCTACGATATTCTCCGCGAGAGTACTCGAAGTTAAACGGTTCAAGATCGCCAGCGAGTAGAGCTTCCCTAAAGCTAAGCTCCGGAACAACATATTTCCCACTGGAGAGTGCCACCTCGGCCTCTTTCTCGCTACCGAATATCGCCTCAGACTGGAGCTTCTTGGCGTAATCGATATAAAGATCAATCACGTTTCTTATTGGCTCCATCAGCTCTTTATGTGTAGCGAACAGGCGTCTGATTCCTTTTCTTTGAATGGTTTTAAATGGGCTACATAATTCTAGGAAAGCCGCCTCATTGGGCTCCCGGAACAGTGAATTGAGCGAAGGGATTTTCAATTCGTTCCTAACTAATCCCGGCGTAATTAACTCTTGAGGAAAACTATACTCCTCAGCTAGAGCCGCCATTAGGGCGCTTTCCTCTTTGTACCCTAAATACCCCGTCTCAAAACCATGCTTCGGGGATAAAAACCTTCGCAGAACTGGATGCTGCTCGACATCATCGGCTGACAATACCAACTTCTCGCTTGGTTCATAGTAGTTCGCCGCGATTTCTTTCGCCTTGCGCTTCGGCATTCTGCTTCTAGCACTTTCGTATATGTCTTTTGCTCTCTGGTTATAACGTCCTTTTCCATTGCCCATAATATCCATCTCCTCTAGTTTCAGTTAACGTGCTGATAGGTCTCAATGCTAGATACAGCAAATAAACCCACTTACGACTATTATACTATATCTATGAAGGATTGTCAAGTATACGTAGTCTGGCTTACAAAGCAATCTTGAAATCTGCGTATTTATCGGCAAAAGCGTCTTCGATCTTTTTATTGTTGTTTTCGAGATACTTTTTGACTAGAAAATATCCGAGTGAATAGCCCGACCAGCGAGGAAGTTCATCGTTGCCATTGAAGAATATAGTATCGTAATCGTAATAATTGGAATCTAATTGGTCGCGAAGCTTTTCAAGAATTATTTCGTTCTCATTATCTGTTCTTTCAAGAATCGTTTTAATAAAGACCGTTTTTTCTTCTCGATCTCTCACGAATTCAGCTTCTAGGTATGTCGCAATACCCTCGCTAATCACGCTATCGAATAAAGAGTTAATCCACTCATCGTTTTTACCCCAGCGAGCGGCGTGACAAAGTTCATGAGTCACCATTTCGGAAATCAAATTCTCGGTCGCTTTATTTTCGTTAATAGCAAATTCAATGAAGTCAGAAGTTCTAGTGCGTCCACCGACTCCGTCTTCCGGTATGATAATATCGTATAAGCGATTAGTCACTAACAAATCTATGTCCCAGCTAATTTTAAGTTTAGGAAATACATATTCTTCGGCGGTTTTGACAGCACCTATAATCATCTCTCTACTACTAGAAAGATTGCCGTTTGCTTCAGCCAGTAACAAGTTTACTTTATTCATGTACTTATTATATCGCAGCAATGTTTGTCAAATCTCCAACATCATGTTCGAAATATTCCCATTCCATGATATGATATGAGAGATGCGATGACCGAGAGCAGGTGGTAGTCGGCAAGACTACGACGATGGCATAGCGACCATCTCGCATCTCCAAAAGATTATGACTGCCGAACAATATATCAAGAACGAACTAGAAAAACTCAAAACTCCGAGCGATATTCAACCGGAGGATGATTTGGAAGCTCAAATAGTCCGCCTTTTGTTATCGAAAAAGTTTCGTAAATACTCGGCAAATGAAGATCTTATTAACCATGTCAAGGAATCTGTTCATTATTGTGTCGGAAAGAACCAACCTATCAATCTGACCTTTCTTCACGGTGCCTATAAGCTATGGCGTCTAGAAGAAGCTCCCGAAGTAGACTGGGCGGAATTATTCTCTTTAATGTATTATTCAAAATACGTAAAACCAATTTGCGAGATATATAAGCCTGGCGTTTGGTTTGATTTCTTTGTCGATGATTATATTGTAGAAGTCCTTGATAACTATAAACCAGAAGAAGTGAAAGCCTATATCGATTCTTATCAAAAACTCATGGACTTTTTGAAGCTATATCAACCTGAGAACCTAAAGATGACAATTACTACTGTCGGTTCTCAATTTGCTTCTCGTGAAGATTTTGACCAAGCACTTGAAAAACAACTTGAAACAACCCCTATGCCTGAGCTTTCCGATGATAGCGCTAGGATGGTCGAGTTAAACGTCAGGCCAGCCGATGGGCAATCTAACGATCCGAAGTGGCGCGAGAAAATTTATAGAATTCATGATGCCTATCGGGCGATAAAAGGTGGTACCGGCTACCATAAAAATCGCCCAGATAAAATCGTGGTATTTAATCAACCGCTCCCATCCGGAAGGACGATTTCTTTAGGCACTACAAAATCTTCGATTGCAAAATTTTGGGTAGGAGTAGGCGCTTTAAGACCAGACAAAGATACCTACAAAATGGTTGTCCTTTCACCAAAACAACTTGAAGAGACTTCTTGCAAATGGGAAGATGCGAATATTGGATTAACTGGCAAAAACTTCGCAAAAATTAGAATAATCGATACTAAGTAGCTAGCAT
>CAMZBA010000015.1 GCA_947304395.1 uncultured Candidatus Saccharibacteria bacterium
TTAACTGGCAAAAACTTCGCAAAAATTAGAATAATCGATACTAAGTAGCTAGCATGCATTCAATAAAAACAAGCCACGACTAGCTCGTGGCTTTTTGATGAGGGCTAAGGTTGCCATAATAATCAAAAGCGTGCGCTGAAAACATCATTCAAGTCCCTGCAGGCCTTTAATAGTTTTGCGACATTGTTCTGCCGCCTCTTCGCTGTACAGCCTGTTGCGATTGATGTTGACATCGAAGTTGTCCAGGTGTTTGGCGACACTGTTTCTAACCTCGTCAGAGTCGGATTCTTCTTTAACATTAATGGTAGCTTGGCCATGCCATGCGCATGTCACTAGTGTACCGAAGCTGAGCGATAAGGATCCCCAGTATGCTACCCGATCCGTCTTTAGGTCGGCGATAAGGTAGATGAGTGGAACTTGATTGCGATCGTTGGATAACTTAAAGAACGCAATCCCGGTCACTTTCCCGTGTTGGTCCTGGGCGAGGTGTCCGAATAGATATCTGGTTTTGTCCGAAGAAATGCTGCCATATAGCTCATCGCAATAGCCAGAAAACGACCCATTGTCTTCGACGATTATTTTTCCCTTGAAGGAAGGGTCTGGCTGCGACCATTCTCCGTTTTGTGTAAAATTGCCCTCAATTGAAAAGATCTTGCTCATTATGTGTTTACCACCTCCTTATAACTCATGAGCTCTTTATAGTTTTATAAGATTTTTCGCCGCATGTCAATACAACTATAGGAGGTGTCTGAGCAAAATAGTATTAAGACGGGATTGGTGTAATGCCTTTAGTGATAAATACGACAGCTAGAATAATAGCCCCAATAATAAGGATTATGTTGGCGACTATATCAATGTAAATAACCCAGCGAAAGATGTCAGTAATAATACGTACCCATGTTTTCTTGTGGGAAAGGCCCTTCTTGAATAGTTGATATTTGGTTGAAATAAATTTGGCTAATATGCCAACTAACAGCCAGAAAATGCCATGAGCTAATGTAATGTAGGGGATATAAGGCAGGATGAGCGCAAATACCCCCACTGCTAGAACGATAGGCCAAAATATAGTTAGAAAGAATATAGCACCCATAGGAATCCTTGTTTATAGTTTTATGACGGCACGATAGAGCCGTTACTAGCTTCATTTAAGCATATTCGATATTACCATTCAATTACGTGAATAGGTGATTATTATATTATTCTGCTTCCATGTCTTCCAGTAGCTGTTCTCGGTCGGCGCCATGTGCCACTAATGTGTCAAAATGTTCTCGAATTTCGCTATTAGTCAGATTAAAGACAATCCAGTCGATGTCTGCGCCATGCGCCGTAAGAGTGTCGAGATTTTTAATGATATCGCTTATATGCATTTCTATAATTAGGCGATCGGTATCGACATTATGAGTAAGGAAGGTGTCGAGGTGTTCGGCTATTTCTTTAGGGTTGAGTTCGGGGGTGATGCTGTTGACGTCGGCGCCGAAGGTGAGTAGTTTGTCTAAGTTGTCAATTATATCCTTAGAGCTTGCGCCTGAGGCGATTTGATTGATATTAGCACCATAAGCCATGAGGGCGTCGAGGCAATGAATGGCGTCGTCGTCTAGCCGCGATACGAGCTGATTAATATCGGCACCATGGGCCATTAGGAAATCGAGGTTGTTGGCTACGTCTTTTGAGTAGAGGTGTGAGCAAAGCTGCTCAATAGTGGCGCCACGGGCAATTAAATCGTCGAGGTTCTCGATAATATCTGTTGAGTCGAGATGGGGGTGAATTTGCTCAATAGTGGCGCCGCGGGCAATTAAATCGTCGAGGTTCTCGATAATTTGATAAGAGTGAATTTTGCTGACGAGTTGATTTATGGTCGCATCGTGCGCAATGAGAGTATCGAGGTTTTCTACGATATCATCCGAATAGAGCCAGTTGATAATTTGATTAATGCTGATATTGTGCCGGATAAGGCCGTCGATATTATTAATGATTTTGCTAGATTGCGTTTTGGCGGTAGTGTTGATATCTTCGCCATTTTGGAGCGGAATAGCTATTTCCTTCATAAAAACTATGCGCGGGTCGGTATCGTTATATGTATCTAACGTATGAAAATCGCCATTGATGAAATCAATATCTTCTTGGTTAAGGTCTTCTCCGCTCTGCCATTTGTGATCGATTGCGATTAAATGCTTTTTGTCCGCAAAAGCTTCTAAAAAGTCTTCTCCGCCCGGAAGCTCTTTCGCTTTTTCTTCAACTATAGGTACTAATGAATCGTTTAGGGCTTGACCTTCTTGTAGGCCAGATATTTCGGCAACCTTTCCCTTCGTGTCTAAACGGATAGATGCACAGGCGCTCGCTGAGGGGATTTCGGTTTTTGGGTCCACGAGATGGAAGAGGATAAACTTTGCCTTGCTGTCTGCGTCGGGATCGTTTTCACCAAGATAATCTCCGTATTCTAAATAGTTGCGTCCAACTGTGGGGCTGGCGATGCACCACGGCGTACCGTCGGCGGCGACGGCTAGTTCTTCTTCGTCGCCCGGGTTATATTCAATCCACTCGCCATGTATATCTTTGGTTTCTTTCGGAACTTCGACAATGTTACGGTCTTCTAGGAGAAATTTTGAGTATAGTTTGTTAAAATTTCCACTTTTAACTAATGCTGACAACTCTGCGTTTTGGTTGTTGTTTGCGTTATTTGGCTTGGAGTCGTAGAAATCTATAACGGCCTGAAAGACTTTGCCTAGCGATGCTTGATCAAGGTGTGGATATGGGGCAACCGAAGCGGTATCTCGTTTGGTAAATTGTTTTCTTTTGCTGTTAAAAACGCCCATTTTGGATACGCCGTCGAGTGCATATAGCTTAAACCAGGTAGGATATGGGCAAGATTCATTTTGGAGGTAGTCTAGCCATGATTCGATAGATTCTTGCTGTCTTTCGGCAATGTCTTTTTGAAGCATTTCTTTTTCGAAATCGTCTAATTTTGTTAGTCTGCCGTCTTGATCTCTCATGATTTGCTCTTGCGCTCGCCAATAGCTTTCGGGAATATCTTCCATGGTCGCGATATGAATACCGGGTATCTTGGCATCTGGACTGCCGTGGACGATTTCGTCCAGGATGGATTTTTCTACATCATCGCCGCCCGCATCTACGGCTCGTTTAATAGCATCTAAGTGCAAATATATTCTGCGTTCAGCGCCATTTATGGAGGATAGGTTTGGATCTTTCTCATATCTTTGTTTCGCAAAGGATGCTTCAGCTTCTCCTAGCTTTATGGGGATTTTGTCCTGGTATGCAATAGATTTCAGCAAGGCTGTACCGATTTTTTGTTGATTGTCGGCGCGTTGCTTGTTGTCGTCGCTTTCCGGAGAGGCGATTATGCTAGATACTTCGTCTGGGGATTCGTAATTACGGCTCATGGTTATATTATAACTATTCCTTGGCTGTTGTGGCAATTTTATGGGGTTAGTACGTAGGTATAGTAGGCGGCGAAGATCATTACCATCATGATGCCTTCGACTCTAGTTAGTTTTTTACTGCTCCTGCTGCAGAGATAATACATAATGGCGGCGAACAGGACTACGAGTGTGTCAATAATATTGAATGCAACGGAGGTGAAGCCGCCAAATATTAATGTTGGTAGGCCTAAAACAATACATATATTAAATATATTAGTGCCAATAATATTGCCGACCGCGAGATCGTGCTCGCCTTTCTTTGAGGCGTTTACGGTCATAATTAGTTCTGGTAGCGATGTTCCGATTACGATTATAGTCATAGAGATAATTTTTTGGCTAATGCGTAATTCTTCTGCTAGATATACGGCGTTATCTACGGCAATGTCGCTGGCAAGCGCGATTAATAATAAAGTAATAACGATATATAAAATAGAGCGGCTAAGTGTGTATTTGGCTTGACGTCGTCTATGGTGTTTTCGGCGCTGATGGTTTTTGTCGAAATGGACGGTAACGAAAATGTACAGTAAAAAGAACGCGAACATAATCATGAGGATAATGGCGTCAATTTGCGAGAGTCCATTTATTGCTGCGCCAAATACAGTGTCGTTCAAAGAGACAAAGAAAGCCAAGGTGATAGCAGTCAAGATAGGAAGCTCATTTTTTACCGTTTGCTCTTTGACGGAAATTGGCGAAACAATAGAGGCAATTCCTACAACGAGCAAGATATTTACGACGCTAGATCCGATAACGTTTGCTAGTGTCATGTCGTAGTTCCCTGTCGCCATAGATTTGAAGGATATGGCCAACTCGGGTGCGCAAGTGCCAAAGGCAGCAACCGTGAGTGCGACAAGCATTTTAGGCACGCGTAAATGCGCAGCAAGTGAGCTGGCGGCGTCCACAAAAACATCGCTCGCTTTGACGAGTGTAATTAGCCCAATGGTAAGAAGAATGACGTACTGAAATAACATGTTTGTTTTTGGCTCACGCTTATTATTAGATTATCACAAAAAGCAAAAGGTTGTACAATGTAACTATGATAGGTTTCGAGAATAAAACTCGTATAGCAGTATTTCTATTAATTGGAGTAGCAGCTACGGCTTGTGCAACTTGCCTTATTCTGGCAGGCGTCAAGCAGCAGGAGCAGAGCTCTACCACCTCAAACGCTAGCTCGTCCGAAGTGGAGCCGGAGCCAGAACCGGAGCCAGTCGCAACAAGTGCAAAGATGAAGATATTGCTTGCTGGCACGACCTTTTGGGGGCGACGCACGAATCAATTGGCGCGCGCGTCGGAGTTGGGTGTAAAATATCCGTTTTCTAAGTTAGATACGCTGAAACCCGATAGCTATGACGCATGGATCGCTGGGCTAGAATGTCCACTAGTGCAAAAAGAAAACAATGAACACAATTACGCCGAAGAAAACAACTCTTTTATTTTTAATTGTGACCCGGATTATTTGCCGGAAGCAAAGAAGTATTTTACGGCATTTTTGTTAGGTAATAACCACACGGATAACCAAGGTGGAGGGGTGGGCTTAACCGAAACGCGAAAACATTTGAGTGATGCAGGCATTCAATATTTCGGTACGCCGAAGTATTCTGGAGCCGTTCAGAGTGAGCAAACGCGCGATACGGCGGAGGCAGAAAATTGCGATATTGTAGTTCTGCCAATAAATGTGGCTTACGATAACAAAGAGACAAAGAAAATTCAAATGCCATTCGGCTTTTGCTCCGCGCACGGCGTGTTTGGCGTTCCCGGAAGCGATTATATTGATAATATGAAAAAATATGCGACATATGTGCCAACGATTGCAATGCCACATATGGGTGCCGAGTATCAGCCGTCGCATGACGAGCTGCGCCAAAACTTATACCGCAGAATGATTGATTATGCGGGCGTTGAGTCGGTAATTGCCGATCATCCGCACTGGGTGCAAGATGCAGAGGCATATAATAATAAATTAATTGTATATTCAATGGGTAACTTTATGTTCGACCAGTATAGTGGCGGCGAGTATTCACGTTCGGCGGCGATTGAGGCGAATGCGGACATTAATGTAAAGGATGTTGATTTTGATAAGTGGGATGATTTGGGAAAAGCCTGCCTAAAAGACAAGGCCTCCTGCTTGGAAAAAATTCAAAATGCAAAATTAGCAAGGCTGACAGTCGGTTGGAAATATGACTATCACGCAACCACGTCGGCAGGCGATTGTATCACGCGCATGGCAGATGCGAATGAGCAGAATGCCGTTGGCCAACGCCTACGTTGGTCGACAATTCCGGCTAGTCTCAAGGTTGAAAAATAACGAATATATTGACAATTTTGCGTATTTGTGCTATAATTAATAGGTTGTTGTTTAAAATAATAGAGCTCAACTAGCAGGGGGGTAAAATGGAAAGAACAAAAAATGTCTTCTTTCTGAAGAACGGTGCTATATACAAGATTACGAAGAAGGGGCTTTTCCATATGTGGGGTGTTCGCGAAGCAGGAGACGAATCTGCGGCACCTGTAGCGGTGAAAGCAAGAAATGCGCTTGGGCGCTTCTTTGATCGGCTCGCCGCTCTCCTTTATTAAACATGTACATTCTTAAATCCCTCCGGGTTTTCCGGAGGGTATTTTCTTTATCGGGGGCGTTTTGCAGCTACGGCGTGGGCCTTATTCTCGACCGTGTCGTCTAGCTTATCCAGTTTGGGTTTTTGCCCGGTTTTGCGCTCTAGCGCCTTGGCGATGAAGAAATCGGTTAGTTTTGGATTTTTTGGTAGAATCGGCCCATGTAGATAGGTGCCAATGCAGTTTTTGTAACGGCATCCTTCGGTTTTGTCTTTTGCGTTGTTGCCGGCGCCGACGATTACTTCGCCAAGTGGCTTCATGTTTTTGCCAAGCTTTGTGAGACCGGAATGGTTTTCGTAACCAACTATTTCGCCAAATTCATTAGATTTGATTGCGACATTGCCGATGTAGCGCTCCTTTCCTGCGTCTGTAGTGACATCGAAAACATTAATGCCTTTGATGGTTTTACCAGAGCCGGTTTTGTAGTATTTGCCGAATAATTGATAAACGCCGCAGATAACTAAGCAAGGTGTATTGTTGTTGATGAAATCTTTAAGCTTTGGTGCGATTGTCTGTAGGTCGTCTTCAATTTTGCCCTGCCCCGAATCTTGACCGCCACCGCCAAAGATAATGTCGATATCGTCAGGGATTTTGTTGCCTGGTTCGTGCTCGACAACTTCAACGTCGATACCGCGCCATTCGCAGCGTCGCTTGATGGCTAATACGTTGCCGTGATCGCCATAGAGGTTCATTTCCTTTGGGTATAGATGAAGGATTTTCAATTTCATAGAATGCTCTTTCCGGAAATAATTTTACGTATTTCTAGCATGGCCGTATAGGTTGCGAAGATGCGTTTCGGTTTTTCTCCGTCGGAGATGAAAGCGTCTACGGCTTCTTCTAGATTTTCTATGATACGGTCTACTGCAATGTTGTCGTACTTTAGGCGCAAGGCCATATCGTAAGCGCGGATGCCAGATACTAGCTTGATGTTATTGTCGAGTTTATTGAAGTTCACATTCCATAACCATGAAATATCGCGCCCATCGGCAATTTTATCGTTGATGGCAATCATGTAATCGTGGCTGTCGTCGGCAAATGAGGCGATGCTTAGTTGGAAGGCGGAAGGGTTTTTGACTAGGAGAATTTCTACTTCTTTGCCGTTAATTATGAAACTTTCGCCGCGTCCGAAGGCGGATTCGATTGTTGAAATATCGTCGACAAATCGTTGAACTTTAGCGTCTGGCATGACGGTATGGCAAAGTGCAAGTGCGCCGGCTACGTTGTAGGCATTATAAATACCCTTCAGCCTTAGGTTGACAGTGTAATCCTTTTTATCTATTGAATATGTCGCCCGTTGCCCTTCGAGGCGTTCGAAAATTACGTCAGCGTTTTTATTAGAGCTTTTTGTATTGCTGGTTACTATTAAGTCGTCGTCGGACGGAAACTTCTTGATTAGCGAGTTGGACAGTCCGTAATATTTAATGTTCTTGGCTTTTATCTTTCCGACGCGTGGGTCTTCGCGATTCAATACGACAGTTTTCCGCGTTGCGTCGGCGACTTTCTGTAGTAGACTTGCCGTGTAATCAATTTCGCCAAAACGGTCGAGCTGGTCGCGTTGTACATTTAATAACAATGAGTAATCGATGGGTGCGACCTCGGTGAATTTTACAGCATGCGCCTCGTCTAATTCGAGTACGGCAATGTCATAATCGAATTTTCCAGTTATCTTGATATTTTGCAATATAGCCGATATGACTCCGCGTACGAAGTTGCTGCCGGTATTATTGGTGAAGACTTTTAGGCCTTGTTTTTCAAACAATTCGCTGATGATTTTTGTCGTGGTGGTTTTTCCGTTAGTTCCAGAGATTACTACGACTCCAAGTGGCAGTTTGGATAGGATTTGTTTGATAAACTTCGGATTAATTCGCTCGATCACAAGACCAGGTAAGGCTGAGCCGCCGCCACCACGAAGGCGCGAAATTGCCTGAATACTTTTGCCGATAATTATACTTAGTTTTTCCATGTCTTTCGCGGAGCTCCAAGTAATTTTTTGAAGTCGATTTTCGATGTGGACGCGATGGCGTTATGACAGAAAATGTATGTGGCGAGTCGGGAAGAAATGAGGCCGACGATTGTAATGTCGATAATGCCGATAAGTAGTTCCCAAGTCGGCAATGTGCCAAATAATCCACGCATCATCAATGCGAGTGGTGCGCTTGGCGGAAAATACGATAAGAAGTATGCGAGCGGTTGAACGTCGTGATTAGCAAATGAGCTCATGAAAAAGATTGGCAGGATTGTTAGGATAATAATTACGGACATGAATGAGTTGGCGTCTTTTGCGCTCGAAGTGAGCGTGCCGATTAGGACACATAATGACGTGAATAGGAAATATGACACGATCAGCAGAACGCTATATTCCAAAATAAGCACTGGATCGAAATTAATTGTGATATTGAATGGGATGGCGTTGTATTTTTGTGCAACAAAGTAGGCTATGACTAGCGGAATGATGAGGACGGCTAGCTGGATAATCCCCAGAGCCATAAGTGAGATGATTTTGCCGACGATTAAATGGATGGGTTTGATGCTAGTCAGGATTAATTCGCTGATGCGATTCTCTTTTTCTTCAACCATTGCGGCGGTTAGACGGTTGCCAAGTACGACGATCAAGATATAGAACATAGCTAGGCCGATGGCTGGGATTGCTACTTTCGAAACTAACTCAGCCATGTCTACTACGTGGTCGTCTTCGGCGGAAAATGTTGTTGTGCTGTAATCAATTGCATCGGTGATGATTGCGTAATTTATTTCTGAAGTTTCGGCGAGCGCGGTGGCGGATAGGAGTCCGCGAATAGGGTTGGCATAGTTGTCGAATATGCCAACTGAGTCTGGTTTGACGTAGATTTCGACCCGATGATCTTTTTCGAAGCTAGCGGGCAGATAATAGAAAACGTCGAGCTTGTTTTCTTTAATATCATTAACGCCAGATTCTTTTGTTTTATACTCACGTAGCGTCTGCTCTTTGTTATCTTGGTTAATGACGGTTTTGATAGCTAAATATTTAGCTTCGTCAAAAATGCCTAGGGACATATCCGAGGTGTCTACGCCCGCTTCGAGCGCTTCGCCGGCATTATAGCCGGACATGGCGGCGATAAAAATATAAAAACCAAGCAGGATTGGCACTAATAATGCGGCTAACCAAAAAGAAGGCTTTTTGAGGCTGCGTACGATTTCGAAACGGATAACTTGCAAGGTTTTATGCATTGTATTGCTCCTCCTGTTCGCCATAAATATCTATAAATATTTGATCTAGAGAGTTTTTATGGAATTTGCGTCGCACTTCTGAGATTGTGCCGCTTGCGCGCGCTACGCCATCCTTTAGTAACAGGATATGGTCGCAAAGTTTTTCGACCTCATCCATGTAATGGGTAATAAGGATAATGGTGCTTCCTTTTTGATGTAATTCCTCGATAATTTCCATCAACAGACGACGGTTTACAGGGTCGAAGCCTTTGGTCGGCTCGTCGAGTATAAGAATGTCTGGCTCGTTCATGACCGTAATGCCTAGCTGGACTTTTTGCTGCATACCCTGCGAAAGCTTTTCGATTTTGGTTTTAGCGAAATCTTCTAGGCCGACGCGTTTTAAATAGCTCATTGACCATTCGCGTGGTTTTTTAACGTTCTTCAATCTGCCGAAGTAGACCATCGTGTCGATGACGTTTTCTTTTTTATACAGACCGCGTTCTTCGGGGAGGTAACCGATTTTCGTTTCGCCGTTTGGGTCGAATGGCTTACCGTTAATTAGTAGTTTCCCTGCGTCTGGTTGATATAGTCCAAGCAAGGCGCGAATCGTAGTGGTTTTGCCGCTGCCGTTGCTACCGAGGAGTCCGAAAGTTTCTCCTCGTTTTACGTTGAACGACAGACTTTTTATGATGGTCTTGCTAGCGAAAGATATGCCGAAATTTTTAACTTCAATAATGTTTCCTGTATCATAAGCCATAGTTAAGCCTATTCTATCATTTTTATTAAGCTCGTGCTTTAATTGGGCGGCATAATTTGGGATTATATGGGCATGAAAAAAGTATTATTTGGTTTAATTTGCATAATATGAATCTGTTCTTTGTCGACACCGACTTTTGCTAGCGACGTTGGTGTTGAGTATAATTCTAGCTGCCGGGATATTGAGTTTGTCTATGTACGCGGTTCTGGTACGGCGCGTAATGATACTAACGAATGAAGGCAGTTTAAATCCGCGATGGCTAAGGTAGCAAAACGCAGAGGGTATTCGTATCGGATAACAGATTTGGACTATCCGGCAGTTACGGTAAAGAATCCTATAAATGCAGTTGGGGCAAAAATTGGTGGTGGCAAGGCCTTTGCATTCGGACGAAGTGTAACTTCTGGCGTTAGGAACTTGCAGGATTATTACAATAGTACAATGAGGAGCTGCCCTGCTACGCTTTGGGTGCTCGGTGGGTATTCCCAAGGTGCGTTAGTAGCGGCCCGAGCCGTTAAGAGTTTTACTTCGTCGCAGGTTGTATATGTTGGTTTGTTTGGTGATCCTTGGACTTATTTGCCAGAAGGTAAAGGCTTGTCACCGAAAGCTTGTAAAGGTAGGGGGCTTTCCGCATATCGAGTGCATGTGCCAGAATGCAAGACTTACTCGGGCTCGTTAGGTGCGAGCAACCCATATGAAGCTAGTGGTCTAGAGGGTAAGTATGGCTTATGGTGCAATCGGCAGGATTACATATGTGGTAGCACGAAGCTACTCTTTGATATGGCCGGTCATTCGCATTATGCGGACTTTGGTGAGTTGACTTGGATGTCGGAAAAGGTTGACCAAAAGCTAAAGAAAAGGCAAAGAATGATTGCGTTAGCGAGCGCTGAGAATAGTAGCGACGAAGAGGATATTCCCGACAGCATACAAGCACATCTTCCGACGGATCAATATAGAATTATGATGGACGGGACTGTGGAGTTAGATGCTTCGGAAAGCTTTAGTTCTGGGCATGAAATTATAGAATATCTTTGGAGTGTCAATGGGCGCGCATTTGAGTCTACGGGCAATAATCCGAAATTTTCGCGTACGGTATATTTTCCCGAAAAAGAAACGATTATTTTGCGCGTAGTAGATGATGTTGGTCAGACAGCTGAGACTACGATAAAGATTATTACCCATGAGTATGAAGGCGAGCCATATCAGATACCAGCGCCACAAAATGTGTCTGCGGGTCATATAAATGGCGAAATTCAGCTGGATTGGATTCAGAATTGGCCATATATGGCCAAGTATATACTGGTGCGTATTGATGGGGTTGATTTAGACTTCGTACCGGTGACTGAGTTGTCGGGCGTGATAGATGGTATAGAAAGTACTGATGTAACCCTGGAAGTGGCCTGGTTGGATAAGGATTACATGGTCGGAGAATGGACGAAGTTAGATATCGAAGAAAAGGACCCTCCGGAAGAGATTAATATTGAGCCGGTTCAGACAGGGGTATCTATGTCTGAATTGACCACTTCTCTATTTATCCTGGGTATAGCCACAACTGGCGTTATTGCGAACAAAAAATATCTGTCGCAATAAAGCGGCAGATATTTCGATCGAGGAGTTAACGCCCTAGCACTCGATCAACGTCCAGGCTAAGGATGCGCTGTCGAATTCTAGTTGGCAGGACATTTTACCCGCAACACATTGAAAGATGTGCTTGGCGTGATTGCCAACGAATTTGATGCGTTCGCTGAGGGTGTCGGTAATTTCTACCTCACTCTCTCCTCGGCGGCGGAAGTATAAAGGTTGACATGGAATCTGGCTGTAGTTAAACAGCGCCATGACCTCTACTTTCTCGCCTTTTTGAACGGTTTTGTTAATATTTTGCATAAATTACT
>CAMZBA010000016.1 GCA_947304395.1 uncultured Candidatus Saccharibacteria bacterium
AAATATGAAGAAAGCTGCAAAAAACGGCAAGGCTTTAATAGTTGTAATAACGCTCGGAATAATCACTTTTATCGCGCTCGCGGCAAGTATTTATTTGTTAAGCCAGAATACTACCATTGCTCAGCTGTTTGGTGGGAGTGATAATGTTTACGAAAGTGCCCGCCTTGAGCGCATTACTATTAATGGCTACGAGATTGGGGAAACGCTGACCGATGAAATCAAGTCATATCATGCTCAGGATGCAGATTTTGACTATTATTACGATAATGTAGCTTTTTGGAGTAATAAAGAAGGGGAGATTACCGGTTTGGGATTCTATTCGTTTAATACTCCCGAGGGCGAGAAAGTTACCGATATAAAAGACTCGGACATACGCTATGAAGGCCGTCGTCTTGCAACTCTAGATGATTTTGAAGAAGCGTTCGGCATTGGCAAATATGCCAAAGAGGATGAATCTGAGACGGTAGTTTACCGGCAGGGCAACTATGAGATGACTATTCGATACAACGAAGAAGGCATAAAGAGCGTAACACTGATTGAACAAAAATAGATAATTCTTTATAATATAGCACCCAGAGGTGTTTTTTGTGGGGTATAGATAGTTAAAAATTAACTCGCAAGTAACTTTTTTTATTGGCGAGAATGAAACAGGGAAATCGACCTTAATAGAAGCTATTGCGGTAGCATTGGGGATGCCAGCCGAGGGCGGAACGAATAACTTTATGTACGAAACTAAAAACACTACGTCGGAACTGTCTGAGTACTTACGAATAGGCGTATATAGAAGGCCAAAAACGAAGTTCTTTCTGCGGGCAGAAAGCTTCTATAACTTTTCTACCGAAGTAGAAAGGCTAGTTAAGGAAGATTATTTTTGGGCACTGCGCAGTTCTTATGGCGGCAGTCTTCACGAGTGCTCTCACGGAGAATCCTTCCTTCGGCTAGTTCAAAATAGGTTTACCGATCATGGATTGTATATATTAGACGAGCCAGAAGCCGCCTTGTCTCCACAAAGACAATTATCGTTATTGTGCCTAATGGACCAACTAGTCAAGGAGGGGAGTCAGTTCATTATTGCGACACATTCACCTATATTAATTAGCTACAGAGAAGGGGAAATATTAGATCTAAATAATGGTATGAAGATAGTGCCATATAAAGACACGAATATTTATTCTCTATATAAAATGTACCTAGATGAGCCAGACAATATGCAACATAGGCTATTTGACTGATTCATCGGATTTGCTTAAACAAAAAACTAACTATCGCTAGTTAGTAGTTAATCATCTTTTGTGGCACGATAATCATAGGGGTTTAAAACTTACTTAATTAAACCTTTTTCATATTTTGTTAAAGTAACATGATTCAAATATTCTTCTACATTTACGTTTTCTTTAGGTCTTGTATATTCATATACTGTTAAACATTCCATATCTTTATCACTAACATCTTTATGATTCATTCTTGTATATTCTATTTGTTTTGATTTAACATATTCTACTGCTTCATCTAAAGTATTAAATTTATGTATACCTCTTTGTGCTTCAAAAGCATTTTCAAACCAGTAATTTTTATTATTATCTTCATATATTAAAAATGTATGAGTAGGTAAATCACATTCTCTTCCAACTTCAAACCACATAAAGAATGTATGAACCGTATAATTATTCTTTTCAAACCATTGTCTTTCTAATTCAACTTGATCCCAACATGTACCTATTTTTGATTTTAAAACATCTTCACCATTTTGAACTATACATTGTGAATACCAATCATTCCATTCTTCAGAAAACATATCAGTATATTTTTTACCATTTTTACCTACAAAACCATATATGATATTATTTCTCATAAAATTTAATAACTCTTCAGGAGTCTTAATATCATTCATAACTATCACCTATATATTATAGCATAAAAAAAGAAGCTAAGCTACTTTGATTTACTTAATGGCAGGGGCGGCAAGACTCGAACTCGCGACACCTGGTTTTGGAGACCAGTGCTCTACCAACTGAGCTACGCCCCTATGTACCAAGAAATTATAACACAACTACTCGAAAAATGCTGTCCACGACCGTAAATGATGCTATAATAAGCGTAAGTATAAATAATTAAGGTGGGATGATGGACGCACAATCGCTTCATAAACATACTGTTTCAGAAACGACAAAACCGCGCTTGCGCGTGGGTTCTAAAGAAAGCCTAGACGACGCAGAGGCATTCTTTAGAAATGAGAAGCTCATTAAAGATGAAATCGACAAAGAAGAGCTGGATCAGAATGGAGACGGTGTTGTTTCATTGATGGAAGAGCTGGATAGTGTAGAGGATGCACGAATTTCGGCTGAGGCTATCGAGAAGCAAGCTCGTTCTGAAGAAGAATTGACGTCGTCACAGGGCAATCAGAAAATAGACGGTGAAGAAAACGCGCTCCCTCAAGCGGCAATTCTTGACGTTAGCGGAGAAAGCCAAGTGGAATTTAATCCCGACTTGCCACAAAGCGCCCCAGTCCCAACCCAAAAAACCAGCCACAAGACCCCAGTCGCTGAAGCGAAACCAGTCAAGGATAATACGACAGCAATCATTATGATTCTTTTAATAGCCATTTTGATTATTGCGGTTGCTATTTTCTGCGCGGTTGTTCTACGCGAAAACCATAATACTCATTCCAATACCCAACAAACCACAACGTCTACCACGACAACAGATAAGGATGAGCCATTAGTGACTCCTACGAAGAATAATGAGAACTTTGCCATGATAATTGGCACTTGGGTGCCCGTGTCAGATCAGAAGTCGTGTTTTAATATTGATGGGAATGGCCTAGTGTCCTGGTATGCGTCATGCGCAGACGATGCGTCGGATTATTATTTTGGTCAATCAAATATCTTCCGCGGCTCAGAAGCGCTTAATCGTGCCGGCATTAACATTGAGCGCGTAGCCCGTATGGTGGGGCTAAAACCTGATGAGATAGAGTTAAGTGATGTATATTATATCGTCACAACTCCAGACGAACTCGTAATTGATGGGCAGAGCGCAAATAGTCCCGAAGGTATACGTGCGCTATTTGTATTGACCGACAAGAATGAAGCTCATATTCACGACTATCGATACAATGAACTATATATCTCCAAGCGCAAAACGGAAGATTAATCCTTGAGAACATGCTAAAATTGTCGTGATATGTACGACAAGTTTTCGAATTTTATTAAAGACAAAAAGCATATTTGCATTATTCAAGCCGAAAATCCCGACGGCGATTCTTTAGGTGCTGCTCTCGCGTTGGAGGAAGCTCTATCTGAAAAAGAAGTATCATTATATTGTCCAGTTGATATACCTAAGTATTTACGTTATTTTGAGGGCTGGAGCAGGGTGGACATTGAGTTCCCCTACAAAGCGGATGCGTTTATTATTGTCGATACGGCCAGCTCGACCCTCATCTCTAAACTCCTTGACGATGCCGCCATCCGCAACTGTTTATATGCGGCTCCTGTATTAGTTATCGATCACCACGAAACGGCGCCGGACTTGGATTTTGAACACGAAGAAATAATCGAACCGGTATCTAGCTGCTGTCTCTTGCTTTGTCGTATTTTCAAGAGTCAAAAAACGACTATTTCGCCTCTTTGTGCGGAGAATCTATTATACGGCATCGAATCGGATACGCTGGGACTAACCTCTCAGTCGACCACCTCGGAAGATTATCGTGTGGCGGCGGACTTAATAGATGCTGGCGCAAAAGTTGCCGACATGGAAGAGCGCAGACGCGATTATATGAAAAAATCCGCTCGAATTCTTGACTATAAGGCCGACCTAATCAAGCGCGTAGAATATCACTTAGATGGCAAGTTGGCGACGGTTTTAATTCCGTTCGAAGATATTCAAAAGTATTCCGACGAATATAATCCTAATGTATTGATATTAGAGGAATTACGTCTTGTTGAGGGGGTTGAAGTCGCCGTAGCTATTAAGACCTATCCCGACGGAAAACTCACAGGAAAAATACGTAGCTCAAAACCAATTGCTGACCAACTAGCTGGATTCTTCGGTGGTGGCGGTCACCCCTACGCGGCTGGCTTCCGTATCTATGAGGAATATGCTAGCACGCTACCAGAACTAATTGGCGCTACGATGAAATTGCTCGACGAACTTCCGCAAGACAATTCGTAAATACTTATGCTAAAATAAAAGTATGCACATGCACGGGTTGGGCGTAGATATTCGCAACATAGAAAAAAGAATTCGTTTTTGCAATTATCTGTCGGTTGCTCAAATCTTTTTGCAGGATAATTTCTTACTAAATCGCGCATTAAGTTTCTCTGATATAAAACCACGTTTATTGGGTCATTGGGGGACTTGTCCAGGCATTAATATTGCCTACGCTAATCTAAAAGCACGCTTTCCGCGGATGCAATTCATCTTGGGGCCAGGGCATGGTTTCCCAGCATTGCAAGCTAACCTCTTTTATGACGGTGACTTGGTTGAGTATTATCCAGAAGCGACATTAAATCTTCACGGGATTGAATATATTTGTAAACGCTTCTCTTGGCCCTATGGATTCCCGAGCCATGCCAGCCCAATGACGCCGGGCGTTATTGCCGAGGGTGGTGAACTTGGTTACTCGTTGGCTACTGCCTATGGCGCTGCGCTCGGGCGCCCCGAAAAATTCATTGCCGTCCTAATTGGCGACGGCGAGCTTGAAACCGCTACGGCACTTGGTAGCTTAAATCTCAATAAGCTACTCGCCTCGAAGCGACATGGTCATGTCTTGCCAATTTTGCACCTAAATGGCTATAAGATTTCCGCACCGACAATTTATGCGCGCAGTAGCGAAAGAGAGCTATTAAGTCTCTTCCGAGGCTTCGGCTATGACCCAGTTATTATCGATGGCACGAATACGGAGGAGTTTCAAATGATCTTGTCCGATTTGAAACCGAATACTTTTATCATCATGAAAACACCAAAAGGCTATACTGGGCCAAAAGAGCTCGATGGTAAAAAACTAGAAGGCAATTGCGCTTCGCATCAAGTTCCCCTACCGCTCGCAAAAACGGATCGCGCGCAACTTCAGATGTTGCAGAGCTGGCTCGAGTCTTATAATTTTAAGGAGTTGTACGATGAATTTACCACAGAGCGTTAAAGAGCCGGGGGCGGAAAAATACTCTATTGCAAAAGTCCTTGGCGAATGCCTTCGTGCCGAGATGGAGAAGCATGAAGATTTCTACTTTTTCTCGCCAGATGAAACCACGTCAAACCGGCTTAGTGAAGTTTATGAAGCCACCGATCGTGCTTGGGTGCGTTCAATTGAGCCATGGGATATCCATCTCTCTCAGAGCGGTCGAGCTATCGAGATGTTATCCGAGAATGTGCTATTTGCTACGTTGGCGGGCCACATTCTTAGTGGCGGTCGTGGCTGTATGACTTCATATGAAGCGTTCCTTCCGATAATTTCCTCTCAATTAGATCAGCATCTAAAATTCCTCAAGCAGGCCAAAGAGGCCTCTTGGCGTCCGCGCTGCCACGCATTAAATATTCTTTCGACTTCATGTTGGCAACGCCAGGATCATAACGGTTATACACATCAAAATCCAGCCCTCATCTCTAGTTTGTTGAGCAAACCAAGCAATGAAGCAAACTGCTTATTCCCAATTGACGACGTTGCAGCAGCTGCGGCTTGGGAATTCATGACGCGCACAAAAGATGTTGTAAATCTCACAACATTTAACAAGATAGAAGAGCCACGTTGGATTGATATTAACCACGCTCGTTTTCAGCTTACGAATGGCGGCGCATCGGTCTTTCAGTTTGCTTCTGATAATAACCCAGACATTATCGTTTGTGGCATTGGTGACATTCCAACAGCCGAAGCCCTCGAGGGTATAAAGCTTGCCAAAAAAGACGCTCCTGATTTACGCATCCGCTTTGTAGGGGTAGCGGCTTTATCTTATGGTGCGATTGGTACTACCGAAAACAAACTCAAACCAAATGACTTTAATGATTATTTCACGCCAGGTAAACCAATCGTTGTTAACTTTCACGGCTATCCAGAAACTGCTTTTGGCATATTCTCGCATTATGCTAGCCCGTATCGTCTCGATATTCACGGGTACGAAGATCAAGGTTCAACCACCTCCCCTCTGGATGAATTGGCGCGCAATCGTTGCTCGCGTTATGATATTGCCGCAAGTATTCTTGAGCGCTCTGGACGTTATGGCTTTATGCGTAAATATCAGGACATTGTGCTTGATAATGCTCGATATGCTAGCCAGTTTGGTGTCGACGAATAGGACGGGTCATTAATCTATCTGTAACAACCGAGATAGAATGATATAATGTCCCTATGAGCAAACTGATTCTTATTACTAATCCGGGTAGCGCCAGCCGCAAGTACGCCCTTTATGATGGCGAAGAACTCATGGCGCAGTTTCATTTCGAATTTGAAGGCAAAAAAGTCGTCTGCACAATTAAGGATGTAGATGATGGTAAGAAAAAGATTAAACCAGATATCGACAATCTAAACGATGCCATTACGATTTTGCCAAAAATTCTTAGCGACGAGCAGTATGTTACTGGTCAGCACAAATTGGCGGCAGTCGTTGTGCGCATTGCCGCTCCAGGCGATTATTTTACGGAAGACCGCGTGGTTGATGCGGAGTTTATGAAGCAACTCAAAGAAGCTAAAAAACGCAACCCAGTTCATGTGCCAACTACCGCAAACGAAATTCGCGGAATCCGTGAGTGTTTCAAAGGCGTGAAAATCATCGCAGTTTCCGATTCGGCTTTCCACTGGGATAAGCCAGATACTTACAAATACTACAGCTTTGACACCGAGCTAGCAGATAAGTATGAAATTAAGCGCTATGGCTATCATGGCCTCAGTTATGCTTTTATCTCTCGCTACATGAAAGATCAGGGCATTCTTCCTGAGAAGCTTGTTGTTTCGCACTTAGGCTCCGGTTCTAGTGTTTCGGCCATTCTTAACGGTAAGGCAATGGACAACTCTATGGGATATACACCACTAGAAGGTCTGGCCATGAGTACGCGCGTTGGTACGATTGACGCAGCTGCAGTGCTTGGCCTAAAGAAAGCATTGAAAATCACCTCCGACGAAGAATTCTTGCTATACCTCAACAAAAAGTGTGGATTACTGGGCTTATCTGGCATTTCTGACGATATGCGTGAGGTCATTCAAGCTCGTGACGAAGGCGATTTGCGTGCTAGTCTTGCGCATTCCATATTTGTATATCGAATTCAAAGCTATATTGGCCAAATGGCTGCCACGCTTGGTGGTATTGACGCATTAGTCTTTGCTGGTACTATCGGCGAACGCTCAGATGAAATTCGTCGTTTTGTTACGCAGAAGTTGGGGTATCTTGGTTTTCGTCTAGACGAAGACAAGAATCTAGCGCCGGAGTTTACTGGTCGTCATGCGCTAATATCCACCGCTGATTCCAAGCCTATTTATATTGTTTTTACGGACGAAACTGCTCAAATGATATATCGCGCGCAAAAGTTCTTAAACGAAGAAGCTGAATAAAATATCGTTTCAATGAGAGCCTCAAAAGAGGCTCTTTTTTGTTACACTAGATATATGGAGAGATTTATTAATTATTTTGTCCCATCGCACTATGATTTGGACCTACGTATAAATGCTGAAAAAACTATCATTACTGCTACTACCGCCATCTATGGTGATGCGATAGCTGACAGCATTAAGCTACATGCTGTAAATCTCGAAATAAAAAGCGTTACGGTCGATAGTGTATCGATCGAAGATTACCTATATTTAGACGACACGCTACATATTCATAATATTGCACCGGGCAACCACGAAATAATTATCAAATATACTGCGCCAATCACCGCAAATATGGAGGGCGTATATTTATCGACCTATGAGGCGGACGGCAAAACCGAGAAAATTGTTGCAACGCAATTTGAATCTCATTATGCTCGACAGTGTTTTCCATGCATCGACGAACCTGCAGCTAAGGCAACCTTTTCTCTAAGAATCTCATCCGACGACAAAACTGACATTATTCTTTCAAATATGCCAGTCGAGCAACAGAGCATCGATAGCGATCGGAAAGTTGTCGAATTTGCTGAAACCCCAAAAATGTCTACTTATTTAGTAGCTTTTGCGCTCGGTCATTTTTGCAGCTATGAAACCACGTCTCAACACGGCGTGAAAATAACTACCTATGCCGGCATCCACCAACAAGTGACCGATCTAGAATATGCGGGGAAGCTTGCTGCCGACGTACTGGATTTTTACGATGATTGCTTCGACACGCCATTTCCGTTGCCAAAGATGGATTTGCTAGCATTGCCAGATTTTGAATCGGGGGCGATGGAGAACTGGGGATTAGTCACTTTCCGTGAGATATGTCTACTTTGCAACGATAACTCCTCGCAAAACGTTAAACAATATGTTGCAATCGTGGTCGCGCATGAGTTGTCGCATATGTGGTTTGGCGACTTGGTTACGATGGAATGGTGGGATGATTTGTGGCTAAATGAATCATTTGCGAATATGATGGAAGTCTACTCTATAGATAAAATTAGACCCGAGCTACGCGCGTGGGAGGACTTTTATCTGACTGCCATACAGCAATCATTGCAGCGCGATAGTCTACCGGGCGTCCAGCCAGTAAGAGTCGAAGTTAATAACGTTGAGGATATTTCGAATTTATTTGATAGTGCAATTGTTTACGGGAAAGGCTCGCATCTGCTACTGATGTTGATGCGCGCAATGGGCGAGGGCAACTTCTTCGCTGGTCTAAAGGATTATTTCGCGATACATAAATACGAGAATACGACTGCGGATGATTTATGGGACGCTTTAACGCCACATGCCGACTTTGACGTGCGTGAATTCATGACGCCTTGGCTAACTCAGTCTGGCTTCCCGGTCATTAATGGCGATATTCAGAGTCGCTTCCTAATTACTGGCGAGACTGATGGAACTCAATATCCCATCATGAATCAGTCCGACGATTTGTCTGGCCATTACATTATCAAGCTGAGCGACGAAGAGCTTGATGAAAAGTTGCGCCACGTTTCTGATCTGTCGCAAGAGCAGAAATTGCGATTATTAATCGATCGTCGGCTACTAGCAAAAACCGATTATGTAGAAAGCGTGTCGCTACTGCCCTTAATTCGCGCATTTTCAGAAGAGACGGATTCTTGTTTGTGGGATCTAATATCCGCAATCGTTTCGGACCTAAAGGTGTTCTTTGATCCAAAAACTGAAGAAAAGCGTAGATTTAAGCGTTTTGTGCGCGATTTGGCTTTTTCAAATTACCAACGCCTAGGCGTCGCATCACGTCCGGAAGACGATTATGATGATACTGAACTTCGCGCCACTGTCATGTGGATGTTGCTTTATGCGGAAGATGAGGAATATCTAAATGCAGTTCAAGATACTTACGCCAACGTGGAAATAGACAAAGTTGACGCGAATTTACGTTGTGTTGTTGGGGCGACACTAGTTAGGCGCAATCATAAACTATGTAATCAATATTTCGAATTATATAAACAAACTTCAGATGCTGTCCTCAAGCAAGATTTAGTCGATGCTATTACGACAACTAAAGACCGCAAGACGGCTCTCGGTCTATTCGAACATCTTAGCGATGGGACTATTCGTACACAAGATCGTCTCTTATTCCTCCTTCGCCTAATGCGCAATTATGTCGTAAAGAATGATGCGCTTGAATGGATGTATCAAAAATGGGATTGGATTTACGAGGAAGAGGGAGATAAAACGATTCCAGAATATCCGCGCTTTTCGGCGACCTATATTCGCAAGAAAGAGGAAGCGGAAAAATTCAAAAAGTTCTTCGATGCGCATGTGGACGAAAAGATATTAAACCGCGACATTTTGGTTGCATATTCAGAAATCGACGCGCGTCTGGCGCTGATCGCGGCTGATCAAGCGGCAATCTTTGAGTACTTAAAGAGTTATTCACCAGAGAAGTAATAATAGTCATGATTATCATTAATGAGTTGACCGTATCGGATGTTGAGAAGTCAATAAAATTCTATACGACTTATTTTGGTTTTAGAGCGGAGCTTACGGAAGGTGAGCCACTTTCTTGGGCGCAACTAGATAGAGGCGGGGCTATTTTGATGCTTCAGGATTATGGTGAAGCTAAAAAAGAAATTATTGGCATGCCTAAAAAGACAAACAGTAGCAATCTAATTAGATTTGAATTTGATAATGCGGGCGACACAAAAGAAATCTACGCGTCATTAAAGCGTGATGGTATAAGAATATTTATAGATTATGCCAAAACAGATTACGGGAAAATAGAGTTTGGCGCTTATGATCCAGACGGAAACATGATTATAGTTTCGGCACCCAGTAATTAATAGAAACGCGCCCAAAAAAGAGCCTAAAATAGCAAAAATAACCTCTGTTTTGCTAAAAAATAAAAAAACTTCAAAAAAACCCTTGCATTAGTCAAAAATATGCGCTAATATAAGGACAGTTTTTGTTCAAGTTCGTTTCTGAACCTCTGAAATTAGTCTGATAAATTGCGAGGAAAATTACACTGTATTTCTTTGCGCCGAATTTATCTTTTAACAATTTGAATATGACAACGAAAGAAATTTAATTGACGGCCTAGTATTTGAAGATCAATTACTAGTTA
>CAMZBA010000017.1 GCA_947304395.1 uncultured Candidatus Saccharibacteria bacterium
GCAAGTTAGATCCAGCGTACAATTGCAGCTAGCTTCGACGCTTTTTCTCTAGCTCAACATCTGCTTCTTTGTATTTTCGAGCCAGTTCCCGGAATGGCTTAAAGAAGTCCGGATTGTTGTGAGTTGGTAATTTCCAAATTCCATTATTGTCTGGATTGTTGGCCATTTCAATTAGCTTATCTTGCAGCCGATCGAGCTTATCATCGTCGTAACCCTTACTTTCTAAGAAAGCGTCAATCTTCGACTTGACTTGTTGCCATAACTCTTCGACTTTGGCCTCAAGTTCTTCCACGCTTGGCTCCGCCTCCTCGTCTTCTAGCCCCGAATCATCTTCTTCGCTATTCACGCCAAATTGGCTAGACTCGATTTCGTCACGCATTTTCACGAGGTCAAAAAGTCGCCGATATTTTATTGCGTATCTTCCCCAGTTTTCTCGACTGCTCGATTTTGCAAGCTTTTCTAGCTTCTCCCTTTTCTCGCGCAATTCATCTTCCGTCCTCTCATTTTTGTTGATATACATGAGCCTTTCGATTTCGAAGCTGATTTCATTATTCGCGCGCTCAAGTTCGGCCTTTTTTGTTCGCCTCGAAGCCCTCTTCAGTCGAAGTATCGTACTCTTCTTTCCCGCTTTGTGCTTGCTCTAGAGACATTGCGCGAAGTTGCGCGCTAGCATCGCCCATCCTAGAACTTTGTAGCTTTGGAATCCATTCTTTACTGTATGGATCCTGCATAAGTGCATCTAATTTGTCATAGGCTTCATCATCGTGAAATTTATAACCAAGAATTATCTTGAATAACTCATCTTTGCGACGCTCTCGTTCTTGCTCTTTTTCCCTGGCTTTGCGCGCTTCCTCTGCGGCCACCTCCTCCTTAGTGAGGACATGTTTCTTTGGAATTATGAAAATCGGCACTCCGTGCGCAGCGGCTTACCTAAGAACATTCTCATTCACACCATCAAGTGGGGCTCTAATGAAATCAATCTTGAATGCTGGCTTGCCCGTTTCGTCGTAACGGTGCGCTTGAAGCTCTAGAAATCTCTTATCCGATATTTTCTCGGCAACATCACCAGTTGCCGATCCTTCGCTGAGGCTAATAATGTCGTTACTACCCTTGACCAGCTCGCCAGTAGCACCTTCGCTCATTTGAGAAAGAGACATTTCTGGAAGATGCAGAAAACAATAGAAAATATGTTCATCTTTATCGACGTATTCTTGATCCCGCCGTTTAATGCTATCTTTGTACTGGAACGACAATTGATCTGAAAATGAAAAGGACGCAGCGCGTTTTTGAGCCTCTTCTTTGCTGGCGTACCACAACATGGGGTCTTTCATTAATGGCTGACCTCCCCTGCCGCCACTATATTGAATATCATGCTCTAGATATCTAAACGGCAAATTGCCAGTATTATATATTACGACCGGCTTGCCCTCATATTCGACGACAGTCTTTGAGGCTTCAGCTTCGCCAGCATCCATTATCGCCTCTAGCTCCTCGATTGGCGTGAACGTTTCGTTTAGTTTGGTTTCAATCGTTCTTTGACGTTCTCTATTTTTTTCTAAATTAATTCTTCGCTTTGCTGATAGCTCTGATGGCGAACCGCCCTTATATGTCCATTCTTGGTCCGTATAACTCAGCTCGTTATTAATCTCGACTGCCTTTTCGCCCACCTGCTCCATACGTTCTTCAGAGTACTCTTCTCCGGATCCTTCCACGCTCTCGTCGTTTTGTTCTGGTTCTTGGGCTTGTTCGAGTTCGTCGACCCTTCCGGTCTCCGCCCGCCTGCGCAGAAATCCAAATATACCCCCAAGTGCCATACGCCTCCTCATGTATCATTACTTACTAATCATAATATCATAAGCGAGAGCGTTTTTTTGCGTCTTATAAGTGCGACACCGTGCGCACATACGCTACACTAAAAGAGGCGCATGGGACTCGCTATGTCCTTAGTAAAATACGATCACAGTCTAGCTTGACTCTTATGCTATTTTGTGGTATAATTGAATTGTAGTCCGACATCCCCGATTAGGGGAGTTTCTCGAGAGGAGGGCCTATGAACATTATCGTAGTAAATCCCACAGCGCATAACATCGTTATTGCTGGCAACCTGACAAAGCGGCAGAAAGCCTATTTGGCTAAAGAAAGTCGACGCGGTTCGGCGCTTCATACATGCGTCGCATTTAATTATTACGCAGACGAGGATCAGACACTCGTAAAATTTTATCCTTGCGGACCAATGAAAGATTCCCGTAATAATGACGGAAAGAAAGAAGTCAAAATGACAGCCCACTATGGCTTCTCTTCCTCCCCCGATGCTCTTGAAAAAAATAGCAGCTTTCCTGAATACGCATGCCGCATCGTATGGATTTTCAGGAGTGCACGTAAGGGTTAAGAACAGCGCGTTCTTCATCGCCTACAACGACGAAGCGACGGAGGGTGACAGAACCAAGGCAATCGAGTGGACCGCATTGCAGATTTGCGAGAACCTCTATAGTGAAGCCGTCCATATGAAGATGCTGGACGTATTAGGGTCGCTGGACGCCGCATTGCTGAACTTCACTACTGCGGCCGAGAATTGCCGCTAAGACGATACCGTTAACTACGACCGAAGCCATGCCTACTTTACAGGCGTGGCTTTTTAATTATTATTGCGTATCATATTATAGCTCAAAGATTTTATAGTTACTGCCAGCATGACGAATAATCTTGCCGTCCTGAACCACAACTCCGACCCCACTGGGCAGACAAATTAGAAACGAATCATGGCTAGTGGCCCAGCCGTCTTTATTTTCATCGCGATAATCCGTATAGACAGAGTAGCGACCAATCAGACCAACGCCAGTTTTGTAATGCCGATGAATGTCGCGGCCAGTATTGATAAATTTGCCAAGAGCAATGGCACCACCGCCGCCGCCGTAAACAACGCCGCCGTGATTACTGTAGTCTTGCAAAACGAATTCGAAGCCGGTGCGATCAAATTCGTCCATAATCACCTCCGTATCGCCGCCACCAATATATACAGCACTATATTCGCCCAGATGCTTAAACGGTGCCAGACTATCGGCAAACAGATACTGAATGTCCGTACGTCCGTGCATGGCAATCATATCTCGCATCCATTCGGAAGCAGAAGATATCTTCTCATTGTCACGAAAGCCAGTGGCGACATAAAGGATGCTGCTATTTTGCGGCAATTCGGCAAAGAACATTTCATCAAGCATTTTAGTAGCGTTCTCGTCGCCGCCACCAGAAAGAAAGATTTTTCCAGTCATATTTTTCCTTTTTAGATTATTATAGTCACCTTGCTACGATTTCGCCATCATCGAGAATTCTCGCATTCGAGCCATCCCACGATAGAATTTCGCTGATTTTTTGTGTACGAGCGTTACCCGATAGTAAATCCGTGAAGACATTATTTTGCAGACCAGGCAAAAAGTAGAACTTGACTCCGCCGTCCGCAAGAAATTTGATTTGCAAGATTCCCGTATCTTCAGTTCCGTTGTTAAAGATGAAGTCGCCAAGATTATATACAATCGGCTTCCCGTTGTTGTAGTCGATTCCCTGTAATGCATGCGCATGGCCACCGACAATAATATCCGCACCAGCGTTGAGGTAATCTTTAGCAGTCGTCTTCTGGACTTGCTCTAATTGATGCGACCCCTCAGTACCCCAATGAATGATAGCTATGACATAATCACTATTCGACTTTGCTTCCTTGATAGTATCAATAAACTCCGCCGTATCGTAGCAAAGCAAGACGCCGCCAGTAGTGGCCGTAGCGCCAGGAGTATCAATGCCCCATTTTTCGGCGCGAGTAGCATTAACGAAGGCGACGCGATAGCCGTTGGGCAAGGTTAGATAATATGGCTTTTTGGCTTCATTCAAGTTCTTACCAGCGCCAATATATGGCATTTTGATAGCTTGAAAACTTTCTAGCATATCGCTGAAAGCGAGCGGCCCAAAATCGTAAACGTGATTATTGGCGAGCGTCACCAGATCTACGCCCATGTCGTTATAAATTGATAGCCGCTCAGGTTTGGCGCGAAAAGTATAGTATTTGCCAGGCGTTTTGGTGCCGCGATTGCTGACAGTAAATTCACTATTCGCAACCATAAAATCGCTCTCGCGCATAATCTTAAGGACTTTGTCCGATAAAATGCCGTTGACTCCTTTGCCGCGCTGATCGTATTGTGGTATTACCTCCCAGTTGTCCGCCAAAGAGATGTCGCCAACTATACTTATTGTGTAATCTTTATCTGGTTTCGCAATCTCATCTAGTTCAACGGGGCCAGATTGCGTCTCCGAATATGAGGGGCGAAAATAGCTTAGACCCGAGAATACGGCTAATGCCACTAATACCATTGCTACAACTAAACCGACAATCCGAATATCCGCTGTGTGCCTATTTCTCATTATTTTAATTATAGACCACTGCTCATTCTATGCGTCCACCAGTGCAACGAAGCTGATAGATGAGCTTACCGCCTTTATGTATTTCTTCAATGCCATCGAAACGATCTAAGTTTCCCTCAACATTAAAAGTGTACTCGTAGCCATCGCTCTCGAAGCGACTTGGACCACGTACTGGCAAATTATCATCTTCGCCCACCTTCATTAAAGCCGGTCTCAAGGCTTTATCCATAGCTTCTTCGGATAATTCTTCGTCCAAAGTCACGCCATAGTAATTCATCCCCCAAATAGGCGTATCGGATTCGCCATCGTAGACTACTTCTTCGCCGATAAACTTCACACCGCCAAAATAAGTGTCATGATAGGTCATACCAGCTTCACTATACTCATAGTCATTCGACCCAACGCGCGAAGCTGATGTTTTCTCAACATTCGCGTTCGCATATGTCTCTTTTTTAGCTTTTATTAAAGCATATTTTTCATAAATCTAGCAAACTATTAGCTATAATGAAAAAGGATTTTAAGGTGAGTTTAGAAATGATAAAAAATTCTGTTTTAGCGACAAGATTAAACGATGATAGCCTACGTTATTATATCGATAATTCATCCTATGCAAAGAAGCATGAGTTGCTGAACTTGGCGGAAGCAACACGAAAAGAACTCGAGGCGACCTACATAACCTGCAGAGACTACGCCTGCAACTCCCTCGTAGACAGCTTGATTACTTTTGATGACGCAAAAAATGGCCACGTGAAGGAGTTGAATTGCGACAAAGACCATTTCTTTTTATTGGCTAGAGTACGCACGAATTGGGAGAATCGAACCATAGAAGAGACGGCGGAGGCGCGGAGATATATGAGCTTCACGATTCTGACCGAGAAAAACCTTTCACACTTCCCCGGGCGCGTCCTCTACGGCTATAGAAGTGGAGTTGATGCGTCCATGATTGCGCATATTTACCCCTGTGATTCCAACACGGACGGCTACGAAACCGACCCACTAAAACTAACTAACCTACCAGAAATTTTGCTTGACATAGAGGATTTATGTAAAGAAGCACTACGGCTTAAGGCATATAGCCAAGTTACAATTGAAACAAAGACCGCCAAACAGCAAAAAGGAATCAAAAAAGGCGTCGCATTGACGCCCGATGCAGTGATTGCGATTGATGAAATATCCCCAGACGATAAGTTGGCTGCCAAAGAAAGGAGATTGCCAATAGTGTTAATCCATAAAGGGCAGCAAACGGTCATGAGAGTATTTGATGCGCATGAAAGAGCCGAATTGGCGAACCCTGCCCTGATTTAAACCAAGAAAAAACCCTCGACCTTGGTCGAGGGTTCCCCTTATGAGGGGGGCTAAAGAAGGAGAGACTTACTCTTCCAGTTCCGACGGCCACGGAATGACTTCAAGTGGCCCCAAGAGAGTATCGTCGTCAAGCTCGTCGAGTTCGGCTTCTGTTGCCAGATAGCCGTCTTTACCAAAAGCGTATCCCGCTTCTTTGAGGCACTCACGAAGCCGATCCTTGCGCTTTACTCCAATAGAGCGTACGTGCTTCTTGGACTCGGGGTCGAAGAGACTCAGCAAATCACTGACCGTATTAATGCCGGCGCTCCTGAGCAAGTAATGGAGCCGCCCATCGCCCACTACGTAGACGACTGGCGAATCTTCCGGAACATCGCGCGGACGCAGCCTTTCAACTGCAAAGATTGCCCGAGCTATGTCACCATCGCAGCCGATTGCGAAGACATAAATCGCCAGCTTGCGAGTAATGAATCTGATGACCTTAGACACTCGCTGCTTGCTCAGATGATACCGCTTAGCAGTATCCACGGCCGTGTGGGGCATTCCATCATCGCCGAGCCCAGACCAGTATCTGACAATGTTAACATTTCTGTCGACGTTCTCAGCCTTTGACTGTCCTGGATGATCGTCGGATTCTCGCTGAAACAATGCACGGATGTGCTCAATGAGCCTGTCGCACTGTTCCTGAGTCGGTGCCACGAACTGCTCATAGCACTTGTTTGCCCTTTTTGCGTCTCCGTGGTTAAGATCTGCCACGGTTGTTGGTATGTCATGCTCAACGCAGCGAAGATCGGCAACTCTTTTATAGATGCGGCCAATCGCGAAGGTCGCAGGGGTGATATCCTTACGGATATACCCTTTCGCAAGAAGCGCATCAATCAGGGTAGACATGTCACCCTTGGGCCGACGGCCAAGGAGCGACTCGTAGTATTCCACACGAGCACACCAAACGGCCATTTATACCGTCCGATATTTCTTCATGAGGCGTTTTGCGGTAGCTGTAGCAACTACGGTGTTTAGGCTTAATAAAGCCATAGCTGTAGAGCAAGAACTCATACTTTTCCCTCCTTTTAAAGTTCTCGCCAAGATGGCGGAATAAGGCCTATTGCTAGGTCGTGCTATACTATATCATATAGTTTCGAATTAGTCAATAATATCTCTGTTCTTCATAGCATATCCATTATGGTTTGCATTTACTAATATCATATATTATGTTATAATTTAAATTGCTCTCAGTTATTTGCTGTATCACGTAACGAAATATAACTGAGGGTTTTGTACTTTAATAAGAAAGGAAGGTGATGTTGTTTGAAAAGAATTGGAGTTATTTCCACTAGTTACGACGCTACGCTGATATACCTCGAAGGTATCAGCAAAGAGATTGAACGGCGTACGGGAGACGTAAATGCCACTAGGCTCGTAATCCGTTACCGTCCAGACTTTCAAGGTTCTGGGCCGCCGAAGACAAAAGAAGATTGGGACGAGCTCTCCGCGAAGATAAGCCGGGAAGCGCTCGATCTGGCGCTCAAAGACAAATGCTGCTGCGTAGCGCTTGCAACCGACAATCTGCGGGAAGTTGAACCCACGGTTGCCGAGTTATACGAGGTCGTAGAAAGCGTAGTCTGGCCACCAATCTGTCGCCAAGTCGATGTGCACGTGGTGGAGCTCTGGTGGTGCGCAATACGAAAGCTACTATCAATTTCCGTCAGGCGCGTTCTTGTTCTGGGAACAAAGGACGACATGTCCAGCCCCTTCATTAAAGAGCAGCTTGAGCAATACGGAATCGAGATGGTCGATATGAGCAATTATCCCGAAGAGGTCGAGCGGATTGATCAAATCATCCGAGAACGGCGAGTTGATGACGAAGGGGTAATTGATGCAAAAGAATTCTTAGTGAATGTTGCGTGGCAGATTCCCCCGGAATTGCCTAATTGCCCGGGAGCTGTCGTACTTGCAAACCACATACTGAGCGAATACATATGTTCGGACGACCCAGTTCCGTCGCCGGTGATTGATGCAGTCGAGGAACATATTAGGTGCTTGGTAGCCGAAGCGCTGGAGGAATAATGGACATACGAATCTGCAGCCCAGGCGACATGGACCTGGGCAACCTGTCGGAATTGTCAATATCGCAGCTTTTTATTCTATATGCCGACTTATATATGTACATCGACATGTGGAATATTAATAAGCAAATAACTGGCAGGCATCCCGACAACTATCCTGACGGATACGGTCGTCAGAAAAGCTCCACAATAACAATCGAGAAACTAAACACAAAGCTTGCCATTCTGCGAAGTGCCCTTTCCGAACGAACGGGAGTAAGTATGGTAAATATCGATAGTTGGTTCAACTTCTATTACGGACACTGCAAAAGAACCATGCCGATGTCCGTCTGGAAGGCGTTTGCGCAAAAATGCCGAAACGGCGAGGACGTTTCCGCATATTTGCCCCAAAAAGCCCTTTCTTTCTAGAATCATTGCCCAGCCAACGGCTGGGCTTTTTTATCGTTAAAAACCCTCGGCCGATAGACCGAGGGTATGTTTTTGTATTGACAGGAGAGGCGCTTTACTCGACGTCGAATCCAGCGCGCGCAAGTCGATTCACGATCTCGCCGCGAATATTGTCGTCAATGTAGCCACATTTTAATGCTTCGACGAGCCTGCCAATTGTTTTGATTTCCGCTCGCGCCAGGGCGTCTTGTGTTGTTCTGGTTAAGCATAACGTATTAACAACGGAATCTTCAAAAACAAACAGTGACACTACGGCATAAATTTCTTCCGACTCAAGCCTTGCGAGCAGACCAGAATCCCGAATAACTTCCAAGGCTTCTTTAGTTTTTCTCGATGCACTACTGGCCGACATAAACAGTTCTGCCGATATTTCCTTGCAAGTATGCGGCCTTACCCCCGGCTCAAGGCCAAAACGCAGATTGAGCACATCGTAGCAGTCAGACATACCCCGCCTTTTAGATAACTGGTCGCAAAGTGACTTCTTAATAAAATCAGCTATGCGCCTGCGCTGTTCGTCGGTCGGCGACTCGTAGTTTTCATAGCGCCGATTCGCCATTACGTAGAGATCGGCGTTGCAATCATGCACGTGTAATAAATCCTGAACACAAATCGGAATGCCGAGATTAGTACCATAGTTGGCCGCCTTGTACAGACGATTGACAACAAAAGCATCAGTAGTAAGGTCTTCTCTGATGTATCCTGCGGCCGTAAAATACTGAGCCAGATCATTAACTAACCCGTTGGGTATTTTTCGACCACTGGCTATTTCGTCAAAAACCGCACAACGCACGCTCCAAATCATCTCAGGGACAGTCTTGAACTTTCTTACAATCTTCGGCATAAGCTCAATAGGAATACTGTGAGGGTTATCAATTGCAAACCCGTGGAACTCGGTCGCTTTTTTGACCATTATTTTCGCCTCTCCTTTCTTTTAAAGTACAACATCTGTTTCTAGTGAACGTTGGCCTATTATAACACTTTTAAGATAGCGCAAAAAGCCCCCGACCAAAAAGCCGGGGGGCTGGCATAGCCAATGTTTTATGATGCGCTGGCTTTGAATATAATAAACATCCACCGGCCTAGCCGGTGGTTTTTCTTATGCGGGCATAGCCC
>CAMZBA010000018.1 GCA_947304395.1 uncultured Candidatus Saccharibacteria bacterium
ACCTCTTTGGCCTTCCTGAGTGAAGGCCTTTTTTCATTTCTTATCAAAACGGGAAATAATATTCTTGTATAGCTCCATTAGAATTAGAATGGAACTCGCGATGATGAAAATCCAGCAAATCGCCCAAGCTGGGATAGATACAGTCTGCAAGAAAGTCGAGAAGATTGGGACTTTCATAACGAGAACCTGCAACAACAAAGTACAGAAGATGCCCACAATAATGAACCAGTTGCTTTTTAGCGGAACAGTAAAAGCAGAGCGGCTTTCGCTGCGGCAATTGAATACGTGGATATTCTGGATGAAGACCATTAGGCACATTACGTATCCGCGAGCAGAAGTAATTTCCATATTTAGCCGATTAATCAAGAACCAATAAAAGGCAAATACGACCGCAGTTATAATTACGCCAGAAACGGCGATTTCTCGCACGAGACGCTTGTCGAAGATTGACTGCTTGGGGTCGCGAGGCTTCTCTTTCAAAATGCTCGGCTCGGCAGTCTCAAAGCTGAGCGCCAAATCCTGTATACCATCCGTCACGACATTTAGCCATAATAGTTGCACGGCCACTAATGGCATTGGCATATCGCATGCGATAGCGAGACAGAAGAACGCCGCTTCAGCAAGGCCGCAAGATATCAAAAAGTATATAATCTTGCGGATATTCGCAAAGGCCACCCTTCCTTCTTTTACCCCCGCAACAATCGATTTAAAATTGTCGTCAATAATAATCATGTCAGCAGTCTCGCGCGCAATATCCGTGCCCGACCCCATAGCAATGCCAATATTTGCGGCTTTTAGAGCTGGCGCATCATTAACGCCATCGCCAGTGACTGCCACAAATTCGCCCTGGCGCTTTAGC
Organism: uncultured Candidatus Saccharibacteria bacterium; assembly: GCA_947304395.1. Lineage (GTDB taxonomy): Bacteria > Patescibacteriota > Saccharimonadia > Saccharimonadales > Saccharimonadaceae > UBA2834. The sequence continues at coordinate 860 of CAMZBA010000018.1, forward strand.
GATTCGATGATTTTTAGTTTTTGCAACGGCGCAACGCGCGCAAATACCGTCTTTCCTGCAATATAATCATCAAAACTGCGTTTTGTGCCGCGCAGAGCGTCCGCTACTTCGTCGCCAGTAGCAACCTGCGAGAGATTATCGGCTAATTTTAAATCCCTAGCAATCGAGAACGCCGTTAGAGGATGGTCGCCAGTGACCATTAATACCTTAATACCCGCTTCGCGGCATTCGTTGATGGACGCGACCGCTTCTTTGCGGATAGGATCAATAAAGCCAACTAGGCCCATGAAGGTTAGCCCCTTAACATCGTTTGTGCCGTAATTCTCTTTCTTTTGCACTTCGCCGTTAGCAATCGCGATTACGCGATATCCGCCCTTGGCTAGCGATTCATTCTGTTGCTCAAGTTTGATTGTATTTTTTCCATTTGCAAAGTTTACTTTACTACAGAACTTCTGAATAACCTCCAACGAGCCCTTTGCGGTGCAATACGTCTTGCCGTCCTTTTCGTAAAATACGGCGGAATACTTATTTTCAGATTCGTACGGTATTTGCTCGAGTATTTTTATACCATGAGTTTTTACGCCAAGTTTTTCGGCCATAACTAAGAATGCGATATCGATCGAATCGCCGATTGGAGTTTTTCCGGAAATGTCGGCCTCATTATTTAGTGCGCCATATAGACCGATTTCTTCAGCATAACGCATGACATTGCCAGTCACCTTGCCTTTACGTTCATATCCCGTGCCAGAAATCTGATATTCTTCGCCGTTTGGTAATAGGATACATTTTGCCGTCTGTTGATTTACGGTGAGTGTACCGGTCTTATCTGAGGCGATGACCGTACAACTACCGAGCGATTCGGCAGCATTTAGCTTACGTACGATTACATTTTTCTTAGACATTTTATTGGCCGCGATTGTTAGTGCCATCGTCAATGCAAGCGGTAATCCTTCTGGCATTGCGGAAACCGCAAAAGCAATGACAGTCAATAATATTTCATGGCCAGGGGTATGCTTCGCTATCAGAAGAATCGCGATTGCGATAGCCACCATGAGGACCATGATGCTAATTTGTTTGCTAAACTTCTCAACCCGAATAGTTAGTGGAGACTTTTCGTCTTCAGTCGTCGCAAGGCTGTCGGCTATTTTACCCAGCTCTGTATCAAGCCCAATTTCGGTCACATAGGCTTTTGCGCGTCCAGTAACAACAGTCGTGCCAGAAAAAGCCATGTTTGTCTGATCAGAAATAGATACATTCTTTTTAGCTATTGGATTGGTCGTTTTTGAGACTTGCACGCTCTCGCCCGTCAAAATCGATTCGTCAACCGTAAAGTTATGAGCCTCAATAATGCGCATGTCGGCACCGATTTTATCGCCAGATTCAAGCAGGACTAAATCGCCGATTGTTAGTTGTTCTACAGAGATAGAACACTCCTTGCCATCACGAATTACGTGGGCTTCGTCTTTTACGAGCTTCGATAAAGCATCAGCCGTATTGTTGGCTTTGTTTTCTTGGTAGGTGCCGATGATGGCGTCAACTAAAACAATCAATAGAATCGCGATTGCATCAATTATCTCGCCCACAATAAGCGAAACAATAATTGCAACTACTAGCAACAATACGATTGGGTCGGCAAACTCGTGGAAAAAAATTTTTATAATGCTATCTTTTTTCTTTTTCGGCAAAGTATTCGGACCGTATTTTCGTCGGCGCGCCGAAGCTTCAGTTGAACTTAAACCAGAATTACTAGTTTTAAGTTCCGTTTCAATATCTTTGATGTCCTTTTCGTAATAATTTGCCATTACGCTTATTATTATACATCCTTAATTTTTAATATATAATTATATAGTGAAGACAAAAATTAAGGTCAGCTACGCTAAGGGGTTAACAAAAAAACAAGTCCACGCGATGCGCCGCGCAGGATTCTCCAATGTCGCCGTCAGACCGCCCAGTAAGACCGTAAAAGAGATTGTGGTTAGCAACGTTTTTACGTATTTTAATTTTGTCTTTTTGATTATTGCAATTCTACTGATAGCCGTAAAATCATACCGCGACATTACTTTTATGCCAATCATTATTGCAAACGCGCTAATCGGTATTTTTCAGGAAATGCGCGCTAAAACTGTCCTCGACCGCCTCACGATGCTTAATGCGCCAACAGCAACAGCCATTCGCAATGGTCGCGAAAAAATCATCGATGCAGAAAGGCTCGTCTTAAATGACGTAGTCGTATTTAGGGCTGGCAACCAAATCCCTGCCGATGCGGTAGTTGTCCATGGCGAGGCGAAGGTTAATGAATCTTTGCTGACTGGCGAAGCTGATGAGATTCTAAAATCCGAAGGCGATGAATTAATGAGCGGGAGCTTCATTGTATCTGGAGAATGCTACGCTCAACTTACAAAAGTAGGCGCCGAATCGTATATTTCTCAACTGACATTGCAGGCAAAAAAGATAAAAACCAAAGAACAGTCAGAAATCATTCGCTCGCTCAATAGAATTGTAACAATCGCAGGTATCGCCATTATACCAATCGGCGCTGCCATTTTTTGCCAAAATTTCTTTATCAACGAGCTAAATCTCCAGCGTAGCGTCCAATCCGCCGTTGCTTCAATTATCGGTATGATACCGGAAGGCCTTTTCTTGCTTTCTAGCATCGCGCTGGCTGTAAGCGCAACCAAGTTAGCCCAAAAGAAGGTGCTTCTGCACGACATGAAGAGCATTGAAACACTCGCACGCGTCAATGTGCTCTGCGTCGATAAAACTGGAACAATTACGGATAATACCATGGTCGTAGACGACACCGTATTGCTATGCAATGATTATGACCAAAAAGCTATCTTTGCGTTATTGAGCGATTTCGCAACAGCACAAGCCGCAGACAATATCACGATGAAAGCAATGAAGGCATATTTCAATAAACCAAGTGGCCGAGAAGTGGCCAGCATTTCTGGTTTTTCTAGCGAATTTAAATACAGTGGCGTAAATTTTAATGATGAATCATTCGTATTGGGCGCTCCAGAATTTGTCTTACGCGATAATTACAAAAAATACCAAAAAGAAATCGAAGATTATGGCGGGAAAGGCTATCGAGTACTGTTGTTTAGTAAATATGACGGGTCCGCCGATGGGCGAGAATTGACTGGCAAGATTACACCATTAGCTCTTGTTTTGATTACAAATCCAATTCGCGAAAGCGCAACTGAAACATTCAAGTTTTTTGCTGCGCAGGGTGTCGACATCAAAGTTATTTCTGGAGATAATCCACGCACAGTATCCGAAGTTGCCCGAAAGGCCGGAATTAAAGGCGCCGAGAACTATGTTGATGCATCGACATTAGGTACGGATGCCTTAATCGACGAGGCGATGCGAAAATATACCGTTTTCGGACGCGTAACGCCCGATCAAAAATGCAAATTCGTCAAGTCTATGCAGGCTGATGGTAAAATTGTCGCCATGACTGGGGATGGCGTTAATGATGTCCTCGCACTGAGAGACGCCGATTGTTCGGTTGCAATGGCAAGCGGTAGCGATGCGGCCGTTCAGGCCGCACAAGTAGTATTATTGGAGTCCGATTTTTCGCGCATGCCCGAAGTGGTAGCCGAAGGGCGGCGCGTAGTAAATAACCTCGAACGTTCAGGAAGCCTATTTTTAGTAAAAAACATCTTTTCGTTCATGACTAGCGTTATTGCAATAATTTTTGCCATTGCCTACCCTCTAATTCCTGCACAGATCTCGTTAATTAGCGCATTCACAATCGGCATTCCTGGCTTCTTGCTCTCACAGGCGCCGAACCACGATTTAATCAAGGGGAGCTTTGTGAGCAATATTCTAAAACGTGCCGCGCCAGGAGGATTGACGGATATGATAGCAGTAGTACTAATGGTAATTGCGGGCGGAATATTCAATCTTTCACAGGTAGACACTTCTACCTGCTGCACACTATTGCTAATGTTCGTTGGCATAATGATGGTCGCGCGTGCATCGAAGCCGCTAGATCGATACAAGCGTATCGTAATCGGTGCTTGTATTGCTGGCCTAGCGCTATGCTATGCTGCTATCCCAACTTTCTTCGGCATGACAAGGATGACGCTGCAAAGCTGGGTGGTTTGTGGTACATTGGCACTATTCTCAATCGCAATATTGCGTTGGATGACGAAAGTCGTTGATTATGTATGGATCCAAATTCCAAAGAGTAAAATTATAAAGAAAATAAGGATATAACACATGGGTTTTCTAAGTAGACTACTAGGACGAGACGATAATATTATGGTTAATCCGTCCGCTCAACAAATGAATAGAAATATTTCCACGCAAACACCGAATGCTGGAGACGGAATTATGGTAATTAGTGACATCTTCTCAATCGTAGGACGCGGCACCGTTGTGACGGGGAAATTAACTCGGGCAGTTCGCTTGAACGATTCCATAGTAATTATTTATGAAGATGGCACTCAGCTAAAATCGAAAATTATAGGCATTGAATCATTTCGCAAAAAGTTAGACATGGCTGAAGCGGGCGAAAATGTGGCATTACTTCTGGAGGGGATTGAACGCGGCCAAATCCGCCGTGGCGATGTAATACGATTGGCGTCCTAAATGCCAATTATACACATCGTTATTAGTATTAATAATGATATATTCATATGAATGCCGACCTTATGTGCTCTTTTTTCGTCATACTCCTCGTCATATTTGCGACGAATCTTTAGCTTCGGAAATACCTCGAACCAACACAACAATGTATAAAGAAACAATAATAGCACATACAATAGCGCTAGCCTAAATATCGCCATAAAGGGGAATAGTATCATCATAACCATGAATGTATTTGAGACATTTAATAGGTCAATAATTGCGTCAATATGCCCCGTGCGCTCGTTTACGGCGCGATGAATTGAATAAATTCCGAACAATGTTGCCACAACAAAGGGCACTATCGGCACAAGCGTTGAATAGAATAGTGACGAAAAGAGGTTTCTGATATCCGCTAAGCTACGGCCGCTTGCTTTATAATTAATCGAAAAAAGCATGAAAATGCCAACGCCAATCGCGTTGCCGCAAAAGGAAATAAACATGCTCAGCCAAGCAAAAAATAATGTACTTTTCCGTTCTGATATAACCTTGGTGGGATTCGCCTTCCGGAAAGCAATCGCATCTTTTTCCCTGCTTGTGGCCATAATCTTATTTTAACATAAGCAATAGAATATATCTCTACTATGTAGTAGACTATTTTTAAAGAGGAGGTAAATGAAACAATTAATCAAAGGCGCCGTCTTGGCGAGCATATCGATAGGCTTAGGTGATTACGTATTACTCAAAGTTGGCGCACCGCTGGGGGCGTTTTTGTTTGCGCTGGGCCTGTACGGCGTGTGTTTATTGGGCGCTAATCTATTTACTGGAAAATGTGGTTTTATACTCGAGAACAAAAAATGGCTCGATTTGGGGATTATTCTCCTGGTTAATATGGTAGCAGGTTGGATGATAGGTTGGGCTTTCAGTATGGCCGATCCAGCCATACACGATGCGGCAGTAATAAAGTTTAATTCATGGGATTTGTCGCTTGGGTTTTTCTTGCGTAGTATCTTCTGCGGTATGATTATGTATATTGCAGTAAAATGTTACAAAATGGGCTCAATTTGGGGCGTCTTCATTGGCGTGCCACTCTTTATTCTGGCTGGTTTTCAGCACAGTATCGCTAACGTTATTACGGCCGGCGCGGCAGTAAACTGGAGTTGGACTATTCCGCTGTGCGCAATAGGAAATTTTATAGGATCCATTATTATTGCTTGGCTAGCTAGTGCAGGCGCACCAAATGCTGCCACGCCAAGAAAAAAGACAAAAAGAGCAAGAAACTAGGTGCTTATCTCTTTTTCGTCTTTGTTATATAGGCTTTTATAAGTACTACACCTCTCCAATAGCTCGCGATGGGTTCCACTGTCGACTAAAGCACCGTCTTCAATGACGAATATTTTATCGCTGTCAATAATGGTCGATAGGCGATGTGCGACTATAACTAGCGTATAGTCACCCTTTAGATTGTTGATGGCTTCCTGTATTTCCGACTGAGTTTTGTTATCGAGTGCGGAAGTAGCCTCGTCGAATAAGATGATCTTTGCTTTCATTAATAATGCGCGCGCGATTGCGATACGTTGTTTCTGGCCGCCGGACAAAATAACGCCACCTTCGCCGAGGATAGTGTTATATTTATTCGGCAACGACATAATATAGTCATCTATGCGCGCAAGCCGACAGGCCTCGCGCATCTCGCTCATTTTTGCATCCGGCTTAACGAGACGCAAATTATCCTTCACTGAATAATTGAAAACATAGGGCTGCTGAGTTACTACCGATATATTCCCGCGTAACGAGTCGCGATCTAATTCGCGAATTGGTATTCCGTCTATAAGGATATCCCCCTCGTCAGCATCATATATGCGAGTTAGAAGGCTCATTATGGTAGTCTTACCAGCACCACTCTTTCCGACAATTGCAACTTTTTGGTTTGCCTTGATATGTAGGCTAAGGCCTTTGATTATTTGCTTCTTGCCAAAAGAGAACTTGACATCACGAAACACTATATCGCCGTCAAGATGATCGGCCTTAGTTGAGCCAAAATGCTCTTTGTGATAAACATTATTCTCAATAATTTCAAAAATCCGATTCCCCGATATGGATATCTGCTCATTATCATCAATAATTTGCGTTAACCCGTAGAATAAGTCGCGAATTCGATCTAGATAATTGTAGACGATAATAAACGCTGGTATAGTTAAAAGGTTTTGCGAGAATAAGAAACAGCCAAAAGCAAGATAAACAAACTCAGACGAATTATAGACAACTAGCTCTAAAAAGCGAAAACGGCGATTTGTGGCATAGATGCCATATTCTTGATCGGAAGTCTCGCGCACTTTGCGCCCCACTCCGCGCGCAATTGCTTCGCCGGCATTTAGAGTTTTAACGTCCCTAAAACCACGCACAATTTCCGTAACCATACTGGTACGCTCGTCGCGGCTCGCGCGAAGAATCTTGCGCGTATTCGTAAGACGTTTTATACGCATTCTACTAACAACAAAGCAAGCCACCGCAATCACTAGCGACAAGTAGAACATCTCCTTGCTCAGCACTAGGACGGCAAATAAAACGCCTGCATTAGTGACTACATATGCTACCCAAAATGCATAATCTTGGTAGATGGATGCTACTTTGTCTATATCCGAGGTCAAACGCTCGATTATTTTACCGGTGCCCATCTTATCTATTTCGGCTGCTTCCATTTTTAGCATTTCGCGCACTAGCGCTTGCTGAAGCCCAAATAGCATACCTACTTTTAACTTATCAAGACTGCGCTCGCGCATATAACGCATGGCCGCATCGGCGAAATGAATTAACATTACCACGAAAGCGGAATATAGCACTTGCGTCATTAAACCATCCGTAATCTGCAATATAATACGAGAAGCAACTATTGGTATCACTACACCAACCGCCGCCGCAATGGCGCAGCAAATTACGCAGGATACAATAATTAGCCGGTAACCTTCACAGTATTTTACCGATTTGCGGAATATTTCGAATGCGTTATAGGTTTTTTCTTTATTGTCGCCTTTTTTGGCTCGTAGCTTTTTCATGAAATCCCTAAATGATCTTTTATGATTTTTATTTTTTCTACGTCTTTTTTCCTATGGTTTTCTAGCATCCAGTCTAGTTGTAGCTTAAGCGACTCGACAGGATAACCATCCACAAAGTCAGTGTCCTTATCGTCGTAGTCGAGAACCGCCACCTCTATATCATCACTAATCTCATACAGATACCAGTATTTTGGAGATTTCTTAAATGTAAAAACAGATTTGAGTTCCTCGAAATAGTCTGGGCGAATTTTAATATCTATATCAGCAGTTTTGTCTATAAGTCCATATAACAGCATGACGCCCGAAGCAAGAATTCGATATCTACTCTTATCTAGCTTTAATTCGTCAAGTTTCTTTAAGTATTCTTGTTTATTCATATCTGTTTCATATTGTATCACGGCAAAAGATTTGCTGCGCAATTCATGAAGCAAGCTTCATTTCACCTCATTCGCTTGGCCTTTTATTCTTGCAAGCAAGACAAAAAGCCACCCGTTGAGGTGGCGATCATCATTGTATAATGCTCCCGGGGCTGAAGCGCCCGGTCGTTATACAAACAAGAAGCAAGTTCCTTGCTTCTTTTTGTCGTAACCGACAAAAAGCCACCCGTTGGGGTGGCGATCATCATTGTATAATGCTCCCGGGGCTGAAGCGCCCGGTCGTTATACAAACAAGAAGCAAGTTCCTTGCTTCTTTTTGTCGTAACCGACAAAAAGCCACCCGTTGGGGTGGCGATCATCATTGTATAATGCTCCCGGGGCTGAAGCGCCCGGTCGTTATACAAACAAGAAGCAAGTTCCTTGCTTCTTTTTGTCGTAACCGACAAAAAGCCACCCGTTGGGGTGGC
>CAMZBA010000019.1 GCA_947304395.1 uncultured Candidatus Saccharibacteria bacterium
TCGGTAAACCTAAACAGAACCACTGGCCTAGCCAGTGGTTTTACATCACAAAAAACCGGGTCTTTCGACCCGGAGAGACGGAGTCTACCATTCCAGCTCGGTAAATCCCTCAGCATATCCTCGTGGCGTAGCCCAAATCCATTTTTTCGATCTCCACAGCATCTTCGCATACCTCAATGCTTACCTCGACATTCGTGAGGTTCGCTTCGGTATATTCGAGAGTATGGGGGCCGTGACGAAAGTTGTCATCGCTAAATTTGAGGTGCCAATCCACAGTCCCGTGACGGCCGCGTCTTTCCCAGTACTCAATGACCGCATTTTGGCGAGGCACGAGAGCCTCAAGCTTCTCTCTGACTTCGCTCTTCGTTAATGCCATAGACTATCCCCCCTTCTATGGAAGCTAAATAAAAGTGCTTCGTTTTCGCGAATTATATTTTGTACATTATATCATACTATGTGCGTTCCGTCAACATTACCACATTGTTCCATGCGGTAGCAAAATGAGCAATATTCTAAGTATGCTAAAATAAGTGCATGAAAACAAGAAAAGCTTTTACCGTGCTTGAGCTAATGCTTTGTATTATTTTTGTGGGCATTTTCGTAGTACTCTTTTTTATGCAAAAAGTTAACGCCGATGCAATGAGTCGCGATGAAAAGCGAAAAGTTGCAATTAACGCCATTTATTACGCACTCGAGGAAGGATATTACGATAAGAATCAATACTACCCCGAAAAGATCGACAAGGCAGAAATTTTGCCGTGGATTGATCCAAATTTATTCACCGACCCCTATGGCGTTGCGCTATGGAAAGAGGGGAGCAACTACACCTACGAAGCAAAAGAGTGCGAAGATGAAAAATGCAAATCATATGAACTTCGCTCTATCATGGAAAAAGAAGAAGACTTCGTAAAGACCAGCCGAAATTAAAAAATTGCCCCTAGGGGCAATTTTTTAATCGTCATCGTGCTTATTATGCTTTTTGGCTTCGTAGACTAGGTGGGAAATAATCTTTACCTCATCGTGCGGGGTGTCCAGAAATCGGAAAGTGTAGGTCGTCTCATCACCAACCGTCGACATACGCAATATGCCAATCTGAAATAGATGATCGAAGAGAGTTTCTTGACGAAATGACACATCCTCAATACGACGAAGCTCAATAATATTAGTGGAATTTGCGAATAACGAAGTGCGAGATTTCTGGATAGCGCGACGGTTGGTGATATACATTTCATTAGCATTGTAGATACTGTGCCCAATAACGCCACCAGCGAGGATAATTGCATATAACGCAAAGATTGCAATGCGTAAATAGCCTAAAGAGGTGTCGTTTAGCGTAAGCATAGTATCTTCAACTTTGACATTGTTTGCGATTAGAATGAGCGCGAGGCTAAGAATTATGACACAAAGTGCAGCCATAGTCCAGATGGCTATAATACCGATGCGCGAACGCGTAATGTGGAGCACCACATGCTCATCCGCCTCAAGATTAATGTCTGGGTAATCTTTTGCACTACGTGCATGTTTAACTTGCGCAAGCTCGTCTTTCATGTCGTTATCGTACCACATACCTCTCAAGAATGCTAGTATATTTTTTGACTTTTTCGTCCATAAATGATATAATTTGCATATGAATATGAACCCTGTGACGTCACGAAAGGCAATAATCGGTCGAGATGCATTCGTTGCTCTTGCCGGAGTAGCCGAAAACGTACCAGCAAAGGTCGACACTGGCGCTGATACGTCAGCCATTTGGGCGAGTGATATTTTTGTCGAAAAAGATGGAAAATTGCATTTCAAGCTTTTTGGACAAGGATCCCCATATTATACTGGCGATGAGATAGTCGTGAATGATTATTCTGTCGCAAAAGTTAAAAGTGCTTCTGGGCACGTAGTCCTCAAGTATAAGGTCACAATTCCAGCAACAATCAAGAACAAACAGCTAGATATTACATTCGGATTGAGCGATCGGTCGAAACTTAAATATCCCATTTTGATTGGCCGAGAGACGTTATTAGGCAATTTTATTGTTGACGTTGAAGAAAAAGAGACGACAATGAAAGAAAGGTTGAATAAACAGCCAGCAATCAATAAAGAGATGCAAGATGATCCTTATAAATTCTACATGGAACAATATCTAAACGGAGAGGACAAAAAATGAGAATTGCAATTCTATCAAATGGACCAGGCAACTACTCTACTAAGCGTCTAGTCGAAGAAGCAAATAAACGTGGCCATGAAGTTGAAATTATTAAATACAAGAACTGTTATATCTCAATCGAACAAGGCAGTAATCAAGTTTTTTATAAAGGTGAGCCTCTGGGAAAATATGATGCAATCATTCCGCGTATTGCCTCGTATATGACAAAATACGGCACAGCAATCGTACGTCAGTTGGAAATGCAGGGTGAGTATTGCCTATCGAGGTCACTTGCAATCACTCGCGCTCGCGATAAGCTACGCTCAACGCAGTTACTAGCAAAATACAATATCGATATTCCAAAAACCGTCGTCTCGCGCGATTCGGGTGATATTGATCAACTATTAGACCAGTTGGGTGGCGCTCCGGTCATCATAAAGCTAGCGAGTGGCACACACGGAAATGGTGTAGTCTTAGCGGAGACCAAAAAGGCAGCTAAATCGACTTTGCAGGCTTTCTACCTAACAAACGAACAAGGTACCAATATCTTGCTGCAAGAATTTATTAAGGAATCAGCGGGTACGGATATTCGTGCTTTTGTCGTCGGCGCAAAGGTCGTCGCAAGCATGAAGCGCCAAAGTCTAGATGACGATTTCCGATCCAATCTACACAAAGGCGGGAGCGGCACTCCGATTAAGCTTACGCCAGAAGAAGAGAAAGTTGCCATAAAGGCAGCCAAGGTGATGGGGCTAAGTATTGCCGGTGTTGATATTATGCGTTCAGAACGCGGCCCGCTAGTTCTTGAAGTGAATGCTTCGCCTGGATTTGGCATCGAGAAAGTCACCGGTCGCAACGTGGCAGGCAAAATCATTGAATATGTCGAACGAAATGCAACCCGCACCATCCGCAAAGATCGCATAGGTGCGTAATTATCTAAAAAAGGCCGAGGCACAAAAACCTCGGTCTTTTTGTGCTAGAATAGTAAATAGCTTATGATTTTAGCAGTCGTACTCGCAACGCTACTTCTCTGTTTTTTACTCATTCGTCACCACGTTGGCGTTCCGTTTTTGGCGATGATTGCTGGCTTGGCGGTGCATGAACATTTTGGCGCCGATTTTGCGAACACTATTAGCTTGTGGATTCCAGCTATTCCGAGTGAGATTGCCAATACGAGTCTTTATGTTTTATTCGTAGCCTTAGTGCCGCTGATATTATATTTTCGTGCTGGCAAAAGTGGACTTTTTGGCGTAATGCGGGCGATAGAATCGATTATTTTCGCAATTATGCTTACTGTTCTTTTAGCAGGACCACTGGTGGCGCTTTTTGATTTTGATTCCCTTTCCGCAGATATTGCGAGCTGGATAGAGGGAATTCGCGGCATCATCTTAGTAGCCGGAATTATTTTTGCGTACGTAGATACTTTCTTGTATCGCTCAGGTCGGCTTTCCTAAGCTCCCAGAGTGCTATGCCGGTAGCTACAGATACATTGAAGGACTCTTTTCGGCCACACATCGGGATTTCTAGCAAAAGGTCGCAAACGTGCAGTATGTCATCCGGAATGCCATGCACTTCTTCGCCAAGTATTAGAGCTATATCTTCAACAAATGGTTGATTAGTAGCTAGGTTATTCGACCCCTCCCCCTGCTCTAGCGCAGCGATACGATAGCCTTGTGCGCGAAGTTCAGCTAGCGTTGCCTTAATATCTACGGAACGGGACCACTGAACCGTATCTTCGGCACCAAGGGCGGTTTTGTGAATCTGCTTTTTTAGTTTTTCCTGTTCGTGCGGAAGTCCTTTATCTAAGAATGGCGTATATCCAGCAAAGATAGCTTGGCCAACTCCCAAACAGTCACAAGTGCGCAAGATGGCACCTACATTATACGTGGATCGAATATTATACAAGATAACTATAAGCTTTTTCATGCTACAATAAGATTATGAATGAGGAAGAGGTCCAAAGCAAGCGTAGGCAGAACGAGGAAGCCGCAACGGAACGTCGTGCGGGAATTCTTGGTCTTTTCTATCTAGATACGCGCGAATTCGAAAAAACGTCACCTTTGGTGCGCAATGTGCTGACAAAAGAAGAAATGCACAGCAATTTCATGATTCCTCTTCAGGTCGGCGAAGGTAGCACGCCATACCAATTTATGGTCACAAGTCAAACCCCACGTAGTGTAATCGAGAAAATGCAAAAGCAATACGAGGATGAGGGCCAGAGGATTGAATTTTACTTGATTTCTAATTCGGCCTACCAGATTTTTATGCTGCGCCACGATCCGCCTCAAGAAGTTCACTACGACGATATCGAGATTGCCTCCGAGGGTGATTCAGAGACGATTAAGCAGGTTTCCCAAACGCTCAATAGTGTAGCGACCGATAAAGTTTTTGACTACTTGCTCGACCAGGCCGACAAACTAGGCGCATCAGATATCCACATCGAGAACTTGCGGCACGCAATTCGCATTCGTATGCGTGTAGATGGTATTTTGCACCCAGTTGCAGAAATTAACCGCGATCGATATCGCATCTTCATGGGCGAATTAAGCTCGCGCGCAAATGTTTCAACCGCTTCTAAGAGACCGCAATCTGGTCACATGCAAAAAGATATCACGCGCGATGGCGCAACTCATTTGTTGAATATTCGCGTTGAGATGGTGCCGACGATGTATGGACAAGACGCCGTACTTCGTTTGTTTAACTTTGATGAAAGCCTATTAAATCTCGACTTGCTCGGCATTACCCCAGAAGAACGCGCCGAAATCGACGACGTCATTTCGCATCCACGTGGCCTTCTATTAATGGTAGGCCCAACCGGTTCTGGTAAATCTACAACTCTGTACTCCATTATTAACGCATTGAATACTACCGAGCGAAAGATTATTACGCTTGAGGATCCAATTGAGTATGGTTTAACTGGTATCTCGCAAATTCCGATTGCAACCGGCGAAGGTGGTTCGTTTGCGGAAGGCTTGCGTTCCGTATTGCGTCTTGACCCTGACGTAGTAATGGTTGGCGAGATTCGCGACCCAGACACAGCGCGTACTGCAATTCAAGCATCTATTACGGGCCACTTGGTGCTTTCGTCCTTCCACGCCAATTCCTCTTCGGCGGCCTTCTCGCGTATGATTGATATGATTGGCATTAACCCAGTATTCTCATCGTCAGTGCGCTTAGTGATTGCACAGAGGCTTTTGCGCAAACTTGACGAGAATAAGGAAGCATACGAGCCAGATGTGCAGACTGTCAATTACATCAAACAGGTGCTCGACAATGTCGAATTGACCGATTACAACCTCGACGATATCACGCTTTGGAAACCGAAGCCGAGTCATGATCATCCATTTGGATATAGCGGCCGTACGGCGGTCATGGAACAGCTAATTGTAGATGAGCCAATTCAGAAGTTTATTCGTGGCGAAATGATGCCAGACACAAACCTCATCGAAGCGACCGCAAAGCGAGGCGGCATGTTGACCCTACAACAGAAAGGCATTCTAGCCGCCCTACGCGGAGACACAACTATTGAAGAAGTCGCGCGCGTCATCTAGCAAAAAACGCAAGGCGTTAAAAGTTTAATTCGCCGACATCCTACCCGAACATAGGCATCCGAGCCTCAGTGCGACTTGACAATATAGCCATATATGTGATATAATATACGTGTCAGTGTCATTCTACATTCAGAACAGGAGGCGCGGATGACAGAAGTATCTTATTTATACGCATCAGCAAAAAATCTAAAAAGAACACTCGAAGAACTTAAAAAGCATCACTCAAGAGGCGTGCCCGTATATGAGCCTACCCTTACGAACGATGCTAAGGATATCTTGAAATTCGCATCTTCTTACGTGACAGACGACGTGTAGTTAGAAGACATGAAGATAGGATGTCGCGAATTTCGAGGAGCCAAGCCAGATTATCGTGGCACGGAAAATGTGCGCATTCTCCTCTGCGGATACGATAAGGACGGGAGGTGCTTTCGGCTTGATTATTCTTTCGTTGACTGGATTGGCTTGGACGAACTTGCAAAAATCTGCGAAGATCGTAGCGAGTTTTCCAAAATTCAGCTGTTTGTCACTAATAAACATGAGCTGACCACGGAAGATATAGCTAAAGCCGCAAGGCTCTTTATAAAGAGACCCCTTGCACACGATTTGTTCCTCGCTATGAGAGAGGACGGCAGGATTAAAGCGTGGGATGCCTGAGACGTAGGGAGCGATTAATCGCTCCCTTTTTTATGGCATTCTAACTCAAGAATAATGACGGGATTTTTGCGAGCAATTACTAGACTGGTCGCCTCCTCTTTATACCCCTTTTCAAATTGGCAAAAATATGCTAAAATGAGACAAGTTTTTAAATATAAAAGGTAAAATCATGTC
>CAMZBA010000020.1 GCA_947304395.1 uncultured Candidatus Saccharibacteria bacterium
AAGTTATCGAGAAAACAAGCCTTATCAAAAGAGGCAAGAATAAATTCGCCGTAGTCGCTAGATAATCCGAATAATTTTCGAGGTCAAACTCCAATAAATCATCTTTAATAGCCAAAGATTGACTCACCATTTTGACGCCACTATTGTCGTAAGCATACAAATTGACCGAGTCGCCAGCAATGGCGTAATGCATAAAACCAGCAG
Source organism: uncultured Candidatus Saccharibacteria bacterium (assembly GCA_947304395.1). Lineage (GTDB taxonomy): Bacteria > Patescibacteriota > Saccharimonadia > Saccharimonadales > Saccharimonadaceae > UBA2834. The sequence goes on from CAMZBA010000020.1 coordinate 205, forward strand.
CGTTACCGCAGAAAAACCGCAATTAATCTATAACTAAACCTCTTTCTCATAATTAAATAATAGTATAAGCCTTAATAAGCATAAAAAATACTCATAGTATTGACTTTCTACGTGAAGTATGCCATAATAACTATGTGTCGCAACGCTTTGTATTTCAAAGCGCAAAAGCAAGATCTTATTAGAAAGGAGTAAGAATGGCAAGAATTTATGTAACCTGTATCGTTCCGCCGAAGTATAGAGGCAAAGCCTCTACAAGACGGAATCCCGGCAACAAAAAGTAATTTGCTCCGCGGCCCCCAACCGTTACGGCGGGGCCTTTTTTCTTGCATTGAAAATAAGCATAAAATATATAATTACTATTGACATTTATAAGAAAGTATGCTAAAATGACCTCATACGCTGCAAAAGGCGGTGTAAGTATTTTAATAGACATATTGTTCAGTATTAAATGCTTCCCCTTTCGCTTCCCTTTTAGTCGAGCATCGAGCGCATCATTATTCACTAAATGACGCGTTTAATACTCGGCTAAAGTGGCAAGCCGATTCCCGTACTCAATTCCGAGACGGGTATCTTACCTATAAGGAGGCTTTTATGGCTAAAATTCCGTATCTGTCCGTTATTAACCGTGTCTTCTACATCGACCCGCAGGGGATGAAGCGGACCCACATCGTGGGCCTGAACCGCCCCACTGCACAGCAGGAGATCTCGACAATCCACAATAAGTGCCCCGGAGCAATCATCGTCCTGCAGCAGGACAATAACCGGGCGATCCAGATCGTTCCCGGATCCGGCAAGGCCTCTGAGGCCGCAAAGAAGACTCTGGTCAACGAGATCGACAAGTGGGCTCACAGCCTGAAGGACAAGACCTACTATCCGTCGGTAGCAGAGTGGGCCATCGCAGCCGGAGACACCGTCTGTGTGATCCAGCCCCCCGCCAAAAGCGCTATCACCGAAGACCAGATCGACACCCTCAAGAATTCGATCCAGGCTTGGATTGAAGGCATCGTGAACGCACAGCCCAATCCCGGAGCAGGAACCGGCGGCGGCACTCCGGCTCCCGCACAGCAGCCCAACGGCCAGCCCAATCCCAATCCCGGAGCAGGAACCGGCGGCGGCACTCCGGCTCCCGCACAGCAGCCCAACGGCCAGCCCAATCCCAATCCCGGAACGGGAACCGGCGGCGGCGCCCAGGCTCCTACTGATCCTCTCGAGGGACTTACCGACATGCAGAGAGCGGGATTCAACGAGACCATGGCGGCAATCAAGAAAATCTGCGGCTGATCCGCGCCCTTCGGGGCAGCACCAAAGCAACTGAACACGTCTATCGCCCCCTCTTCCACCAGGAAGAGGGGTTTTTCTTGTTTTCGCGAACCAGCAAGCCAACTGTGTAATAACGCAAAGATTCCGTAGAAACCTTCCACTGAATAAGTTAAAATACTTACATATAATCAGGAGAAACTATGAAGAAAGTTTTAGCATTCGACGTCGACCAAACCTTAAATATCGCCAAGACCCCCATTCCAAAGGAAATCGCCGATCTCCTCACACAATGTCTTGACCATTTTGAAATCTGCCCAATTTCTGGCCAAAAATTTGACCAATTTCTCGTTCAAATCGTCAACGAACTCAAAGATGCCACTCCGAAACAACTCGAGCATCTTCATCTCTTCGTAGCTCAAGGAACCCAATACTATCGCTACGACTCCAAGAAAAAAGATTGGAAACAAGTCTACAGCTATCCCCTCACCGACGAGCAGGTCGCAAAAATTAGCGAAGCTATCGAAACTGCCGCTAAAGAGCTTGGATATTGGGAAGCCGACAAGCTCGCTAAAGGCGACGAAATTATCGAAAATCGCCTCAGTCAAGTTACTTTCTCAGCACTTGGCCAAACTGCCGGCACTGAAGCTAAATACGCCTGGGATCCAGATTGCAAAAAACGCGAAGCTATCGTCAAGCGCTGCAAGGAGCTTGCCCCAGAATTCGACTACGAAATCGGTGGCACCACCTCAATCAATGCTATTACTCCAGGCATGAATAAAGTATTCGGCATGACGCATCTCATGGAAGAACTTAAAGTTAAAAAATCTGACATTCTCTACTTTGGCGATATGACCCAACCCGGCGGCAACGATTACCCAGTCGTTCAAATGGGCGTAGATACTATCACTGTTCGCAATCACGAAGATACAGCCTATTCACTACGTGGTATTCTTGGTCTAATTAAATAGCTCATGCTAAAATAACTTTATGGAGAACACGAATTATTTTGGAAGAGTCTGCCGTTTTTTGGGCAGAATCAGCCTTTTTGCTGGCTTTATTCTAGGTATCGGCATCGGCACATTATTAGTAATTAACCCTTTTATCTCCATCGACGGCTCAAGAAATATCTTCAAAATAATCTCTTCCACCACTTATTCACAAAATCCAACCTCCACAGCCCCTCGTGGCATCGTCCTATTCTTTGCGCAAAATGAAATACTCGGCTGGATCGTCTCGGCCGCCATTATAGCCACAATGCTCCTCGCGCTTTATTATCTCTGCCGCAAATACAATGACGTCATCCGCAGCGTCATCGCCAATATCTCCAAACATACCAAAATGCCTATCCATATGACCGAACTTGGGTTAACCCTAATTATCTGGTCTATCATTATTTTAATGCTGATCTTTAGCTTCCCTCTTGCTGCATCCTTCCTTATCTTTTCTTTCATCTTTAATGAACTCTTCTTTCTCTTTGGGTGGATTTCTTACGGCATGCCAGATTATAAAATCTAATACATGTGTTTGTGTTTATCTAGCTTATGCTAAAATATAAGTATGACTAGTCCCAGAAAAACTTATATTATTGCTAACTGGAAAATGAATTTCACTCCTGGCGAAGCCAGCCTATATTTGCATCGTCTCGAGAAACGCATCACTCCGTCACGTAACGTCCAAGTTATTCTGGCCCCATCCACCGTTGCGCTTCAGCCACTCTCGCTGCAAATTAACCGTCGTCAGTTCAAGCTCGCCGCTCAAAACTTTTACTGGCGCGATTACGGCGCATATACTGGCGAAACTTCCGTTTCGCAGCTCCGCGGATTCGTAGATTACGCTATCGTTGGTCACTCCGAACGTCGTTACGTTTTTAACGAGTCTGAAGAAGATATTGCCAAGAAAGTAGCCGCCGCAATCCGCAACAATCTCACCCCTATTCTCTGCATCGGCGAAACAGCAATGGAACGCAAGGATGGCGAGACTGCCGCTGCTATTTATAGCCAACTCATCAACGGCCTCCATGAAGTTAGTAAAGAAGATATCTCAAAAATTATCATCGCGTATGAACCAGTTTGGGCAATTTCTAGCAACAAAAACGCTCGCCCAGCCAAGCCTGCCGATATCGACGAAGCGCAAATATTGATTCGTAAACATGTCTCTAAGCTTTTCGGCAAAACCGCCAGCGAGCAGATCCCAGTGCTCTACGGCGGGTCAGTTAATTCCGATACTGCCGGTGGATACCTCTCGATCAACGGCATCGATGGCCTGCTAATCGGGGGTGCTAGTTTGATAGCAGACTCATTCTGTGCTATCGTAGAAACAGCAAAGGGGATGAAAAAATATGAGTAGTGACAACATCGATTACGCAGAATTAGACAGAGCTGTCAGTGAAGCCATGCGCGCACAGCCCAAATCTTCAAGCTCTCGCTCTACTGCTGCAAAAGCAAAACCCGTTGCAGCCACTCCTCACCCCGCCCCACGTCCACAAAATCACGGCCGCATTATGGATTTTGCACCACGCAATATTCATAGTCACACCCAGGTGCGTCCAGCTCAAACCACTACCACTACTGCGCGACCAATCGTAAAGCGCCCTGCTATTCAGCAGCGCCCCATCACCTCTACCGTTCCACAACGCTCTGTTGTTAGGCCAACTACCCGAGTAGCCACAATCCGTAAGGCCACCCCTGCTCCAACTTCGAATCCAATCCCAAGAACAACCGCTAGCGCCGAGAAGCCAGCAATGTCCGCTACCTCAACGCGCCCAAGCGTGGCAGCAAAAATTCAGCAAAAGCAACAGCGCGCCGCCACCCCCGTACCGCAAGTCCCTGCCCGCACAAAAGCGCCCAAAGAAGCTCCTGATGCCAATAGTTATTCCCTCGGCGGACGCTCGCCATTCTTAGCAGATACTAAAGTCGAAAAACGGCCACTCGGAAACAATATTCCTGAAAATAGCGCCACATCAATTCGAAGTACTAAAAATATCTACAGTCAAAAGAATCCTGCCAAAGCGCCTATGACTAAACGTAAAAAACACACCGTCACCGAGGCGCCAAAATCACATTCCGGCTGGCTCTGGTCCTTAATTGTCATTCTAGTTATCGCTGCCGGCGCTGGACTTGGGTACGTCGCTTATCTGATTGTCTTTGCTAATCAGCTTTAAATCTGATATAATCTAGATACGCTAGAAAGTTTTTTGGCGCGTCTACTTCGCATGGTGGGTATAGCTCAGCTGGTTAGAGCGTCGGTTTGTGGCACCGAAGGTCGGAGGTTCGAACCCTCTTACCCACCCCATGTAGTATAATAAGAAATATAACAATACTTGCGAGTTTCATATAACGGTTATTATGTGAGTTTTCCAAACTCAACATGAGAGTTC
>CAMZBA010000021.1 GCA_947304395.1 uncultured Candidatus Saccharibacteria bacterium
ACAAAAGTCGATGCGGTCGTTGATTTCTTTAATATTAACGCCCAACCCGTGCATATATATTATTTTAGCATAAGCGAAGCATTTTGACACAGAAAAATCCCCACTCTTTCGAGTGGGGACGCGGGGTTAAATAGAGTGGAGCCAAAAGAACTCCAAAAGTTTCTGAGTCGATGCATCCAGCACGTAAACCGCGATTGCGCCAAATCCCCAATCAGGCATGTCGCGATGCATTGTTTCGCTAGCTTCAGGATACGTGTCAAGTAGGCCGCGATTGATGAGATACTTTTTGTCTGCGTGGATTACGGTAATGTCCGCCTCATGTTTTTGTTTGTCGGGCTGAAGACGGTGAATTGACGGCTCGAGCAAGGTAAACTTCATGGTGTTGCCGCAGAAATAATTAATTTCCTCCGCTTCCGGCATCACGTACAGAATAGTCGTACTACCGAAAAAGTCGATTGAAATATCATACGCCTTATACCGATCACGGTGCGTGATAAAATCCCAGCTCCCAGAAACTTGGAAGCCACCCCGAAAACAGCTATTGAGCTTCGTTCCGTGAGAACCCTTTAGGTCCAAGTTTATTTCAATTCTGTCGACGCCATGCAATTCCAGCAGATTCATCGGATAGGCGTGCGGTTCATAGTCTGGCGGCAGTTGCTTGGCTAACCAATTACGATTTTCGCTCATTCTATTTCCCTCATTTCTAAAAGTGCATGTGGTATTTCACAAAAACAACCGTTTTAATCACGATTGTTTTTATTATGACATTATTAACACGATTAGTCAATTAATGAATGTCTAGCGCTTTCATCGTGGCTTCGATGAGATCTGGCAAAACATTTTCGTAATCGTCATAGACGCGGAAACCGGCCGCATACGGATGACCGCCACCACCGAAGAATCCTGCCACCTGGTCAGCAACTGGCTGCGCGGAGCGAATTTTCCCTGTCAGCTTACCGTCCGGATAAGTCTTGATGGCGACGGCAATTTCAACCCCTTCCACGAGGCGCAATTCCTCGAGGATAAGTACGTTTGGATTATATTCGTCGGAGTATTCTTGGATATCATCAAACGGAATCAAAACCGTCGCAAGTTTACCATCCAGATGATACTCAACGCGCTTGATTAAGTCAGCCTTGTAATCAAGAATGCGCGGGGATTTCTTCGAAAAATCACGGCGACGCTCTTCCATGACGGCAATATCGGCGCCGTTGTCGATTAATTCTGCTACGATGCGGTAGTCTTCGGATGTGGTGCTCGGCGAGGTGAGGCCAAGCGTATCAGACAAAATGCCATAAATAATATCTTCGCCACATTGGGCGCTAATGGTGATATTTTGATCTTTAAAGATCTTGTACAACAACGTGCAGCAGCTAGAAGTTGGCTCAATAATGCTTTCGTACGGAAATTCTAAGTCCGCTTCTGTAACATGGTGGTCGATTACAAAAACTGGCGTGCTGTATAGACAGTTACGAATTGCGGAATCGTTAAGCAACTTAGAGAGTAAGGTCGTACTGGCGGTATCAACAATAATAATCGCGTCAGCTTTGAAGGCAAATTCGATATCTACCCTGCCCCAACCCTCGAAATAACGCATGTATTTCGGGATGTCGACTGGACAATAAAGCGAAACTTCTTTGTCTGCTAGAGCTTCTTCCAGCGCAAGTGCGGCGCCGAGCGAGTCGCCATCGGGATTTTCGGCTTGCACCACACAAATATGCTGCTTGTCTTTTATGAAATCTGTGAATTTATCATACATACTGGTCTTATTTTACCATGCCAGGAGTTATGTTATAATAAACGAAGCCGTAGGGGCGTAGCTCAGTTGGTAGAGCACTGGTCTCCAAAACCAGGTGTCGCGAGTTCAAGTCTTGCCGCCCCTGCCATTTTTTTGTGGCTTTTTATTCGATTAAATGCTGATATAAGAGAACGGGATGTGCCGGCATCGTAAAGGTGCACGGCAAATCCGTAAGTATTAAGCCGTCAGAAGACCAAGTATTATACCAGATATTACTAAAGTTCATAACAGTATCATCGTCATCATTGGTTTTATATGAGCCACTAGCTATCTTGGTATACCCCCAAATACCCCAGTCTTCTTGAACGGAACGAACATCATTCAATGAACAGAGCCGCGTGCTAGCGTCAAGCATTTCGCACTCGTTGTTATTATTAATGGCTAGATACTCAATCTGCATCTCTTTAATATTGACTGTTTCTCCGGCTGCGTATGAACGGTCTTTTTTAATTGGGTAATTACATTGTAAATATTTATTATCGTCAGATACTTCGCCTAGATACATCACTTTATTGCAGTTCGCCTCCGATAGGTTATAATCGGTTGATTTCAAATATGCCGATGAGCCTCTTAAATTAAACTGATAGACTACTTCGTAGGCTTTCTTAATTGAAACTTCAGCATTGATGGTGAGTTTAATAGTTTCGGCCGCAAAGCTTAGAAGCGGCAGTACGCTTAGCGCAACAGTAAGCGCGAAGAGGCCCAACTTGGCGCGACCGCGCTTTTTCGCAAAAAGCAACACAAATGCAAGCATGACCACAGCGCAGACGATGACAACAACAAGATATTTTGGCGTGATGAAGTCATCCGTATTTGGATTGGCTTCAGAGCCGTCTTCGTTGAGAAGTTTAATCACGACCTGGTTACTATTTTGATATACGCCACCCGTAAGCTCAGCGTCTGGGACTTCGGTGGTGTAATCGACAGCAACACGCACTTTTGATTCGCCGTGTGCTTTGAGGGTCGGATTATCAACTTGATAGGTGTAGGTTAGATAATCGTTTGGACTAAAAGCAGTCTCATCGGAAATGATATAGTCCGCATTGGTAGTATTTTGGACGGTCGCTTCATACTCGATATGATCAGAATATTCCAAGAAAGAAACATTAAAACTCATGTCGAGACCACTAAAAGTGGGGTCAGAATTTATCACGACGCCGTCGGTTTTGCTGACTTCGGTAATTGAAGTAATGCTAACAGAGCCGCTAGCACGAGTTTCACCCTCTTCACTTGTGGCAAAAGTGGATGGCGCCAGTACAAAACAGGCTAAAATGGCCATCACGATATATTTTAGTTTTTTCATGTTTGTTTTTCTCTTGTTGTTATGGGTTCATTGTAGCATTTTTGCTTATGCTTGTCAAAAAACCGGCCTAGTTGGGGCCGGTTTAATGTTTGTTTTTGAACTATTTCTTCTTGGTGCGGACCAGGCACATATCATCGAGTACGGCCACCGAGCAAACCATACCCACGAGTAATGCAGCATCCATCAGCATAACGACAAACATCGGGAATACGCCCGCTTGTGCATTAGATGATGTTAGATATGAAACCATATATTCAAATGTCGCTTCCGGCACTGGTAGGAAAATAAGCACTACTGCCGCAATAGCCAAAACTGCCATAGCGGAGTTAAAAACGCTCATACCGCTTGCGAGACGAGTATTATGCTCGCCAGCACGGAATACAAAAACACCTAATAGACAATACAGCAACGCAATAATGACGCCAGCAATAATAGCGCCCTTCATTAGCCAGCCCACAGGAGCCATACCGGCTTCGGAGACCATTAAATTATAGAGTTCGGAATATATTAATGGCAAAGTGACCATAAAGACACTCGAAACCACCATTATAATACCCGAGGCGCGCAAGTAGCGCGTAACTTTATCATCCTTTTTGACTGCAGGTTTTGCAGATTTTTGAGACTTTTTTGTAGGCATGTTTGTCATTCTCATTCCGTTTATGTTAATATTAGTATAGCATATTATATAAAAGGGTGAGTAAAATAAATGAACGATTCCAACGACCAGTCGGCAAAGAAAGAAGAGACCAATTTTGGTAAAAGCGATTCTTTCGAGCATATGATGGCCATGCAGGAACAGATCTTCAATCCGCCTCTACAAGAGGAGGAAGAACAAAAGATAACAGATTTTAGTTCCTTTGGTGGTGGCAATACAACAGCAGTGAATGATCTTTCAACGCATGACAATATTAAAGCTCCAGAAGAACCAGCCAAAAAAGAAGAAGAACCAGAAGAAATTGTAGATAGTCGTAGCGAAGAGGAGATGCATTCCCTCTTTTCCGATCCAAGTGCTGGTACTGTGCAAAATGTTTCTGAGGAAGAAAAACAAAAGCTAGCCGAAGAGCGCCAAGCTGATGAATTAGCTAAGAAGGCCGAAGAACAACGCGCCGATGAGGAGTACAAAGCTGCCGAGAACGGTGAGCCAGTAGCCGCCCCAGAGTCATTATTCTCGACCCCAGCTCCAAAGGAAGAAGAAAAGCCCGAAGAACATTCTGAAGAATCCCATGATGAGTCAAAAGGGGAGCATCATGACGAAGAGCATCATGACGAAGAGCATCATGACGAAGCTCCAAAGGAAGAAGAAAAGCCTGAAGAGCATTCTGAAGAATCCCATGATGAGTCAAAAGGGGAGCATCATGACGAAGAGCATC
>CAMZBA010000022.1 GCA_947304395.1 uncultured Candidatus Saccharibacteria bacterium
CCTTATTACGATAAGCCGTATAATGGCAGAAAAACATTAAACACGGATTTGGGCCTTACGCCGGGAATTGAGGTAGGAAAGACGACAGCGCGCGACTATAAGCATTCGTTGAGGCATATGATTAGCTATCTAAAGGGCAATCGAAAGAAGTTGGTGCGCGACATTGAAAAGCTGATGTATGAGGCGGCGGAGAAGGGGGACTACGAGAAGGCGGCCGAGTATCGCAATCAGTTCTTTGGCCTGAAGGGGTTGGGGACGAAGATTGTGTTTTCGGATAAGGAGTTGTTGGATATTTCCTCAGATAAAGCACTGGAAGAATTGCAAGATATATTAAAGATGAACAAACCGCCGGTTCGAATCGAGGGCTATGATATTAGTCATCAATCTGGTAAGAACGTGACGGGGTCGATGGTGTGTTTTATTAATGGAGCCGCGGATCGGACAAAATATCGACGCTTTAAGCTACGAAAGCAACAGAACAATGACCCAGAAAGTATGCGGGAAGTAATTACGCGACGCCTGAACCATCTTAACGATTGGGGAACGCCAGATTTGATTATTTTGGACGGATCGGTTGGGCAAATATCGGCAGTGCGAGAAATTGTAACAAAAGCAAAAATACCAATCATTGGGCGCGACAAAAGTGGCGATCATAGCAAGAACGCGCGCGTGCGAATTGTGATTCCAGAGGGAGATGAGGATTACCGGATGGTAGAGTTGGCAAAAGATGGCCACATTGCAAAACTGATAGCGCGAATCGATGAGGAGAGTCATCGTTTCGCGATTCAGTATCACACATTATTAAAACGTAAGGATGCGTTGAGGTGAGCGATGGAATATCTTGATATTGTCGACGAGTATGGTAATAAAACTGGCGAAATTTTGGATAGGGAGACGGCTCATGATTTGAATAAGTTGCACTGGGAAGTGACAGTTTATGTAGTCAATAAAAATGGGCAACTATTGCTAGAAAAGAGATCTGCGAGCAAGAGGTATAGCCCAAATAAATGGGCGCCTTGTGCGGGACATGTGATGAGCGGCGAAGAGGTTGATGTGGCGGCCTGTAGAGAATTAAAAGAAGAACTTAGCCTAGATTTGCCAACAGCCGATCTTGTTATGATGGAGAATGGATTACTTAGGCGGCAGGAGGCTAATTCGCACATTGCGAGATACTTCTACGTGATATGCAATGAGGGCGAGAGCTTTTTTAAAATCCAGGAAGAAGAGCTAACAGAGGTAAAGTGGTTTGATATCGATGAAGTGATCGAGATGGTGAGACGCGCAGATAATCCGACCTGCATCCATGCGGATAGATTATTTTTGCTGGAGAGGCTAAAGAAAGAAGTGTCATGAGGGCTACGAAAGTATCAATTAGAAAAAAAATTGAAAGCTATGTTCCGCGTGATGCTCGGGAAGAAAAAGATAAGCAGCAGATACTGAGATTTATTGATAGCTTTGATGATGTTTTGACGAGAGATAATACCTTGGGCCATTTCACAGCCTCTTCGTTTATAGTCAACAAGGATAGAACGAAGATGTTGGCTGTTTATCATACTATAGGTGATGGTTGGGCGCACCCTGGTGGTCATGCTGATGGCGAAAAGGATCTTTTATCAGTGGCGATGCGCGAGGCGAAGGAAGAAACAGGTTTGGTAACGAGCATAATAGACAAAAAGCCTTTTTTGCTGACGGTGAATCCAGTAGCGGGGCATGTGAAGAATGGGAAATATGTATCATCGCATTTACATTTTGATGTTTTTTATCTTATGGAGGCAGACGATAAGGCTCCACTTGCTTTCAGAAAAGACGAATCAAAAGGCGTAAAGTGGATTCCTTTCAATGAGATTGATAATGAATCGATTGCTAACTCGATGAGACCGGTCATCGACAAACTAATCGATTCTTTGAGGGTGCTAAAATAATTATATGAAGAAGAAACAACTAACTATATTTTTAGTTCGATGGGCGGTATCGAGTGTAGCGATGTATATCTGTATTAATTGCTTTGGAGGGTTTAAGAGCGGAGCAGAGTGGATGCAGACGTCTTTTTGGCTGTATTTGTCTGCTGGGCTAATTTTTTCACTTGTAAATTCTATCGTGAAGCCAATTGCGAAGATAATATCTTTACCGCTAATATTCTTAACCTTGGGGTTATTCACGATTATTGTTAATGCTGCGATGGTTGGTTTAACAATACTACTGATTCCGGGCGTGACGATGACTTTTGGCGGTGCGATTTGTAGCTGTCTCTTGATTTCCTGCATAAACTTCCTTGTCAATATAGCGGTGCCTAGTGTAAAATAGACCTATGGATATTGGTGTGTTTCTAAATGTTATGATCTTTGTGTCAGCAATTCTGTTGATTCTGCTGATTTTATTACAGCAGCGTGGAGCATCGCTTGGTGCTGGTTTTGGCGGGTCGGGCGAGCTTAATACTGAGCGTCGCGGTCTAGAGAAATCACTATTTAACGCGACGATTGTGTTTGTCGTGGTATTTGTATTGTCGATTTTAGCAATTCTAATCGTTTAATAAATGAACAAAAAACAGCAAAAGAGTGGGCGCAGTAAGGAAAGAGTTGGCCGTAGGGTTGTTCTGGCGGCTAACGAGTTTAATGAGCGTGCCGGAAAGCACTTTAATGAGCGTTTTGTACGCCGTTTAGAGAATATCCGAGAGGTACGTATATGGGTTGCGGAATGGGTGCTATTGGTCTTGATAGTGTTTTTGCTAGCCGTAGCTCAAAATAACTGGTATGGCGAATCTTTCGAGACGGAGGCCTTCGTGAAAGGTGGCGAGTTTAGCGAGGCGACGCTTGGGAAGATTAATTCTATGAATCCGCTCTATGCTACTACGAGTTCAGAAAAGACCTTGGCGCGATTGTTGTTTGCCAACTTGGTGGCGCCAGACTCGACTGGTCATCTAAAGAATGAATTAGCGGATAAAATTACGGCAGATGATGCTAGGCGCGTTTGGACGGTAAAACTACGTAATGATTTGCGCTGGTCGGATGGAGAACAGATTAAGGCGGATGACGTTATTTATACGATTGATTTAATTGCAGATACTACGGCAAAGACGACGATTTCGGTAGATTTTGCAAACGTAAAGATAAAGAAAAAGGACGATTTGACGGTGATTTTCACCCTACCGTCGTCGTATGCGGATTTTTCAGATAGTCTGGAATTTCCAATTGTACCAAAACATATTTTGGGCGATATTTCGCCAGCTTTGGTTTATGAAAGCGACTTTTCGACACACCCGGTTGGCTCGGGGCCATTTGTGCTGAATGCTTTGCAGGCGGCAAATGCTACCAATGCGAGCCTACAGACGGTTTATTTGAATCGTAATGAAAAATACTTCAAAAAAACGACAAAGTTAGATAATTTTACCCTAAAAACTTATGAAAATGTGCAGCAGATTAAAGATGCGATAAGCAATGCGGATGTGATTGCGACGGCAGAACTTAGCAAGAGCGAGGCGGAAGATCTGCCGGGTTCAATTGTGCGCAATAATACGCTAATTAATGGTGGAGCCTTTGCGTTTTTGAATACGACTAGTAGTAATTTGAGTAATGTTAAGATTCGTCAGGCTATTCAGCGAGGCGTAGATATGAAGAAGGTACGCGAAAATATTGATGACTCGCAGATTATGGATTATCCAATATTGCAAAGGCAAGAAGATTTGAAAATGCCGGAACTCGCAGAGTATGATTTGGATGCGGCAAAGAAATTAATAGTAGACGCTGGACTAAAATATGAAGAAGATAAGATAGTAGACAAGACAGGCAAGGCTGTAACTCTAAATATTTCCGTTCCGCAACGCGATGTTCTTACGGGTGTAGCGGAGCGTTTTGGCGAGGAGTTGAAAAAGATAGGTTTTGAGATTGTGTTGAATATCTATGACGAGTCGAAGGCGTCGTCGGATTTCTTTTCGGCCGTAGTGAGACCGCGAGATTATGACATCTTGATTTACGAGGTGGACTTAGGGGTTAGTGCGGATCCGTTTGTATATTATAGCTCGTTGCAAGCTGGCGAAACGGGTTGGAATTTGAGCAACTATAGTAATAGCTTGGCAGACGATGCTTTGATTTCGGCGCGTATGACGGCGAGTGCAAAAATGCGTAAAACAAAATATGAATCGTTCTTAAAGCTATGGGCGCGTGATGTGCCTTCAATCGGCCTCTATCAGTCGACGATGATTTACAGCCATATGGCAAATGTGCATATTTATTCCGAAAACAGCGAATTGACAGATGCACTAGATCGTTTCAGTGAAATACAGAATTGGGCTAGTCGTAAAGCTAGCGTAAATATGACACCTTAGCTAGAAATAGTTAGTGAAATATTTGGCAGAGTAGAGAAGATGTGATATAATCTTGGTATTATGCGCCCGTGGTGGAATTGGTAGACACGCTAGCTTGAGGTGCTAGTGGCTATTC
>CAMZBA010000023.1 GCA_947304395.1 uncultured Candidatus Saccharibacteria bacterium
GGTAAACCTAAACAGAACCACTGGCCTAGCCAGTGGTTTTACATCACAAAAAAGCTCCACGTAGCCTAAAGGCCAGTGGAGCGTTAGGAAAGAGAAGGAGAATGCGATGTTGTTGCCGACTCGAGTGGCGCTTAGTAGTGCACTACTCCAGTCGTGATATTGCGTCCCTCCAGACGGCCCTGGTTGTAGTCGCTTACGGCAAATGCGTCACCTGTGAGCATGGAGCTGCTCACGTGACCGCGATATGTAGTTGCGGAACCGCCGATGTTAGCATCACTTCCGATATCGGTGTCAAGCACATAGGCTTTATCGGACACCACGGCGTTTGAGCCGACGGTGCCACCGTTGATTACGGCGGAATCGCGAACCTGGGCGTCCCCGCAGACTTTGCCGCCATTGTATACGACAGCATCGTCGTGGATCCAGCACTTTCCGCACTGCGACAGGTTGCTTCCATCTTCGATGTAGCCGCCAAGATCGCCAGCTTTGACGCCGATCTCCGGCATGTCGCACAGAGCCTTAATGCGACGTACTACTACGCCCATATAGTCTCCGTCGCCGGCTGCCAGGACAGGATAGTTCATACCGTAGAACTGAGGGCCACGCTCTTCGGGTTCCACAAATTTTCCGTCAAGCTCGTAGCCATACTCACATACGGTGGCGGTGATATCGGTAATTTCATATTTTTTCATCGTTTTCCCCCTTCGTCTTTTTTTAATTTGCTATGACATTTTGTGTGTCATGATTGCATTATAGCACATTTTCTTTAAAAAGTCAACTGCTTATGGTTTCGAGAAGGGTTGTAACATCTTTTACGGTGTTATTTGCTAAATTCACCGATGGCGCCTTTTGTTGCTAAACCCCGCCTTTTTGGCGGGGTTTCTCTGTTATAGATTAGCGCTTTTTGTATTCAGTCTTTGTTTCCTTCGGATGTTCTTTTTTATACTTGCGGATAGCTTCTCCGGCCGCTTTCACTTGCGCTTCTTGCTTGCTATGACCGATTGCGGTCGCCTTGAGATGGTCGTTAATATATACGCCAAGAGTAAAGGTTTTATCGTGGTCAGGCCCCTCCTCTTTCATGACGCGATAAACCGGCGTAACACCATCGATGCGTTGCGCAAGTTCTTGTAAATAGGATTTTGAGTCGCGCCAAGATTCCGACTCAAGGATTTCGTCGATTTTAACAAGAGTGTTATCTTGGATGAATTTCTCGGCCGCTTTGTAGCCTTTATCTAGATAGATTGCGCCGATAATTGCCTCGTAGCAGTCCGCCATAATGACATGATGCGCGCGCTCCGAGCCATGCTTTTCGCCCTTACTTAAGCGCACGAGTGGGCCATAGCCAAGCTTTTCACCGCTTGCCGCATTCGATTCCGTATTAACTAAGGCCGCACGCCAGCTAGTCATAATGCCTTCTGGCTGGTCATAGTTACGAAATAGAAAGTCCGAGGTGACTAGTTCCAAGACAGCATCGCCAAGGAATTCTAGGCGTTCGTTATGCTCTACTACGGTTTTCTTATGTTCATTAACATATGAACGATGCGTGAGTGCCGTAATCAGCAAATTTATATCCGCGAACTCGATATTTAACTTGTTTTTGGCAAATTCGCGGTATGTATCAATTTGTTCTTTGTTCATTTAATTAGTAATCCCCACTTCGTATTTTTCGCTTAGCAATAAGCATAAGCTTCTCAATATCTGCATATTCTATCGCATCGAGCGCTTCCGAAAAACTAAACCAACGAATGCCATTCATCCACTTTTCTTTAGTAGGACGCTCATTCTTGTCTAATGATTGCACGAGATAAACTTGCGTTGTCATTAATACGAGTTTTTCGAGACGGCGATACTTGAAGTGTATCTTGCCCAACCAAGCCAGTACGTCGACATTTTTTAGCCCTGACTCTTCACCGATCTCGCGCACGGCGGTTTGCTTAGCGGTCTCGCCTGGTTCGATGTGGCCTTTCGGGATGGTCCAACGATTCTTACTGTCTTGAATAAGTAAGATCTCAATATCGCGCTGATCTGGCGTCATGCGAAAAACAATCCCGCCAGCAGTCGGCTCGCGCACGATTTCTTTGATCTCTGGTTTTTTGCGCAAGACTACTTGTCGCAATTTCTCTAGTTTTGGCTCCTTGTAAAGCTCCGTGGGAAGAGCTTCTGGAATCTTAAAGCCATTGCGATGGCTAACTTGCGTGTTTTGGGTTTTCTTTTTTGACGTCGTCTTTGCGGCGACGTTTTTAGTCCTCGGTTTTTTCGCCGCCCTCTTCTGGTTCGGTTTGCGCTGCAGCTGTTTCGCCTTTGGACTTTTCTGATTCTGCATGCTTTTTATTATCCTCTCCCCCGATATTACGGTAAGCAGTACCAAGTACGCCATTAATGAATTTGGACGAATTGTCGGAGCCGAAGGCCTTTGCGAGCTCTACGGCTTCATTAATCGCTACCTTCGGAGGCACTTGGTCTTTACGGCGCGTAAGTTCAAAAAGGCCAATCCTCAAGACATTACGGTCGATTGAGGAAATACTAGAAATTGGCCATTCTGGCGCCATTGGTTGCAACTCTTTATCGAGTTGTTCCATTTCATCAAAAACACCGTGCGTCAAATCATGGACGAAATCCACGTCGCCAAGAGCTTTGGCGTATGGCTCGATGTTCTTCGCGACGATACTATCGATGTCGGCCGTGGCGTCGCCCGCCTTGCTTCTAAATTCGTACTCATACAAACTTTGAAGTGATATTATTCTGCCGAGATGTCGATTGCTTGCCACCTTATTTTGCCTCCCTTTTTATTTTGTCTTCTTGCTATCTTTTTTGGCTTTGCAATTCTTGCAGTTACAATCTTTGCAGTCGCAATTCTTTTTGCCGCATTTGCCACAAGTTTTAAGTTTGAGATTTGGGGTCTTCTTTGCGGTTTCGAAAGCTTTAACTGGTGAATGCTTATTCACGCTACGAGCGAGCTTCAAGCGCAAATGACTGCGGCGAAGGCCGGTCTTGCGAGGGCTGCTCTGTTTTTTCGGTTCAGGCATGTAAAAATGCTCCTTCTTTGATATATTACTTTGGACCTAGTTTACTATATTTTTACCCTTTTTACAAGGGGGTCTGGCCGATTACGGCGTATGCTATAATAGAGCTTATGAAAATTCGGAAGGTGAAGTCTCGAGTCAAACTGTGCCTCAGCTGTTTGTTGGCGTTAGTTTGCGTAGTAGGAATCGTCGTATCGACTTATAAGATAATCGAGTGGAAAATTGATTCCGATCGCACAAAAAGCCAAGAAAAAGAGATCCAAACCATTGCCGAAGTTGCCGAAAAAGAAGACGATCAGAAAACCGAAGTAGTCAAACAAGAAAAGCCCGACCCAAAGACTGGACCATATTGGGACTATATAAAAATGAAGTTGATTGATGTTGACTTTACCGAACTCAAACAAAAGAATAGTGAGACCGTGAGTTGGATTTCGGTGAGTGGCACTAATATCAATTATCCCGTAGTTCAAACTACGAACAATGATTTTTACCTAAATCACACCTTCGACCGAAGCTACAATGAGGCTGGTTGGGTATTTGCAGATTTCCGCAATAGCGTTGATGGTAATGATAAGAATATGATTTTTTATGCACACGGCCGCATTGATGGTACTATGTTTGGCACTTTGCGGAATATCCTCACTAGTGGATGGCTTAATAATGCCAGCAACTATACCGTCCGCACTTCAAATGAACATGAAAATGCGCTATGGCAGGTTTTTAGTGTCTACCATATTCCGACCACTAGCGATTACATCCAAACCAGCTTCTTGAGCGACGAGGAATTTCAAAAATTTACAAATATGCTCATGAAGCGTAGCTCGTTCAATTTCCACACTAACGTTACGGGCGCAGATCACATCATGACATTGTCGACCTGTTATAGCGAAACCGAACGCGTAGTTCTACA